>CAZKPZ010000268.1:0-1535 GCA_964554745.1 uncultured Treponema sp. | reverse complement strand
ATATTTTAACGAGGAACCATTTGATAAATTACAGGGAGTTATTTTCTGCGTAAATACCGCGCACGCCGGTGAAATGGAGAAGGTTCTGAAGAAGAGGGGGATTTCCGTAGCCGCGTTTACAGGAAAAAGCAAGAATCCCGATAAGATAATGGAGGACTTTAAAAATCATAAAATCAGATTCCTGTGCGCATGCCAGATGATTTCTGAGGGCTGGGATTATCCTGAGCTTGGTATTCTTGTCATGGCAAGACCGACTATGTCAAAGGTTCTATATTAACAGCAGATTCGGCGGGGCTTAAGAAAAACTTCATCTAAGTCGCATGTTTTTATTATTGATGTGGTTGATCAATATGGGTCGTCTCTGATGCCATGCAGTATGCACAGCATTTTTCATAATCCGATGTATGCACCGTTTGGAAGTATATTAAAAAGGGATTATAAACCGGGTGATATTGTTACAATAGATGGCTTTTCTGAGCGTATTGAGCGAATAATCCCCGTAAATACCGAAACCTTTGAAGAAAAATATGGCGATTATCTGAACCAGGAAAAGGTGGCGAGAGAATTCTTTTTGAGTACCGGAAGTATTACAAGCTGGATACAAAAGAAGAAAATAACTCCCGACTTCTCCTTTCCATTTGGAAGCAGAAAAATATATCTTTTCAGCCCTAATAGTGTTGAGAAAATCAGGACAGAAATGAATATTCCAAAGCATGATGATACTACAATTCGTAAGGATTTTTTCGACTTTTTAAAGGAGAGAGATTACAGTCTGTCTTATAAAATGCCGTTTTTGCTGGGCATTCTCCATCATCTGAATCAAAATGGTGAAGCTGATATTAATGATGTGCTGACAGAACATATCGCTTTTTATAAGGACAGAATCCAAAGAGGCTTGCCGGTCGATAGAAGTACCTGCCCATATACAGCTGATAATTTAAATGACATTTCCTTTGTAAAAAGGAATATGCTCACAAATCCCTTTGAGAAATTTGAAAGAAAACGTTTCATGTATTATTCGAAGAATCTAAATATGATTGCGATGAATCACAGCCTCTTCAGTGAGCTTACGAGAGACGATAAAAAGAATATCGAAAAGCAGATGCATGATGATCTCAAAAAATATTATAAAAATCTGGGCGGCCTCTGATGAATAATAAAACCATAGAATTCTATAATAACAATGCCGTTGATTTTTTGCGCAGGACGGAAAAAGCGGAAATGCATGACTTGCAGGATCAATTCCTAGGTAAGCTAAAGGTTAATGCGACTATTCTTGATCTTGGGTGCGGTTCCGGAAGAGATAGTCTGTATTTTCTAAATAACGGATTTGATGTTACAATGGTCGATGCCTCGCAGGCAATGTGTGCGGCAGCAGGAAAGCTTACCGGGAAGACTGTTATCAACGGTGATTTCTTGACATTTAATGCAGACAAGAAATTTGATGGTGTCTGGGCATGCGCCTCTCTCTTACATCTTAAAAGAACGGAAATTCCTGAAGCGATATTACATTTCACTCCGATGTTAAATGATAA
>CAZKPZ010000267.1:0-1544 GCA_964554745.1 uncultured Treponema sp. | reverse complement strand
GTTGATTTTTTCGATGTCGCAGGACAAGTGTACTTTAGCGAATTTACTTTTTTTGAGTGGGGCGCCCATCGTCCGTTCAAGAAAGGTTGGGATGCAAAGCTGGGGGAGTTATTGTCGCTTCCGCAAAAATATGAAGAATAAGGTGTTGCCAATTCATTATGTATCTTATTAGACTAGATGACGCTTCCGACCGCATGGACACGGAAAAGTGGAACCGTATGGAAGCGGTATTGGATGGCTACGGCGTAAAGCCAATCGTGGGTGTTATTCCGCAGAACAAAGACTCAGCCTTGATAGGTCTATACAAAGAAAACCCATCATTTTGGAAAGACACCGTAAGACGCTGGCAAGACAAAGGTTGGTGTCTTGCCATGCACGGCTACGAACATGTGTATACAACGGCAAGCGGGGGAATCAATCCCGTAAACAAGCGGAGCGAATTTGCAGGACTTGACCTTGACGAGCAGAAAAGAAAAATCCACGAAGGGTATGCCATTCTAAAGAAAAAGGGAATCCAACCGAAAATCTTTTTTGCGCCGTCGCACACCTTCGACAAGAACACGCTCGAAGCCTTGCGTACAGAAACAGACATCCGCATCATAAGCGACACTGTAGCCTTTGATGTGTATTTTGAGGGCGGCTTTTATTTTATTCCCCAGCAGTCGGGACATGTGCGGAAACTGCCCTTCAAGATTGTAACATTCTGCTACCATCCGAATATTATGAATGACCGTGATTTTTCTGTGCTTGAAGAGTTCCTTAAAAAGTATACTGCAAAGTTTGGAACTGTCGATTCCGTCTTGAAGAAAAGAAAACGTACCCTATTTGATGCTCTGCTCAGAAACTTTTATTTTGCATTCAGATATTTGCGACGAATATAGAATTCGTTGCAAAAGTGATACGAAAGAAAGCATTAACTTACAAATCAATAAAATGAAAATCTTCCTATATATAAACCAAGTATCGGACGGTGGTGCGGAACGCGCCATGGCGAACCTTGCCAATCAGTTTGCTGCAAATTCTGAAAATGTCGTTTTTGTAACCTCATTCCGCTGTCCTGTTGAATATGAACTTTCTCCAAATATAAAAAGATATGTTTTGGAGGAAAGAACGCAGAAAAGCCGTTTGCTCAAAAACGTAGCGCGAATTACAAAACTTCGCCGCATTATAAAACGGGAAAAGCCTGATGTGGCGGTGTCATTTATGGCGGAGCCAAACTTCCGCCTATTAGTCGCGTCAATAGGTCTTCCTGTAAAGAAAATAATTTCTGTACGTAGTGACCCTGCAAAAGAATATGCCGGGATGATCGGAAAAATTCTTGCGAGGCATCTTTTGCCAGAGGCGGACGGCTGCGTGTTTCAAACTGAAGATGCAAAGAATTGGTTCTCTCAAAAACTACAAGAAAAGTCCGTTATAATTCCAAACGCAGTTAACTCAAAATTCTATACTACGCAATGGCGTGGAGACGGCGACTACATTGTAACTCTGGGACGCTTAACGGAAGTAAAAAATCATAGATTGATGATTGATGCATTTAAAACGAT
>CAZKPZ010000266.1:0-1554 GCA_964554745.1 uncultured Treponema sp. | reverse complement strand
CTGAAAAAATGAATTGTCAAATAAATCCAAGTGAAATAGCGACAGGATTGTTGTATATAACGGAGAAATAAATTATGGCTTTCATTGTAAAGGTTAAATCCTTCTTGAAAAAGAAAGAAAACACTGCAGAAACTGCAATAACGACACAAAAATTTGATGCACCAATTCAAAGTTCATCTCGTCCAAAACTGACATCGAAGACAGACAATTTCGCCACAAAATCAAACAATTCAACAAGGAATATTTATATTGGACTTGATTTTGGAACTACATTCACAAAAGTAGCCTATGAAATTCCATCCACGGAGCATAAAAAGTGCAGCGTAAGGTTTTCGTGTGGCAACGGGGATTCCGATTATTACAAAGACTCAATATTGTTTTTCAATTCCGAAGATACCACTTTATCAATCACAAGAAATACTGAAAGCGATGATGAAATCAGGTATTTCAAATATGCAATGATAAGCAATTCTCTGCCTAGAAATGAAAAGTTATACGAAGTAGGAAAAAGATTAAAGAATAATATTGAAGAACTTTGCTCTGCTTTTTTCTTGACTAATGTAATTTCGTATAGCAAAAAATTCGTATCGGATAAGCTTGCTGCAAAAAAAATTATGCAAAATTTAAAGTGGCATATAAACATGGGCGTTCCTGTGACAGAAAAAGATACTGACTCTGTGTATAAAACTGTTTTAAATGTTGCAACGGAGTATTCTGAAAAATATCCAGATACACAAACAGTAAATATATTTGAGTTTGATAAGTTTTTTTCAGAAAATAAAGATATGGAAAAACAGTATTGCAATACGCTTCCAGAACTCTATGCTGAAATTTTGCTTTACCAACAAGACAACGCTGTTCCTTCTGGTTTTTATTCAGTTGGAGATGCTGAAGGCGGTACAGTAGATATAGCAACGTTTCTAAAAACCGTTGATGAAAACGGAACTAAAGTTGAATGTATTTCTCAAAGTATTGAAAGTTTGGGATTTGATTCATTGACATCAAAAATAGTTTCACCAAACACGGTGAGCAATATATTCCGAGCAAAAGAAAATTTGACACAACGAAATATTGACTATTTCAATTTAAACCGTTCATCTGACATCAAAAAGATAAATTTAGATGATTGTATAGATTCTGAATGCTTTTATCAATGTATAAGAGATTTTAGAACTGCGTATGGATCTTGCTTGGTAAAGGCTCGTAACAAGCAGTCTGACTTAATGCATAAACAATCTGAGGCAAATCAGCCTATGAAATATTTATTGCTTGGAGGTGCAGCTAGAGTTTCATTTTATGGGAAAAATATCAGACGTATGATAACCGCCCATAAAAACGCTGGTATACCAAACGCAGAAGAAGAAGATATATTAAAATATTTGAACAATAATTTTGATTTTGAAATAGAAAACAACCCTCGTCTTTTGATTTCACAAATGTTAGCTCAACCTTATGAACTTATTCCTCATTTGGAAAATATGCCGTGGAATTTTCCTCCAATTCTACGGGATAACACTCCACCGGAAGATTATAATGAGCCTCAGATTTAGACAT
>CAZKPZ010000265.1:377-1569 GCA_964554745.1 uncultured Treponema sp. | reverse complement strand
TTAAAATTGTATTCCATAATTTTACCTCCTTAATAAAAATATAAGTATATAGTTTCTATTATAGAGGTTGTTTTTATTGCGACAAAAAAGAAGGGGCCTTGTTAGGGCTCCTCCTTATGAGATTTAACTGATTCCATTAAATGCTTTGCTTCTTTCAAAAACCTTATATGTTCCCTTTCTACTTCGGCCATTTGCAAATAATAGTTAAGTCTATTGGATGCTTCGTTAATAGATTTGTCAAAGTCATCAAGTCTTTCTAATTCATATCCTTTCTTATTTGAATCAAATTTTACTTGCGACAAAAAAAAAGAAGAAGCATATTTTGTAAAGAGACTTATGGTCCAGTTCACGGACAGTTAAATGCTATAATGACTGGCCCTTTATCGTCCTAGTTTGGCTTATCCCCAAAAGGTTACGCCTCATACGAGGGGTTCATTATTGCATTTCAAACTGCTACCCGTTATCCTTCGCGGCTCTCGTTTGAAAATATGTTTCTTCTCATAATAGTGCTTGTAATTTTTGCGAAAAAAAAAGAAACCTTGATGGATTTGAACCATCAACCTCATGTATAAACATGCGCTCTACCAAGTTGAGCTAAAGAGTTCTTCTCATTATAGTCCTTGTAATTTTTTGCGATTACTTAAAGACCTTTTTCTGAGTTTTTCTTTCTGGGTAATTTTTCAGATCCCATTTCAATAATCTTTATTGCAAGGTCGGCTGTATCATCTGTCCATTCTGATCTTGGAACAGAAATATAATTCAAATCTTGTTCATTCATGGCAAAAAAATAAAAGTAGATGATTCATTTCCGTGTCACCACTTCGTCAAATAGGCATTTCACCTCTAGGTATTATCACTACACTGTTTTCACAATGGTCTATCTACCCTCCCCGTTCTCGGGCTTCACCGTTCGGCTGCAATTAATGCAGTCAGATAAACTTTTACTTCAATATAGTCTGCTTACTCTTTCTACTTTCTATTATAGAGACTGTTTTTTTGCGAACAAAAAAGAAGAGGCGCTGTTAAAATTATTTCTTAATATCGTCAAGTCCATCCATAACAAATGAAGCTATATGGTTTTCTATATGAAATAGTTGATCTTTTATAAGTAATACCTGCTTTTCTCGTCCCAAATAATCCGCACTAAGATATTCACGAATTTTTTCAACATGAAAAAGCGTTGAATCTAACT
>CAZKPZ010000265.1:0-285 GCA_964554745.1 uncultured Treponema sp. | reverse complement strand
AAAAAGAGGGACTTGTAATAATTACTTTTCTAGTTTTATTTGCGCTCAATTCACCCTTCGCTTACGGCACCTTCTATAGGTTGAAGAAACCGTAAGTTCAGGGTTTATCAAGAAAGGAGGAGTCCATATAACAAGCAATCCACAAATAAACGAGATTCATGGATCACTAGTTACCGTTAATTAAGGCACAATTACAGCACGGATTCCAATGATCGGATCTCCAAAAACTCCAGCGGCAAGGAGAAGAAAGCTAAGGAATACATCGAAAACGAAATGGCCAAACGC
>CAZKPZ010000264.1:0-1596 GCA_964554745.1 uncultured Treponema sp. | reverse complement strand
TTTTTACACCTTTTAATCAGTTTTTTAGGGGTTTAGGTCAGGTTTTTATCATGGTGTAAAGCCCATTTTTTGACCAAAATTTATACAAAATTTATACAAAAAAAATATTTTTTTATCTTTTTTTTTGTTTTACTATTGACTAAACAAATAAACCATGCTATATTATAACCATAAGGCGAGAGCCAAGGAGATAATTATGACAAAGGCAGAAACAAAACTTTTCGGATTGATGAACAAGGCAACAGAGACAGGGCTTGTATGTTTACCAAGATATGCAAGAGTAATTGAAGATACAGAAAGAGCTTTGCTTGTTTCTGGTAAAGACAGAAAGGGTACAGTTTATGCTGTTATCTTCCTGAAAAATGGTAAACTTGATTTCTTTGAGTCAAGAAGTGAAGAAGAAGCAGAAACAAAAATGCTTATAGTTGCATAAAATAAACCGCCCTCGAAAGAGGGCTTTTAAGGGAGTAAAATATGGAGCAGAAAGAAAAAAAATATACTGGCTATGGCTATCATGGCGGAGGCCGTAAGCCTAAAGGTGAAGAGTCCAGAACTTGTACTATGTCGATAGTTTGTACTGCATCAGAAAGAGCATTTATCAAGGAACAGGCTAAAAACTGCGGGTTATCAATAAGCGGTTTTATTCTTGCAGCAATCAATTATTTTTATGATAGGGAATTAAAACACTAATAGAGTGAGACTTTCTGAAACCCTCCTACAGTCTTCCGCCCCTTGTCCTCCCAATAGCAAGGGGCATTTTTTTATTTCAACCTTTGATTAAATGCTTCATACTTTGCTTTTGTTTCGTCTACCGCAACTTTATAATCAACAATAAGCTGATAATACCAGAAGGGCATGACAACATATTCTACATCCTGGTTAATGTCTGTTACTTTCTTAAAATCTTTGTCATAAGGTACAACGTTGTTTTTTGGAGCTGGGAAAGTAGGGAAAAATAAATCCGGTGTTGCGTAGATTGTTTTATATTCCGTTATGACTTTATCACTTTGACAAGAGGTCATTACAAGCATTAAAACTGTCAAGAGTGTTACCGCTATGAGCTTTTTCTTTAAGTTTTTCATGGACTTCTTTCAACTCCTTTTCTGCATTTTCTGCCGCTTCAAGTGCAGCAAGGTTTGTGTTTAAGTTTTCGTTTTTCTCTTCTTCAACTTTTCTCTGTTCCTTTGCTTCTTTGAACAGTACAAAAAATATTGCAGAAAAGGCCGCGCCGATTGTGGCAAGAACAGCAAGGATTTTATTCCACATCTTTTTTCACTCCAAACTTTTTGAGGAATGCTTCATAACAGAAAGTAGAAGCGCCCATTATAACGAATAAATAAAACGGCATTTCCCGCCACTCGATAAACTTAGCAAGAGCAAGAGTCAAAGAAGCTACAACGCACCATATCAAAGACAGATATATTTTTTTATGGTCAAAAAACTTAATCTGTCTGTTCCATGTTTCCTCAAGGTATTCTTCTACAACACCCAGAAACAAACTTGATCCGTATACAAGCATAATCACCGCAATAACGGCAACAATAACAGGAATAGGAATGTATTCCTTAACAGTCTGTAAAATGCTGATAAAATCCA
>CAZKPZ010000263.1:1365-1600 GCA_964554745.1 uncultured Treponema sp. | reverse complement strand
CAAGTTCTCTCATATCGACAGCAATGGATTCATTCTGTTTCCCCGCATTGACGGTTACTGCCATACGGTACCATTCTCCGTCTTTCACGTTTCTTTTTATTTTTCCTTTAAGGTAGCATGCGGATGACAAGGCGCCGACAAAGCGGCCTGGCACATTAAATCGCTCTTCTACAAGCGTTTTCGGCTTTTCCACTTTGTCTGCAACGAACACCTGTCTTGTTGTAAATTTCCCGTC
>CAZKPZ010000263.1:0-1354 GCA_964554745.1 uncultured Treponema sp. | reverse complement strand
ATTTTTTGCTCTGTATACATCAACATGCCCTGTGATTTTTACAGACTGGTGGCTGTCTCCCTGCGGAACCATATCCTGTTTCATCTGAAACGTCGGATAGATTGGTTCTCCACCCATGGAATATACTGTCATTCCCACTGTTCTGTCCTGGTGCTTTACGACATTCATGATTCTTCCTGTTACAACGACTTCATTTACTGTTTCATTCATTCGTTTTTTGTCATCCTTTTATTTCAATTTTATTTATTAAGAAATGACGGATTATTTTTATGAATTGAAATCAACAGCCCTTCAGCTTGTAGATAAGTTTTAATCCAATTTCAATTCCATTTCAATCCGCGCCCCGCACGCGGGGCGAATCGTAGATATGGAATTGATGTGGATTTTTCTAATGCATTTCAATTCACGCCCCGCACGCGGGGCGATTCAGCGAATATTTACAATATTCGCTGTATATTTATGCTGCTTTGTGCAGCAAACACAATTTTTGCATGTCAAAAATTGTGCGGACTTAATTTATTGGCTTTGCCTGGCATAATTTAAGTGCTAACCTTGCGGTGGTTTTATGTGCTCCGTAGGTTAGAATTTTTTATCTTTATTCCAGACTCAGTGAGATTAATGCATCCGGATGCTTTTTAACGACTTCTTCGTATTCGCCAAATAGACATTCCGAGGCTGTATTATTGAATTTGTATTGGAATAAGGTAAATAGCTCGTACCTATGAAGAAAAAAAGAAAAGTGCTACCATAGTCGGTATTTGGTGTGTTTTTAGGATGTTCCATTGCGTTCCTTCCTTTTAGTTTCTTCCTTTTGGTTTCCGTTTTGTGTTTAAAACGTATGTTTTGGTGGTCATTTTGTATTTAGAACATCGTTTTGGGTTTTCGTTTTGTGTTTAAAAATTTATTTGAAGCTGGTGGTCATTTTGTATTTAGAAAATCCCGTTGAGCTGCATAAAATATAGTGTTCCCGGCTGCTACTTATTAATTACTTGTATTATTACTTATTAATTACACACACGTGTGTGTAAAAGTTGCCAGTTTGTATTTAGAACATATGTTTTGGTTCGGTTTTGCTTTGCGCTGATATGGTCCGCTGTCTCTTATAAAAGAAATGTCTGAAAAAAAGTTAGGTTGCTTTATCCGACGTCACGTAAATGACATGCAGTTTGACGTTTTTTTTCGTTCATTTCTTATTTGCATAATAGAAAGGAGTTTTATGGCGCTTACAAATACATGGGGCCGTGTCAAAATATATTGTCTCAACCACGACGAACCATCGAAAATGTATCTTTTTGAGAATCTTGAAAAAATTAAAACACCATTTTACCGCTGCCAGCATGATGACTGCCCGAAC
>CAZKPZ010000262.1:0-1620 GCA_964554745.1 uncultured Treponema sp. | reverse complement strand
TTCTGCAGCTTTGCCTTTTCTACTACGTCCTACAGCACCTTTTCCTCTATGGAATGATGCATTGGGATCCTCTTCTTTTTTGATATTGGTGAACGAAGACAACTCCTGTGTCGTAATCCTCAATCTGGTCTCTACAGGATATGGAAAATGTAGCCTCCCTTTCACAGGGGCAGCAGCAGATTGCGATTATCGCGGAGATTAAAATTAAACCCATAAATATGGAAAGAAAAATCTTACAGCACAAACTACTTTTCACCCCTTCACCTCCAAAATATAGGAACAGCGTCACAATCACGATGACCGCCCCCACAGAAATCATCAGTACTTTCATAAAGTTGTTATACTCTTTGTCACTCATACACTTTCCTCTGGAATTGCGTCTCACCGCTTTCAGACAGGTTTCCCAGCATGAGCCTTGAGTATGCGAACAGGAGCATGGGGACTGCCACCGCAAATACAAGCGTCAGATAAACAGAGACGGATTGATTACGCAGCCTGCTTTTGATGAGACTTGCAAACTCATACAGAACCAGGGCATAGCCGTATGCCGTTACCACCCATCCTGCCGCCGTCACGATTTTTGAGACCGAGTAAGACTTTGCCCTGTATGTCTTGTACAGTGGGCCTGTAACATTGTCCTCCAGCAGGTCCAAATGATCCTCCCAGTTCTGCTGCCAGTGCTTGGAGCCTATGTTTGCCAGAAGCCACGAGAAGCAGAAGAAAAGCCCCAAGGCTGCGAGTGCAATGAGCGGAAGCTCACCGTGCGAGTATGGTGAATTTTCGCCCTCTCCGTTTGCGTATACCTGTGTCAGTACTGTGAAGTATGCCGTATACGTTACGGTGATGAAGCCCCAGAAGAACAGCGCGCGCTGCCAGAATAGGCTTATCTCGAATTTGCGTATGTCTGATGTGGCGTTGTACGCCCTGTCGAGCTTAGAGCCGCAGAGCGCGTCTATGGTCTTTTGCTGTATTGTGATTTTTTTGCCGTCAGCGGAAATGTCAAGCCCCACACCATCCTTTTGATAAACATTTGAATTGATTCCCATATCCCTCTGATATTCTTTAAAGGATATGTCCTTCCTATGCCACATAAATTCGTTCATCGCTGCTGAGTCAGTAAACCAAAACCTTAGTCTGATATCCTAAGCTCAAGTATGCCAGTCGTATTATCAAAAAATACTTTTGCATCATTATAGGAATAGAAAACTTCTTCATGGTTCCTCCTAAAATCAGTTTGTTCCTTAATCTTCAGATATTCTTACCAAATTGTAGCTTATGATTCTATTTATATTTTACCCAAGCATTATTTGGTTGTCAACAAGTATTGTTTATGTAAAATTTGATTTTACCAAAGTGAGATTGTGGTAAGATGAACAATTTACAGAAATGCCTTTCGGACAACATGAAGAAGTACAGGAGGCTTCAGGGCCTGTCGCAGGAAAAGCTTGCCGAGCGGGCGGGTGCTTCCGCGAATTACATTGCCATGATTGAGAGCGGCAAGAATTTTCCATCGCTTCCCATGATTTCCCAGATAGCAAAGGCACTTGAGATAGACGAGCTTGACCTTTTTAATCCAAGCGAGTTTGAGTACCCCGATTTAAAAAAACTTCAGAGGCGGCT
>CAZKPZ010000261.1:319-1680 GCA_964554745.1 uncultured Treponema sp. | reverse complement strand
GCCTTTAAAGACACAGGCCACGCTTACCAAACTGGGCTACAAGCGACAATTCCGCAGTCCGCAGTAAAGCAGGAGTCTAGTTTAATTGCAAAAATTTCTGAACAAAGAATTTTATATATCTAACTAAAGGAGTTTGATTATTATGGAAAGCACAGAAGAAAAATCACCCGTCAATCGCAAGTATATGCTGGCTGTAATCAGCCTTGTGATTGGCTGCTATGGCGTTCACCGCTTTATTATGGGAAAATGGAAAAGCGGACTGCTGATGTTCTTTACGCTCGGCGGGCTTGGGGTCTGGTGGGTTTATGATACAGTCCGCCTGTTCACCGGCAGTTTCCCCGACACGGACGGCGTTCCGTTCAAGGACAAAATCGCAGAATACGAGTCCAGGCACCCGAAAACGGAGGTTGACTACAGCGAGGTGAGCTTCGGAAAGTGGATGCTGCTCGTTGAGCTTCCGTGGCTTTCGCTCATTATAGGTATGATTGCGACACCCTTTGCAGAGACACGGGGAAGCGTCGAGGGGCAAATTGCGTGTGCGGTCCTTATGGGAGTCGGCTTGGTCGCGATTTTTGCGACAATAGGCCTCAAGCTAAAAATCCGCCGGGCAAAAGGTTTGGAGGCAAGAGCTGGGAACCCATTCTCATGGTTTGTAAGCTACACTGGTAAAATCCTGCTCGGTACACTGTTCTTCTGCCTTGGAATCGGAATCTTCCTGTTTTTTGCAGTCATCCGGTCGAACTTCCGCACGGCTGCCCTACGCGGTGACAGCGGCGGTTCTTCAAGCAGCGCAGGCGCAGGGAATGCTCCGACATTGTATTGGTTTATGTGCGAGCGTTGCGGAACTGCAATAAAACAGAGTAATTACCCCAGCTCTCGAGGATGTCCTTCTGACAACGGCAAAATACATAGTTGGAAAAAACTATGATAAAAGCAGTGTTGCCTAAGAAAAATTTATGGCAACTGCTGCAATCTTTGCCGAAAACAATCATAAGCAAATTTTTTGCAGTCAAAATACATTCAGGAGGCATAAACTATGCAGAAAATCATCGCGTTATATGCAAGTGCAAACAAAGGAAAGAGCACAACGCTCAACAAGCTCATTGACCTGCTGGAAACCGTCGCGGACAATTTTGAAATAAGCCGTGCAAAAGAGAGTATGGGGTACTTTGAGGTATGGGGCAAAAATATTGTAGTCTGCACACCTGGCGATACACAGGAAATCATAAAAGGCAATATAAAATTCACCCAAAAGCATGAGTGCGATATTTTTGTAACGGCGACAAGAACAAAGGGTGGGACGACAGAAGAAATAGAAAAATTGACTGACAAGAACAGTGCCCAGCTTGTGTGGGTTTCAA
>CAZKPZ010000261.1:0-309 GCA_964554745.1 uncultured Treponema sp. | reverse complement strand
GCAGAATTGTTTAGCCTTATAATCAAAGACATAGATCCAATTTTTGGGGAATTTGTTTTTAACGTTAAAGAATAGAAAAATCGGCTGGTAAAATTTTTATGGAATACTTACAACTTAAGAGTATTGACATTTGCGGTTTCAAATCGTTTGCAGTGCCTACACACATAGACTTCGCAAAAGGTCAGAACGTAGTAATGGGACCAGAGGGTGCGGGAAAAAGCAACCTGCTAAGAGCAATTCTTTGGGCAATGAAGTGGTATGATGCGGATAAAAATCCAGATTCCCTATTATTCTGCGGCACGGAAAAAT
>CAZKPZ010000260.1:0-1687 GCA_964554745.1 uncultured Treponema sp. | reverse complement strand
GTCGCTTGTGATGATGTTGCTGAATGCCGTGTGGTGTCCGCCGCCGGCTAAGATCCAGCTTTCCGCTGATGTGGCAAGGTTCGGGTAAGGCTTCCAGAGCATGCGGGCCACCGGCAGCTTTGGCAGCGGTGCTTCAGGAGGAATAACGTTGATTTCGTTTACTACGCAGCGGAAACGGTTGCCCATGTCAACAACTGCAGAAACAAGACCTTCTCCCTCAACAGCGTTGAATACGAGGCGTGCAGGGTCTTCCTTGCCGCCGATGCCGAGCGGATGCACTTCAATCTTTGGCTTTGAGACAGCAATCTGCGGGTCAACTTCGAGCATGTGGCTGCCCATATCCGCCTCTTTGCCGTTTTCAAGATTGTAAGTATAGTCTTCCATAAAGGCATTGCCTTTGCCTGTTGTGACAAGACCGTCAGTAATAACCTTGAATGTGCGTACGAGTGCTGAAGTCTTCCAGTCACCTTCTGCTCCAAAGCCGTAGCCGTCAGCAAGAAGACGCTGAATTGCAAGACCCGGAAGCTGCTTCATTCCGTGCAAATCCTGGAAGTTCGTGCACAGAGCCTTTCCGTCGTTGTCTTTAAGGAAGCGGCGCAGGGCAATCTCAATGCGGGCCTGTTCCTTGATATGGCTTACGGTAAAGTCCTTGTCGCTGCCAAGGACAATCTCGTATTTCTGGTTGTACTCATCGTAAAGCGCATTGATGTCGCCGTCGCTTACATCGTTCATGTAGGCAACCAAGTCACCGATTCCGTAGTAGGGCACGGACCAGCCGAACTTAATCATTGCCTCTACCTTGTCTCCGTCTGTAACGGCAACTTCGCGCATGTTGTCGCCAAAGCGGATTACGCGCAGAGTCTTGCCGTCTGCAACGGCGCGGGCTACGCGCATCCAGTCAGAAATGCGCTTCTGCGTTGTCTTGTCATTCCAGTGGCCGACTATTACCTTGCGTGCCTTGTCCATGCGGGCGGTGATGTAGCCGAACTCGCGGTCGCCGTGCGCGCTCTGGTTCAAGTTCATAAAGTCCATATCCATAGTGGCATACGGAATCTTTACATTATACTGTGTGTTAAGCTGCAAAAGCGGCTTGTTGTAGGCATTGAGACCGGCAATCCACATCTTTGCAGGGCTGAACGTGTGCATCCAGCAGATTACTCCGGCACATTTTTTGTCTGCGTTGGCTTCTTCCAGAGTCTCACGGATTGAAGCCGGTGTAAGGAGTGTAGGTTTCCATACCAGATTGCAGGGCAGGGCACCGCTCTTGTTAAGGGACTCTACTATTTCCTTGGAATCCTTTGCCACCTGTTTGAGAGTTTCCTCTCCATAAAGATCCTGACTTCCTGTGATAAACCAGAATTCATAATCCTTCAATTCCATAAATAAATCCTCCAAATTGTATTCGCCGGCGCTTTATTACTATAATAAAAGACCTGTGCGGATACCTGTTGTGAACTATTCTACCACGGTTTTAGCTGATACACAACGAAAAAAATCGCAATATAAAGAGAATTTATACAAAACAGTGCGATGCTTTGTGGGGCGGTATGTGTTAGCGCTGGGTGGCTGCATAATCCTATTCACTACTCAAACTACCTATCTTTGTTAAAAAAGTTTTGAAATTTTGATACGATTCTTTAAAATCCTACCCAATCGGGTAGTGGACTTCTGGGAAATTGGGCTGTAA
>CAZKPZ010000259.1:1059-1689 GCA_964554745.1 uncultured Treponema sp. | reverse complement strand
GAATTGAATCCTAATAGTAAACTCACTGATGCCCAATTTGAAGCTCTTGCCAAAGAGTTTGCGCCAGACATGCACGTTAACATTAAGGAGAAGGCTAAAAAGTTGTTCCAAAAGAAAAGCAAAAAAGAAACTCGCAAGCGGCAATCTAATGAGCCTATCGCAACTATTCCTCCAAAGGGTGACTCTTTCCCTAACGAAGAAGAAAAAGGAAAAGATGATACTTCTATCGTGTCTGTAGCAGAGCATCAACAAGAAGACAGAAAAGAAAGTGAAGTTGTTACAGTTTTATTAAGTAAACTTCGCTATGAAACCAATTGTATAACCTATAAAAGAGGGTCATCAGAATTTGCTTTGTGGGAAACAGGTATATCTCGATATGTAAATTCAGAAAAGAGTAGTCCTAATATAAATAATGTATCTACCAAAATTTTACTGAATCATTCTATCCAAACTTTTCGATTTGTAGATGCATCTGTGTTATCCTTTTTATTAGATTTGTCCACTCGCTTAGAAAATGAAAAGTTTGAGAAGCACCTTAAAAATGTAGAGAAGAAAAAGGAGCAAAAGCAAAAAAGCGAAGAAAGACAGAAGGAACAAAAGAAAACTGAAAAGGGAGCTATGCCATTTATT
>CAZKPZ010000259.1:0-1049 GCA_964554745.1 uncultured Treponema sp. | reverse complement strand
TGGTTATAAAACTCAATATACTAACTACGATGCTTTTTTAGCAGCATATTTTAAAGAAAATGAAATAATAGCATCAGATGGTCATCGTATGGAATATGATGATTTAGTATTTAAAAATGTAGAAAAGAAAAAGGAGCAAGAGCAAAAAAAGAAAGAGAAGCAAGATAAAGCAGAAAAGAAGATTAAGCCTACTAAGATTGAACTTAGGCTACAATTTCACAAATTAAAATTTAGCTATGGCTTAATCTCTATAACTCATAAGAAAAAGTCGTATATTTACAGAAATCGTAAGATTTGGAATTATGAGAAAATCTTAGGGCAGGTATATAGTCGGATTTCAAAAGCGAGAAAGAATGCTATAAAATCTTCTCTAGTTAAGGTAGAGATCGATCCAGAGACTGGCACATTTGTTTTCATAGATTTTGATGTCTGCAAATATGTCAACAATTTGAGAGAAAGTTTCTTGCCTGAAAGAAAGAATACGGAGGTACGCAAAGAAATACTGCCACAAGTCAAGGCTGTTCCACAAAAGTCATCCAAACTTTTGCAGTCAATGACCCTCGGTGCTGGGAACATCCGTTTCTACAATGGCTATTTCTTGATTTACCGAGCCATAAAAGGAGAGATTGATAATTCCGTCACTCCTTGCAAGATAAATGATGCAGATTCACGTGAGATACTCAACCTTGTTCACAATTTCTTTGAGCAGCGGTTTGAGCAGATGCGCATCATGGTAAAGTATGACGAAACCCAAGTACATGAACCCGCAAAATCTGACCTTTATCAGCTTAGTAAATACGTTAGAACCTTAAAGCGTAATTTGAATGTGAAAGGCGAATGGTGGGAAGAAGTGCAAAACGCACTTAAGCGGACATTTGGGCAATGCTTAGGCGAGTCAGCAGATTCAGTGAAGAAAAAGATTGTAAAGGCAAAGAATGAGTATCTATATAATCTTGCCAGCCATCAAAACGACAAGAAACTTATCCGTGTGTATGAGAGTAACCACGGCAAAGAAGAGGACGCTTTCATCTTTACTATTGGTATGCCTA
>CAZKPZ010000258.1:0-1693 GCA_964554745.1 uncultured Treponema sp. | reverse complement strand
TCTTCAATGCAGACTGAATTCTGTTCCTAAATTGAAAACTCGAATTTAGGGCTAAGTACGTCGTGGTGTGTGATAATAATTTTTTGAAGTTAAATAAAAATCGAAATGAAATCTATTGGAAAAAATAGGGATTTTTATAAAAAATTATATGCCAAAAAATGTAAGATTAGCTTGTAAATTTACATTTTTAGATATATAATTTTTGCATGAAGCGAAAAATCATGCAGAATTTGCTTGAATGGAAAGATTCATCCGATCGGAAGCCTCTTGTTTTACAGGGCGCGAGGCAAATTGGGAAGACATACATAGTTATTCAGTTTGGGAATTCTGCCTATGAGAATATCATATACTGTAATTTTGAGAAGGAGAAGTCTCTTTCCTCGATTTTTACAGAGCTTAACCCAAATCTTATCATTCATAAGCTTGCCGTGCTAAAGAGACAGCCGGTCGTTCCCGAGAAGACGCTGATAGTCTTTGATGAAGTTCAATCTTGCCCGGAAGCCCTGCTGTCGCTTAAGTATTTTTGTGAGGAGGCAAGAGACTATCATATCATTGCTCTCGGTTCCCTTCTGGGTGTTTCGGTCAATAGAGGTGAGAATTCTTTTCCTGTAGGCAAGGTTTCTTTTTTGGATATGTTCCCCATGGACTTTGAGGAATATCTTTTTGCAAACGGCGAAGAAGAGCTTGCTCAGAAAATAAGAGAATGCTACGAGACCAACTTGCAGATGGAGGAAGCGTTCCACAACCGGGCATTGGAACTTTACAGGGAATATCTGTTTATCGGCGGGCTTCCTGCGGTGGTAGAGGAATATTCCAAGAACCATAACCCTACACTCGCCGGAATATTGAAGTCCGACATTCTGGAGTCTTACCATAACGACATGGGTAAGTACAATAAGCAGAGCGAGATTCCAAAGACACGCCTTGTTTACAGAAACCTTAGTACTCAACTTGCAAAGGAAAACCGTAAGTTCCAGTACAAGTATTTAAAAAGCGGTGCCCGAGCCTCCGAGTTTGAGAGTGCAATAGAGTGGGTCTGTCTTGCTGGAATTGCCAGGAGGGTGTTTCGTCTTGAACAGGTGGCACTTCCTCTTAATGCCAACCGCTCGGAGACAGACTTTAAATTTTACATGAATGATACTGGCTTGTGCTGTGCGGCTCAGGATGTACTTCTTGATGACGTTCTTTATGAAAATCCCCTTTTTGATAACTTTAAAGGTGGTCTGACAGAAAATTATGTTTGCTCGCAGCTTACGGCGAACGGCCTGTCTTTGTATTACTGGACGAGCGGAAATCAAGCCGAGGTAGATTTTGTAACAAGAATAGGACAGGATGTCATTCCCATTGAGGTAAAGTCATCAGTGCACACAAGGTCAAGAAGTCTGAATGTTTATATGACCCGCTATAAGCCTTCCTATGCAATAAGATTTTCGGCAAAAAATTTCGGCTGTGAGAGTGGTATAAAAAGCGTTCCCCTATATGCGGCCTTCTGCGTGGGAAAATAAAAACCTATTGTTGCATTATCTGATTAATACGGAAAACTAAAAGGCACTCATAATTACATTCAAGAAACTCATGTAAATGGTTCAACAAATTGCTTGAACTTGCTGGATATTTTATTTTTAGATTAGGAAAGACCGCTTGAAAAATATAACGACAAGTTTGAGTTCCCCATTAGCTGGGGTAAAGAACT
>CAZKPZ010000257.1:0-1694 GCA_964554745.1 uncultured Treponema sp. | reverse complement strand
GCACAATAAAGGAATGCAGCAAAGGCACAAGGACAACCTGCGTCTCCATTCTGAACATGAGCTGCTTTCACGGCGTGGAGCTTGCCATGACCGCAGGAACAGACCTTGCAATCGGCGATTTTGTCTTTGAGTTTGACTCATGCCTTTTTGATTTTACAGATGACATGATAATGCAAGTCTACAATAAATCGCTTGAGGGCTATGACATTGTATGCACTGTGCCTGATGCAAGGTCAAAGAAATCATCAGCATTCTTCTATTGTATATTCAACAAATTCAGCGGACTGCCCTATAAGCTGAACACAGAGCGATTCAGAATCTTGAGCCGCCGTGTGATAAACAGGGCATCTGCCATGAACAAGACAATTCCCTACAGAAAGCCAGTATACGCGGCATGCGGATTAAAGAGCTTTACCATTCCTTACGAACCGCTCTTTAAGGCCTCCCAGCAGCTTGATAAGGCGGTAAAGAAATACCGGCAGAACCTTGCGGCGGATTCGCTCATCATATTCACCGACACAGGCTATAAAGCCTGTTTTGCCATGACGTTCCTCCTGATGTTCCTTTCAGTTATGATTGGCATATATTCGTTTACCTATCACCTGCTCAAGACGCCTGTTCCAGGCTGGACTTCTACGCTGCTATTCTTATCAGTGGCATTTTTCTTCTTGTTTTTCATTCTGACCATTGTAATAAAATATCTGCAAGTGCTGGTTAATCTTGTGTTCCACCGTACGCGGTACAGTTTTGAAAGCATTGAGAAGCTTTCTAAGTAAGGGAGTTTTTAGTGAACAGTCTTGTCGGATATACGGGGTTTGTAGGAAGCAACCTTGCGGAATGTGGACATTTTGATGCTCTGTACAACTCAAAGAACATACGTGAGGCATTCGGCACAAAGCCCGACCTGCTTGTGTATGCGGGCATACGCTCAGAGATGTTTCTTGCCAACAACTTTCCTGAAAAGGACCTGGCGCAAATAAAAGAAGCCGCATCTAATATAGAAAAGATTTGTCCGAAGACGCTCGTCTTAATCTCCACAATCAGCGTGTACGGAGAGAATGCGTGCGGTGATGAAGATACGGCAATAGATAAATCCAGTCTGACGGATTACGGGTGCAACAGGCTGTTTTTAGAAGAATGGGTGGAATCAAACGTAAAAGACTATCTGATAGTCCGGCTACCGGCACTCTACGGCAAAAACCTAAAGAAAAACTTTATTTATGACTACATTCACGTCATTCCAAAGCTTTTGACTTATGAAAAGTTTGCGGAATTAAGTGAAAAGAATGAAAGCCTTAGTGATTCTTACACAAGGCAGGACAACGGCTTTTATAAATGCAGGGAGCTGGACGCAGGAGAAGCACAGAAGTTAAAAGCGTTCTTTGCAGGGGCTGGATTTTCAGCACTGAACTTTACGGACAGCCGCTCGCGCTACCAGTTCTATAACCTCACATTTTTGTGGGGACACATACAGCTAGCATTGGAGCACGGCATAAAAAAGCTGAACATAAGTACAGAGCCGCTTTCGGCGGCAGAAGTCTATGACTTTCTTGAGCATAAGGAATTTTCTAACGAACTGAATACAGCTCCATTTGATTACAACCTAAAGACTCTGCACAGCCAGATTCTAGGCGGTCGCAACGGATATATTCAGGACAAAGATTTTGTCCTGAATGACATAAAGGAATTTGCAG
>CAZKPZ010000256.1:1346-1702 GCA_964554745.1 uncultured Treponema sp. | reverse complement strand
TTATTTATAAACTATTTAATTTACAAAAACTATGAGAAAAAAACTATTTGTTTTTGCTGCATTGCTCACTTTTGCAGCGTGCAGTAATCAAGAAGAGTTGGACGAAAAAGTCATTGTTGAGAATAAAAATCCTCTTACCCGTACTATCTCTGATACAAAAATCGTGGACGAGACTTTGATGGGGTACTCTGATCTTGGAATAATTCCTGATTCTGCCAAAGCAAAAATGGACAATCATGAATATGAATTGTGGAACAAAATCGGCCAAAAGATGTATATCAACTATTCTTTTCTTGATGAATTCTTTTATAAAGAAAACAAACAAAGCATTATGGCTGAGAGGGATGACTACTATC
>CAZKPZ010000256.1:0-1336 GCA_964554745.1 uncultured Treponema sp. | reverse complement strand
CGCCCAATGCATGTCCTGGTATAGTGTCCTTGATCTTTTTTGCAGAACTGCAAAAAGCCTCTCAACATATAAAGAGGAAAGTAACAAGAGATGAAGGGTCTTCTGACGGTAGTTATATAGGAACCGCAGACGTATGGTCTATTTCATATCCAAAATCAGCGTCGCTGTCAGTTGGCGTTTCCGGAGTGAAAAATAATGGGGTCTTGTCTGTAACATACGTTGGTTATACATGCCACCCCTTCGGCGATTTCGTAGAAGTCGGCACCAACAACATCTTATATGTTGACGGAATTACAAATAATGTATCAGTACATGCGAATGGATATTTTGTAATTCTGAATGATTTCTATTATATCAACAAATATGTTAACGTGCATCTATATAAAAATCCATTCAATTATTAACACATCATATAAAATATGAAAAAGTTGTTTACAATTATTGCGTTATGCTGCATGACTCTTCATGCCACGGCGCAGACTGATGCAGAACTGATTTGCGACACGGTACCTGCATGGGTCAAAGAACTGCTGACAGAAGAACAGTATAAAGTCGTCAAGGAATATGCCGACTTGTATGCAGAGGTAGACTTTTCTGGGTTCAAAGACTGTGAAGGAGACCCGAAACTGATAGAAGAGGTTGTGACGACATTCAGGACCGAGTGGATTCCAGGGGCAAAAGATGCACCGGATTTCGCACTTAAAGCACAAGCGGACACGCCTCGTGCAGTACACTGGATTGCCCCCCTGGAGCGCACAACAGAAGGGAGGCGCACTTATGAAGTCTTCCGTGACGAAGAAAGCGGCATGTGCCTTTGGCTGGACGTAGAATATGAGATGAAGGACGGAGTACCTGATGCCATCCGTTATACCACCCGTACGAATGGAGAATCATATAAGGATATGTTCAACATTCCATTACGTTTCAAGCCTGAGGAGAACTGCTTCCCTATCATCCTCAGCGGAGCCATTAACTATCATGACAACGGCGAACTGAAGTTTGTGAAGTTGTTCCGCCGGCGGAACATGAAGCTGTAATATACACATGCATTGTTTCAACTTTTACTCCGCCGACCTCTGGTTCGGAAGTGAGGAGTAAAGTTGTTTTCCTAACTATAAATCTCTATGGAGTAAAAGAGTGAAGGAGTGGCTGCGCGGAGCGCATCAATATTAATGGGATTGCCTAACGGCAAGAAATCTAAGAAAATCTGGAAAAAATCATAGAAAATCTTTTTATGCCAGACCTATGATAGATTTTATAACATCGAAAGGAGCGAAAACTTCCCATGACGCCTCGGCGTCACAGATTTTTGATAGATTTTCAAAAGATTTTGGAT
>CAZKPZ010000255.1:0-1705 GCA_964554745.1 uncultured Treponema sp. | reverse complement strand
TTGTAAGAAAAATAATATCATTTTGTTTAACTATGTTAAACAATCAAATTGATTTATTATTATCTTTTAGCAATAAAAAGTTTATCAAAATGATTGACAAGTTTAAACTTATGCTGTAATATATCCTTATACTTGCTAAATGGCATAAAGAGCAATGAAGATGTGGTCTGTTTCTCCGTTACTTTTAGCGATGGGTTTGCCCCTCTGAACAACAGACCAGTTCAGAGGGGCTTTTTTTTGGAGTTGGACATGAAAAAGAAGTTGGAAAAAAGCCAAGTTGCAAGCGCGATAAAATCAGCGCTTGGGGCAAGCGTGCGTTTATACCTTGCCTTATATAAAGGTGCAAAAAAATGCCAATCGAAGAACTGATTGCAGAATATGAGAGGGAGCGGAAGAACATAATCCGCTCACAAAAACGGCAGGACGAAATCATCGAGCAGATAAGGAATGCGAACAAAGATGATTATGACTGGGTTTCCGTACAGTATGCGGCCAAAAAGCTCGGCGTTTCCGTCCTTGCCGAAAAAGTCGGCCGTGTACTCCGAAAAAGAGGGGCTTCCCTGTTGCAGACAAGTTTTCCGTCATTGTACATTTTCTGGATTTTTCGCTTAGCCTTTGAAAGGACGGTCTCGCCGGTGGATAGCGCATAAGACCTTCTCCCGTCCTCATCCCGGAACTGGTAATAGTAGACAGTCCGTCCGCTCGAAAGCTTTCTGGGGAAAATAATGTAAGGTTCTGTCACTCGCATAATTCATTTGCTGTCAATCTGCTGTCACGTTGCTTTTTTACTTGTGCTAAATCTATGTAATTTATAGATTTAGCGTTTGGAAGTGGGGAGGGTCGAACTCCCGTCCAAATAAGTTAACCAGATGCCTCTACAGGTTTATTGAAGCGAGATATTTGTCGGGAAACGGTCGCGGCTTCAAAGGCATCGTCTCCGTATTCCGGTAGAATTTCCCCTGAAAATCCCGGACAAAATACAGGGTGAGTTCCTGTTAGTTACAGAAGTTCACACCGCTAGGAACAGCGCAATGTGAGTTCCGTGTTATCGCTACTTACGCAGCGAGAGCAAACTGCTCATCTTCTACAGATTCGTCAGTTATTGTTTTCGTCTGATCAGAGGTCAAACGTAACCTCACCTGCAACATAAGATTACTCTTACCTGTCGAAACCGGGTCACTCCCAGTCTAGGATAACTATATCAGCAAAATAAGGGCTTGTCAACAAAAAAGGGCAAAGAAAAATCCGCTTTTCTTTGCCCTGAATAAAATACTGATGCAGATAGGAGCTTTGTTTTAGTCTACTGAAACTCCATGGCGCTTCTGCTGGAATCTCTTCAGCATAGCAACACCGTTTCTTTTGTCATTGTAGATAAAGCCACCGTCCCAGTACTCAAGGGCGGCAAAGAGAGCATTTCCGCCGTCCTGGTCATCAGACTTCTTGGTGCGGAATGAAACATAGTTTGAAAGCTCTTCAAAATCAGAATCTCTCAAACATTCAAGTCTCTTGCGGTTAAATTCATTCCACTTTTCCAAATCCTTGAATCCTTCGCCTTCATCTTCAACAATGATGTGGGCATGTGTTGCACTGAATGAGTACCAGACATGCACTTTCTTGTTAATATATCAGTTGTAACCATGTTTTACCGCATTCTAGATAACTTCGCTAATCTGCTGCTCAAGAAGGTTTATCTATTTGATTTCCA
>CAZKPZ010000254.1:0-1705 GCA_964554745.1 uncultured Treponema sp. | reverse complement strand
CTCTTTTTCTATCTTAGACTATATTAGCCAATCCACAACTTTTGATTATAACTCTTCTGCTGTTTTGGGTAACCTTATGGCGGTAAGCTTGGCTTGAACCATTTTTACAGAAGGTTCAAGCCCCTTAGGATAATCTTGGTTACTTTGCCCTCAATCAAAGAGAAAACTGTTCCAGCAGCAAGACAGACAACGATATTTACCAAAAGTTCCAGGAACCGGCTTTCCATAAGGCTGTAAATTGTTCCCGCGCCATATGCGTACCAGACCATTTGGACAAGAAAAATATTAAAAGATACTTTTCCAAAAAAACTTACAATTGGGATGGTAAGGTTTGCCGCGTGTTTCAGCATCAGATAAAAAATCGGAATTATATAGAAGGCTGCAAGAAAAGATGTTCCTTCCCATTCGTTGATTATCATTCTTTTATAGCCCGTGTAGCGGACTATGATAATGTACAGAATTCCAATGACAAGCGAGGCAATCAGTTTCCTCAACAGAATCTTTTCTTTTGAAAAATACGCATAGCAACCGAATGAGATCAGAAAAATATATCTAAAAATCAAGAGCCTGTAACATTCTGGATTCATTAGGTATACCGTTTTGAGAAATTCAAATATGAAATTTGCCAACAAGCATAAAAAAAGACCCTTTTTCGGATTTTCCTTTATCATAAAAAAGATGACAGGAAAGACAAAAAGAAATTGAATCATAATCGGGTAATAATAACTTCCTGGGCCTTCCCCGCCATAAAAAAACATGGCGATTGCATTCTTAAAGGAAAAATCGTGAATAAAAATTTTAACTGCCATTTCTAAAAAATAGGCGAACAGAAAAGGAACGGTAAAACGGATTATCTTCTTCAATAAAAACTTGAATTGATATGCCGACTTAAGATTCTGAATGCAAGACCGTTCGTAAGATGCGGCATAAAGAAAACCGGAAATAAGCATGAACATTGGT
This sequence comes from uncultured Treponema sp., assembly GCA_964554745.1. Taxonomy (GTDB): domain Bacteria; phylum Spirochaetota; class Spirochaetia; order Treponematales; family Treponemataceae; genus Treponema_D. The sequence goes on along the minus strand of CAZKPZ010000254.1, from coordinate 745 downwards.
ACCGCCATATCAATCCAAAAAGGAAAAAGCAGCTTTTTACGGGCTAATTCTGAAAATGGATAATGGGTGATAATGACAAAGATGATGCTTATGCCCTTCAGTGTGTCCAGAAGTGGACTCCGTGAGGTCTTAGTTACTGAAAATTTCATGATAAAGCTTCCTTAAGATGGTGAAATATACTTGCGTTTTGCTAGTATAGTATAAATTACAAAGAATTGATAGTGGTAATGTACCTTTTTTACTTGCAAAATGCAAGTTATGACAGAAGAAGAACTTCAAAGCATTCTTTCAGAGAATATAAAAAAATATCGGAGGGGAAAATTCACTCAGGAAAGTTTGGCAGAGGCAATAAAGGTCTCTGCCCAGAACATAAACGATATCGAAGGGAAACGGCGTTTTCCACGTACAGCGACTCTTGTAAAAATCGCAAATACCTTGAATGTGGAAGTCTACCAGCTTTTTGTTCCGACCGATACAAATTCCATTATAGTAGAAAAAACTCCCGAAAATGAAAAAATACGAAACCAAATTCAGACAGAAGTCATAGGAGATCTCCGTATCTCGGTGAATAGACTTTTGGACAAACTTGAAAAACGGTAAGACATTCGGATATCCGCCAGTTGCCGTGGAAATTTATCTCATCGACATTGAGAATGTAATGTGGCAAAATAGATGTGGTGACACGATGATTGCCACTTACAAATATTATTTTAGGGGAGTGCTTTTTGACAAAGTACAACACACT
>CAZKPZ010000253.1:0-1722 GCA_964554745.1 uncultured Treponema sp. | reverse complement strand
CTCTGCCTAAAAATTTGATAAATTGTCAACTCACCTGTTGACTTTTTATAGGAGTAAAAATGACTTTTTGGGATTATTATAAAGGTAAAGATAAACTCTGCGACTCTCCTGATTTTGGATGGAATATAATACTTATGAAAGGCGGAAAGTTTCCAGATGCACCTCATATGGGAGTGGTCTACAAACAAAAGGATAAAACACTAAAATTGGCACATTATTGCGGCGGTGAAATTGAAAAGCTCCGGCTTCGAGGTGGGTACGAAGGACAAAATGATATAGAAAAAAACTTCGCATATACAGAGTTCCAATATATCAACTTAGGATACTAACATGAAAAAAATATTGGCATTTACTTTTATAGGGCTTTTGCTTTTGATTTACGCAATAAAAGTTAATCTCAAGCATTTAAATTCGTCCGCGTCGTCACAGAATCTTACGTCTCCAGAAAATCTCACGCCTTACGTACGCGCAAAAGTCTCTGACGGAGTGTACATCTGGGGACTGTTCGATAAAGACCTTAATGTTCTTGCAGAAACAAAGACCATGTCACTGCATAGCTTTTCAGACGGATACTGTCTGAGCCAAAAGGACTTTACAACGATAGAAGTTTTTGACAACAAGGGTAATGCCCTGTTCTCTTTTAAAAATGAATGTTACGGCAACAGCTTTTGTTCAGAAAGCTACTTTGCAACTTCAAACGGACACTACTATGACAGTAAGGGCAACTGTGTTCTAGAAAACCCTCTTTATTTTGGCCCTGTAGGGAATGGTTTTGTGCACAGCGAATCAGCAAGAGATGTGTCCAGCAGGTCTGAGGATAAGAAATATTATTATAATATAAAAACAAAGAAATATCTCAGAGATCCGCTGCACAGAATTTTCAAGGCGGACTCGTGCTATTCCTTTTACAACGGCTATGCAGTATTCGGCAACTTCAAAGGACCTTTATATCTCGGCGTTATAGATGCGAAGGCTCATATTATATTAGATTGCAAATATCGTTATATATCAGATGCTTCTAAAAATGGCCATGTGATTGTTTCTGAAACAGCCGAAGATCGTGAAGACAAGCCAGAATTCGGAGTAATCAATCTTGTGACAAAAAAGTATGCAATCAAAAACGAATATTATCAAATTAAGCAGTCGGACGGTGATGTATACGCGGTGCGCTACAAGCCTCTGCCGCATAAGGGAAGTAGTGAGCGCCACGGTTGGAAACTGATAAACATAGCGACAGGCGAAGTTAAGTCGCTTCCTGAAAACTATGTCATACTTGGGAATATGATGGGCGGACAGGCACGGTTCAATCTTGGCGAAAAATCTGATAGATACGGAATTATTGACGAACAGGGCAACACTCTGCTGGAAGCCGAAAACCACACTTATTATGTATATGAAGAACCGGTGAACGGCTATTGGCCTGTTTACGATTATAAAAAGAAAATATACTATCTGTATTCCGTAAAAAGCGGCCTAGTCAGACCGGAAGAGTACCTGCATAAAAGCCAAGCTTTTAAAACTTATGAATGAAAATGTTATGAGGAAGAGCTTTGTCGTCGATTACAATTTTTGATTGCTCAGAGACAAAGCACCTTGTAGGTGGGAATTTATTGACGCTTACAACATAGTCGCACTCGGCTCAATTATATGCTCTTGACACAGAGCGATTTGTGTTGTATACCAGTTGATATGGTGAGCCAAAAGTCAATATGTAAAAAACAG
>CAZKPZ010000252.1:0-1744 GCA_964554745.1 uncultured Treponema sp. | reverse complement strand
CCTCAGGAGTGGTGGGGGATTTTAGCTTTTAATCCTGCAAAAAAGGACGGATGTTAATTTGCGCTCTTGTAACGTTTTGCACTTTCTTTTATAGTGTATCACCCTATGAAAGCTCAAAATATTGCCATGACCGCGGGGCCATTGGCAAAGAACATATTCCGCTATTCCGTGCCGCTCATTTTCTCGAACCTGCTGCAAGTGCTGTTTAACATTGCGGACGTGGCTGTCGCCGGTCGCTTTGCCGGCCCTTTGCCGCTCGGTTCTGTCGGTTCGACTTCACAACTTCTGTTCGTCTACACCGGGCTGATTATCGGGCTTGGCGGTGGCATTTCAGTAATAGTTGCCTTTTATCTTGGACGCAAGGACGAGAGGCTTGTAGCTTCGTCAATCTTCTCGTCGCTGATTGTCAGTCTGGTGATGGGCTTTGTCTTGCTTGCCGTAGGCATTGTAACTGCTCGACCGACTCTTGCCGTAATTAGAACAAAGCCCGAGCTTTTGGACGGAGCGGTAATCTATTTTATAATCTATATGCTTTCAATGCCGGCAGCTGCAGTCTACAACTGGGGGAGCGGCGTTCTTTCCGCCGCAGGAGACACACGCCGGCCTCTTTACTATTTGACTATCGCAGGAATCATCAACGTCATACTGAATCTCTTTTTTGTGATTGTCTGCAAGATGGACTGCGCCGGAGTTGCCTGGGCTTCCGTAATCTCGCAAGTTATTTCTGCGGTTCTGGTTTACCGTGCGGTTTATAAAAATCAAAATCCCTTTGCAAAGAAGCAGCTGCTCAACAAGCAGATCACCATTCAAATTCTAAAGATTGGAATTCCGTCCGGTCTGCAGAATGCGATTTTTGCAGTGGCGAATACATTTGTGCAGATGGGGGTGAACTCCTTTGACGCAATCATGGTTGCAGGAACAGCCGCTTCCGCAAATCTGGATAACATTGTCTACAACACAATGGCGGCGTTCTACACGGCTGACGCGGCTTTTATCGGGCAGAACTACGGCGCAGGGAACAAGAAGCGCGTCCTCCGCTCGTATCTGATTTCGGGCGCATTCGCCTTTTTTGCAGGATTGACCATCGGTCTTTTGCTTATCGTCTTTGGGCGGCAGACACTTGCCGTCTTTACCACCGACCCAGCCGTTATTGAAGCCGGAATGCTCCGCCAGAACATCATGGGCTTTTCCTACTGCTTTGCCTCGTTCATGGACAACGCCATTGCGGCAAACCGAGGCTTAGGCAAGACTGTCATTCCGTCCGTATTTGTAATGGTCGGTTCCTGCCTGTTCCGCATCGCCTGGATTTACACGGTTTTTGCCTACTTTCAGACAATACCTTCGCTCTTTTTGCTCTACATTTTTTCGTGGCTCATTACGGCACTGGCACTGATTGTCTATTTTGTGCGGACGTTCAGGCGGGCTTTTTAGAAAGGGGGGGGGCGGACTTTGACTTGTTGTGTTCGTCCTGTCAGAATAATTCTTTACCTACTGTATAAGCTCTTCTAGCGTCTTGAACACCATGTCTGCCTCAACAGGCTTGGAAAGGTGTGCGTTAAGCCCAGCCTGCATACTGCGCTGCACGTCCTCGTCAAAGGCATTCGCCGTCAGGGCTATTATAGGAACGTCCCGCGCATAGTCGCTGCCCTTGGCTCGGATTTTGCGCGTGGCCTCAAGGCCGTCCATTACCGGCATGCGTATGTCCATCAGAATCGCATCGTAGTATCCTTCGGGGGAGCTGTTG
>CAZKPZ010000251.1:0-1768 GCA_964554745.1 uncultured Treponema sp. | reverse complement strand
ATCAAACAGGTGCGTAAGGATGTGACAGCAAAATGCTATGGCGGCGACGTCAGCAGAAAGCGTAAGCTATTGGAAAAGCAAAAAAGAGGAAAGAAACGCATGAAGCAGATCGGAAATGTAGAAGTTCCTCAAAAGGCGTTCCTTGCTGTCTTAAAACTGGACTAACAAGAAAGCAAACTAACAAACTATAATTAATTATTCAACTAAGAATCCATAAGAACAGATCAAATGACACAGAACTTAAATTTGTCGCCGCGAGATGTAGCCAGGGAGTTGGCCAGACGATATAGCACGATGACTCACAGCGAGTTAGATATGCTTGAAAGCATACTTGTCGCAAAGCGATATAACAAAAACGAAAAGATACTAAATGCCGGCGAGACTTGCAGCAACATTTACTGGATTGTCAAAGGTCTTGTGCGACAGTTCTATTATAAGAATGGCAAAGAGCTCACCGAGTATATGGCAACAGAGAACAATATCTGTATGTGCATTGAAAGCTTGTTTCGCGAAGTTCCTTCCAATCTGCAGATAATGTGTCTGGAACCCACGGTTCTTTATCTGTTGCCCAAAAAAGAATTAGAAGCCGTGGCCATGAAGAGCGTGAACATCCAGATTCTCTATAGAAAGATTCTGGAAGAGTCGCTTATTCTTAGTCAAAAACATGCTGATATGCTTCGTTTTGAAAGTGCTCAGGAACGATATAAGAAACTTGTAAAAAGCAATCCGCAACTCGTTCTCAGAGAGCCGCTTGTATATATTGCCAGCTATCTGCAGATGACGCCCGAGACGCTTTCAAGGGTTAGAAATTCTGTTACTTGAGTAGTAGTAAAGTTAAGTGTAACAAGAAAACGGTGATACATCTTGGAAAATCTGTTTTGTGGCACCATAATCGACATTATGGTAAATAGGAGGTTTTTGCTAATTTTGAAGACTAAGGGTTAGTCTACTTATGAAAAAGCCTTAAGAGTTTTACTTTGAAGACTGAAGGGATTTGAGCAACTTCAGCAGACTGTCAGCTTTTGTCCAGCTAAAATCGTTCATGGTGACAAAAGTACGCATGATACGTTTTTGATCTTTGTTCAACAGCATGGAAAGATTTCTCTCATGAGCTTTGACAAGCTTTCCCTTGAAGCGGAAATAAAACAGGTCAATAAGCGGAAATTTAAAATCTTCCGACGTGCTAATATCCATCGTCGTCGTTGAAATCATATCGCAAAGACTGAGGTTCGTTATGACCTGATTGTTACGGAGCAAGGCAGTATAGGCTGGCAGGTCAATAACTGTTGCCTGGTAAAGCACATCGTTGCCGACAGAGTCTACGACATAAGCCAAGAGAGTGTCAACCTTCTGATAGAAACGGTCATCAAACTTGACACTGACGATGTTGTCCATATTGGCTTCCATAACCTGAGAACCGTGCATATAGAGCAATGAGCTGTTTTTCAGGAAAATATTTGCGAGCCGCTGTTGGATGAACCGTCCGTCTTTCAGTTGGATGATGGCGGGTTTGAAGTCAGGATAGACCGAAAACTTAGTGGTTCTCACCTGTCCTACAGCATGGAGGGCGAATGACAAAATTATGATAAATAAGAAAATCTTCTTCATATGTTTGGCGTTTTCGTAAATAATCACTGAAAAAATTCGTTTCGTGTCTTGTGAATTGGTTATTGAAAAAAGCTCATCGATTATTAATCAATGAGCTTCATTCTGTTAGCGGTGCGTACGAGGCTCGAACTCGTGACCTCCAGCGTGACAGGCTGGCATT
>CAZKPZ010000250.1:0-1799 GCA_964554745.1 uncultured Treponema sp. | reverse complement strand
GGTGCACCATGGAAGATGATGTTGTGGTGCTTGTGCAATAAAGTGATATACTTGTCGAGGTTGTCAGTAGACATGGGAGAATCTCCTTGGGTATTTATTCCGATTATTTTTTTTGCTGTCGCTTCGGTTATTTCTCTTAAAGGTATATAGGGAAGAGAATCTTTATATTCAAAATTGATATTTTCAATATTTTTTTCCTTGTCAAAGATATTCCAATTTTCAACATCTATTCGTTCTCCCCAATTATTTTTGCCTTCAGAAAAATCAAAATTAAATGCGGGGGCATCATCAAAATATATGATATCCTTTGAATTAGTCGAAGAATAAGTACAATCTTTTGAATCGATAATTTCTTGTAGATTCAAAATTTTCGTATTTTGTTTTCTTGGTGAAATAGCTATGCCATATGCATAAATATAGTTTTTCCCTCGTAAAAATATCACATCTCCAATATTTACATTTTTTGCATTTTTGTATGTTGGTGTTACAACTTGGTTTCTTTGATTATTATATTCATATTGCATAAACGCATAATTGTTTGATTCGGCTTGATAAATTAAATCAGAAACATTATCTTCATTAGCGTTCCCATAAGTATGATTGAATACCCAATACCGTTTATTTTCATAAAGTGGATATTTTTCAAGTTGCTCTTGCTGTTTTTCTTCAATTGTGAATCCCATACTCTTCAGAAAATTATTCGTTTCCGTTCCTCCGCTAAAGTCTGAAGTTGAGGCAGTTGAAACATCATCCCCATTTGCAAAAGTGCGAGCAATAGCTATAACCCATTTCGGAGGATATCTTTTTCCATCCTCTCTTACAAGATTATATCCTGTACTTGTATGATTATCAGGAACTCCATTCTTATCGATATGATTCATCGCATCAATTATATGCTGTCTAGTAATTTTTTCTGCTTTTGGTATTGTCATATTTTAGTCTCCCTTTTTCGTTCATTATATCACGTAATCCGTGGCAAATAATGTCACTGCAAAAATTCCCCTACACCAAGAAGTTCATCACCAGATTCACCATGATTTCTTTTTCTTCTGTGCGGGATTCGGCAATCATCAGCGTTATCGCAACTAAGGCACGATTGCTGATTCTTTTGCTGCCGTCTTTGTAAAGCACACCGTTTGTATCAAGGAATTCCAAAAAGAGAGACGCGGCGATTCTCTTGCAGCCGTCAGCGAAGGGGTGGTCTTTTATCATAAAGTATAGAAGATTTGCCGCTTTTTCCTCTAGGCTTGGATAGACATCCGCTCCGTACAAACTTTGATAGACAGCGGAAATACAAAGTGTCATCTTGCGGTCGAGAGCCTTGAGCATTGCCAATCTTGAACCATCATAAAAATCCGGCCTCTTCTGGATTATGTCGAGACAAATATTCGTGTCAAAAAGCACTTTCATTTTTTAAAATAGCCTCTGTTTTAGCCGAATCAAAATCTATGTCCGAAGGCAGGATTCCTGAAACCGCCTCCAAATCATGAAGGAATTTTTTCTGTCTGCTATTTCTCTTTGCCACCGTTTTCTCCGGGAGAATCTTCAGCCCTGACAAAGAGGCCATTTTGATATATTTGTTCATATCGGAAGAAAAATCTGAGTAAGAAATGACCAACATAAAAACCTCCAACGCTATTGTAGCACAAAATCCTGAGTTTTTCATCGAATTTTATGAATTTTCGGAAAAATTCCTCTTTTTTCTGGAGAAAAATGCCTGAGAATGAGCGGTCATCGTTCTTAGTGGGGCTGTCCAAAAAGTAAGTGTCAGCCCTCATTATTTTAAAGACAAAGTAAAA
>CAZKPZ010000249.1:1594-1807 GCA_964554745.1 uncultured Treponema sp. | reverse complement strand
TTACAACGGCAACGTAACCTTTTCAAGATTCCTGCAGCCTGTAAAACCCGTGATTATGGAGCATCCTTCTTCAAACACAACTTCCTTGAAGTTGGAACCATAAAAATCATAGGCAGCATAGTTGTTGTAAATCCAATTTGCCTTTACCGTAAGCGAAGTATCTTCAAACTCAACGGAGCGAGCTTCGAAAGATTTGAGGAATTCAAGCTTGTC
>CAZKPZ010000249.1:624-1564 GCA_964554745.1 uncultured Treponema sp. | reverse complement strand
ACCGTGATGTAAATCTGACCATAATTGAACAAATCATCGAAGGCGTATAAATTGCATTTCTCAAGGCCAGATGGCATTTTTTCTATTATTATATGCGCCGAACGCCCCGCATATTTTTGGTATAAGGTAAGTTCTTTAAGACCTTCTGGCAATTTAACAGAAACTTCAGTTTCTTTGTCATATTTTAACATTTCCTCAATATGAACCGCTTTTACAGGGAAGTCCTGAATGCTGTCAGGTATGTCGTATCTTGTAAGTCTGTTTTTAAAGTCCGTGATAATGACATACTCCGCGTCATCGGAAAGCTTATAAGCAAAATCACTCTCTGGATTTGCCGCAAAAGATGTGCAGGCAAACAAGGAAAACATAAAAAACGCAAGGATTCGCTTCATTTCTTAAAAAAACTCCCTATCACATCGAGTTTTAGACAGCAAACTGTCATAAATATGATATTAAAGACAGTTTACTGTTCATTATTTACAGATTAGTACATTTAACTGTAAATTTCAAGTACGGAATTACAGCATTCTGCTATCCTGTATCTGTTATGGGTTTTAGGGAACGTCTGCGTGAAGAAATTGAGTTTTCAGGTCTTTCAAACAAGGAAGTGGCGGTAAAGGCGGGCATTACCAACCGCGCGATGGTCAGTTATGTAAGCGGTCAGTCCTGTATGCCCTCCGCAGATGTTGCAGTCCGCCTTGCAAAAGTCCTGAACACCAGCGTTGAGTACCTCATAAACGGCGAGCAGGAGCTTCCCCAAAAGGCTGTAGAAAAGGAAGCGACACGCAAGCTTCTTCACATCTATAACTCGCTTCCAGACTCGCAACAGCACCTTCTGCTTGCCATTGCGGAAGACATAGAAAACTGTCTTAAATAAATTTTAGTTTCCACTTGTATTTACAGCAGTTGGATCTGCAATGAAAGCCGCAGGTCAGAATCC
>CAZKPZ010000249.1:0-614 GCA_964554745.1 uncultured Treponema sp. | reverse complement strand
TGTCTTCTATGATTGAATCCAACTTTGAAAACACTTCCCATTTTTCAGCACCTGTTTCCTTTTCTTTAGTTTGGCAGAATCTTTGAACGGAACTTTTGAGAAGAAGCCGATTTCCACATACGGTTTTTGCTCAGCTTTATCAACTGTGCAAGGCAAAAAATAGAGGTAAAATTCCTTGTTTTTTGCCTTGCGGTAAAAGCCGCCGTTCCGTTCGTGCCAGCCCTTGAGTTTGCAATGTTCTGCGTTAAGCAATGTTTTAACATCTTTCCTTAAATTCATACGTATACCCTTGTTTTATCTCCGAATCTCTCGCATTTGTCGCCATAGTCCGTAATTAAATCCGTAAAGACGAAGTTTTTAGCTAGCATAACAATTCTTGTATTTTTACAGTCTCCGAACGTATGCCTGCCTATCAATTTGACGTTTTCTGGAACAGTCACAGACGTAAGGAACTCGTAATCGCAAAAAGCAAAGTCTCCTATCTCCGTTATGCTTTTGGGAATGCTCACTGTCGTGAGAGATTTGCAACCATCGAACGCCTCATCATCAATTTTTGTGACGCTTTCAGGAATGCCCACAGACTCATGAGACTCACAGAAAAAGAACTCACCATG
>CAZKPZ010000248.1:1617-1836 GCA_964554745.1 uncultured Treponema sp. | reverse complement strand
TCCTCGTTATAAAATCTTTTTAAATGTATTAAGTCTGTATATAACAATGTGTAAACCATGCAGAAAGCTGTTCAATTAATTTTACGGTAAATTTGTTATCATCTTTTGCAAGATATTTATAAAGAATGGTGGATAGGAAATCCCTTTGTGATGTGTTGGAAAAGTCTATATCATCAATATTATTTGAAAAAATATTTTTGATTTTTTCTATGGAAGTAT
>CAZKPZ010000248.1:260-1607 GCA_964554745.1 uncultured Treponema sp. | reverse complement strand
ACAACAGTCTCATCTGGCCATGAATGGAGGAGAAGTCCGGCATACTTTCGTTGCAAATCTTTTAAAGCTTCCAATGACTGCATATCAATTTTCCTTTGTTTGGTATTGCTTAATGATATTATCTGAATTAGTTTTTATTCTGAATTCTACACGTCTTGAATTTTCCCAATCTGCCGAACCGTCTTCTTTCAATATCGGCTTAGACAAAGAGTATCCGTTTGCTACGAATTTTCCACGAACCCATTCAGAATCAACATCATATTCTGTGTTTGTCAGACAATACAAAAGGACATTTGTTGTCCTCTCTTGTGATAAAACTATTCCTTCTTTGTAGTCATCCTCTTCGGTAATTTCTCCTCTTTTTATTTTTTTACTATCTCTAGCCGTATGCCCTTCAATACGGATTTCTTCTATTTCATCCCTGTACTTTTCTTGATAAATGATTTGCAAGAGCCTTGGAAAAAAATCCTGCAAAATATTTTTATATTCTGGCTTAAGATTCGCCTTATATGAATCAAAAAGAACTTTATCACTCATAAACCTGATTGAAAGTGTTTTCGGATCTATCTCAGCATCCCATTTTTCAAGGTCATCTCCAAATTCTTTTTTCAAGTCAAGATAAAGTTCGTTCTGCATATTCCCATATTTTTCAGCAATGCCATTCTTAAAATCAAATTCCCGTTTAGATTGATTTAATTGGATAATCACACTGACACATATTAAAACGAAAATACAGCAAAGAGCCGCCATAAGGTCGCTTATGGAAAGGTCAAAATTAGAGGTCTCGTCATCAATAGTAACACGTTTGCTTCTCATTTTTGTCCTATCTATTTTGGTTCTGTGTCTTTATAAAGTTTTCGATTGATGAGCTCATCAATTTTGCGGCAAGTTTCGTTTCATCTAAGGTAGTTGACAGGCTATTAACGGCGGAAGAAAGACCTGCACTGAACTCGCTCGCTGCTTCTGCAAAACCTTTTAAGTAGTTGTTCAAAGAAGTTCCTACCGTTTCGCTGTATTTTTCGGTATTTTCATTTATTGTCGTGTAGATGTTTGTAAGTTGAGAGTCCATGCTCTTGAATTCTTTGAGCATTCCCTGGCATTCTGAATTTACCTGCTGATATGAATTGTAAAGTCCGCTGAACTGTTCGACCAGTTGTTTGAATTTTTTGTTTTCAAGCACGCTTGAGTTTTCAAACACCTTGTAAAGTTCACCAAGCTTGTCAACCGACTGTGAGACATTCTGCAAATGCTTCTCAAGTTGTGCAACGGACTCCTGCATCGAATCTTTAGTCTGAGCAATTGCATTATTGATTCCTCTCAAATTGTCAGGAACAAGTTTAAGAACAT
>CAZKPZ010000248.1:0-226 GCA_964554745.1 uncultured Treponema sp. | reverse complement strand
AATGGAAGTTTCTGACTGATTTCTGAATTCTTCAAGGGAAATTTTTGTTGATTCTACCAACTTATCGGATGTAGCGGAGAGTTTTTCCGGCACGTCCTTCAAAATATCAGAAGTCTGTTTGAGTAATTCTGCCGTTTCTGTGACATTCTGACGGAGTAGATCGAATTGCTCTGTAACATTTTCCTTCAATACGCTTTGCAAGGTGTTACTTACATCCATTGTTGCT
>CAZKPZ010000247.1:0-1841 GCA_964554745.1 uncultured Treponema sp. | reverse complement strand
GAGGCAGTCACATTCATGGCTCCCTCACCTTTCACTACATTTACAATTTAACTCATTTCAGGTTTAATCTGTCTCTGGAACAAAAGATTCAGCTCATTACGCGGATCTTGTTTTTCATACAGTATTCGATAGACCGCTTCACAAATCGGTAATTCAACTTGATACACATCTTTCAAATGCATCAAAGACTTAACCGTATAGTAACCTTCCGCCAATTTTTCGTAAGAAAGACCTTTAACAAATTGCTCACCAAACATCCTATTATGAGAATATTTTGAAAATACAGTTGCCTCGTAATCACCTAGGTGACAAAGCCCATATGCCGATACTTCATTACCACCCATAGCCTTGATTAATCTTGAGACTTCTTTTGTTCCTCTCGCCATCAGTGCGCCTTTCAATGATGACAAGTGAAGTCCGTCAAGCATTCCAGCGGCAATTCCAATAACATTCTTTGCTGCAGCCCCCACCTCATTTCCAATCATATCCCCGCCCAAGTAAAAGCGAATCAAATCACTAGAAAACTGATTAACTAAATACCTTTTTGTTTTCTCATCATAACTGTCTATGACCATACAATTCGGAATTCCATTATAGAATTCCTGAACATGGCCTGGTCCCAACCAGACAGCAATCGAATTAGAACTATCAACAGCTGACTCCACAATCTGAGACAGGCGATAGCCAGTATCTACCTCTATTCCTTTCATACAAAGAATAAAAATCTTATTTTTTAAATCAAACTTTTTCAATTCTTCAAACAATTTACGTAGTCCTTGTGAATTAATCGAAATCAAAATAGTTTCAGCTTGATTCACACAACTTAAATCTTGTGAAAGTTTAATTGACATCGGGAGCTTAATTACATCATTTTCACGATTTTCCAAAAAACTTTCCATATGTTTTGATCCCTTTCTTCCATACAACGTAACATCATTTCCAATGCTATCCAAATACCATGCAATAAATGATCCCCATCTACCACAACCAATCATAACAACCTTCATGACAAATTCTCCTTTTACAACCTGTTATTATTTCATAATGGCTATTTTGAGCTTTAAAACTGAAATTTATAAATTTGCGGTGTAGAATCGTTTCTATACCGCTTTTTTAATGGCATAAGCCTGATGCCTCTACCTAATCTAATTTAGGCTACATTTAACATTTCGATTTTTTCATTTTCTTTTATTTTTAAAGATGAACTTCCTGCTACTTTCATTATCTGATAAGCTACGTTTATACCGGCGTTTATAAGCTCCCCCACAGGCTGTCCGAAAACCTCGATTTTTCTCGGCTTGTCGACATTTTTTCCTACATCAAGATACAAAAACTATAATCTTTTCCCTGCACATTTAAAACTAAATAAAGTGCACAGATTCCTGAAGAAAAATGATTATGCAGTCGCCAGCAGTTCCATCATTTTGTCGAATCCGAGCAGATTTTTCGCCCGTTCGATGTTGTATCCAAGGTAAAAGAGCGCAAACTCCCTGGCCACCTTCTTTATCCCGTTCAGGAGAAAGTAGGTGAACCCCAGTGTTCTTTTTATTGTTCCAAAAGGATGCTCCGATAAGCACATTCTTTGTGAGGTCTTCTGAATGTCGGGCTTCAAAAAGAATTTTACAATCTTCATTCTTTCGAAGTGAGACTTACCTCTCTTATCGACACTGATGTTATCTGGCTTCCGTCCCTCACTCTTTAATCAGTCTAAGCACGGCTTTTTATAAGCATCCAGAATCTGACTTGAGTGGAGCGCTTTCTTCATATCTTCCGATTTGGTGCTGGCAAGATCTATAGCTGCATCTGCTTCTTCATAAGGAATTTCGATTTCATAGCCATCC
>CAZKPZ010000246.1:0-1851 GCA_964554745.1 uncultured Treponema sp. | reverse complement strand
CTTTCCATTGACAAAAACTAATCTGATTAGTTATAATAATAACATAATTAGTCAGAGGAACATGATGACAAGAAACACTATCACAGACGAACTGATTATAGAAACCTCTGCAAGGCTTGCAAACGAAGTCGGACTGGACAGCCTCTCTCTAAAAATGATTGCCGAGGCGTTGGACATAAAGCCGCCATCTTTGTACAATCATTTTTCAAGTTTAGGCGACATCAAAGAAAAGCTGATGATTTATGGCTGGACGCAGCTTGGCGACTATGCGATTGCTTCTGCGGTCGGTGTGTCGGGTTACGATGCATTAAGAAAGATGTGCCGCGCATTTTATGAGTATTCCACAAAAAACAAAGGCGTGTTTCAGGCAATGCTTTGGTACAACAAATTTAAAAGCGAAGAGATGGGGAACGCCACCACAAAACTATTCGGAATCCTGCACAAGATTTTAGAGCCGCTCAATATCAGCAGTAAAAACGTTGAGCATATCATCAGGACGCTCAGAAGTTTTTTGGAGGGCTTTTCCCTGCTGGTCAATAACAACGCCTTCGGCAATCCGCTCTCAATCAAAAAAAGTTTCGACTTGTCTTTGGACATTATTATAGAAGGAATTAAATCGCTGGAAGGTGCCAAATAACTTTTTCGGAAGTATAAAATGAACGAGTATATCACTTTGGACGAGAAAAACATTGACGCGGAACATCTCTGCTGCGCAATCGGCGACCCAAAACATCAGACAGGTGTCGATAAGAAAAAGGAATGGATAAAGGCCAAGCTGAAGGACGGCCATGTTTTCAGGAAACTGAACGCCCGGGGAAAAGTATTCATTGAATACGAGCCTGTCGAAACTGCGTGGACACCTGTGGTCGGAAAAAATTATGAATACATTTACTGCCTCTGGGTATCCGGGAGTTTTAAGGGTAAGGACATCGCAAAAGAGTTGCTTGAATATGCGATAGAAGATTCAAAGAAAAAAAAGATGAGCGGCCTTTGCACTATTGTGGGCAAAAAGAAAATGCCATTCTTGGGCGAAAGGAAATTCTTTGAGCATTTCGGCTTTAAGAAGGTTGACGAGATAAACGACTACTATCTGATGTGCCTTTCCTTCGATGACAAAGAACCGCCAAAGTTCAGCGAGAGCGCACGGAAAATGGAGATTGATTCCCAGGACTTCACGATTTACTACAGCAACGAGTGTCCTTATGTCGAGCACCAGTTTGAAGAATTAAGCGAGTATTCAAAAAGGAACGATTTTAAAATCAATTTCATTAAGGTGGATTCACTGGAAAAGGCAAAAAGCGTTCCCTGCATTTTCAACAACTGGGCGAATTTCTACAAGGGAAAGTTTATTTCAAATACGATTCTGAACGGTAATGCCTTAGACAAATTATTGAAGTGATTTATTGATTTTACAACGGTTTAGTGAATGTGATAAAAATGAATGTGAGAAAATTTAATTTAGCAACCAATTTAGGCAAATTAGAAAGTCATTAACCACCACCAAAGGTGGTGGCTTTAAGTGTGAACAAGGTTAGGGCCTAGCCTGCGGCTACAGGCCTAACTGTTGTTGATTGTCTTGTCTGAGGTCGTCTTTTTCTTGTTCGCGGATATACTTCTGTATGACTTCCTCATCAAGCCCCACTGTTGACACGAAATATCCCCTCGCCCACATATGCTGGCCGCTGAAATATTTCTGCCGCTCCCCATACTTTCTTGCTACATAAATCGCACTCTTGCCCTTCATATAGCCTATGACCTGTGCTACGGAGTATTTCGGTGGAACCTGTATCAGCATATCACTCCTGTCCAATTAACCTGCCATACCATCAAACAGCCACAACGAATTTTTGT
>CAZKPZ010000245.1:0-1854 GCA_964554745.1 uncultured Treponema sp. | reverse complement strand
CATTTCATTGGCATACGATGGTTTGGAAGTGTGTTTTTAGCAAAAAAGTGTTTATTAAAGCGCACTTTGTGTTAAAAAGTGTTATAGAAACGAAGAAAATCATAGGAAACATTTGGAGGTTTCGAAATATTTCGTACCTTTGCAATGTGTTTTTCATAGTATTAGATTTAAGGTTAACAAAGGTAGGGCCTCAGCGGAGGCCCATTTTTTATGTCTGAATCTAAACAAGTAGTTGAAGATATTACTTTCTTTTCTTGGAGGAACCCCAACCGAAAAGATGCCCGTAGTTCTTGAACAGTTTCCTGACCAACAGAAACGTGTCTATCGCTGTGATGCTGTTGGCCACGATGCCGGCTATGTATTCCCCGTGGGAGTTTCCCTCGCGCTTGACGAAAACCTGGTTCCAAAGTGTACTGACCTTAGTGCTGTCGCGCTGTAGGTCTTCAGCCAGTTCAACCTTACGTTGACGGATTTCATCGAGTGTGCAGAATTGGTTTGTCGGTTTCTTGACGGGAAGCATAGGGAATGATTTACGAATTGAGGAAACTGTGATTTACGAATTGAGGGCAACATCCTATTTACCCATCAGGATGCCTGCAAGGAATTTGACCAGCGGACGTTCAATCCACTCCTTGCGGAAGATGATGAACAGGATGAGAAAAACGAGATGAATGGCACTGACAATGAGAAACGCCTTGGTCAGTCCGAGGAAGGCACTCAACCAGAAGGCTATCGCAAAGAAGAAATACATCAGTACGGCGATGGAAAACAAGAAAAAAAGAATAGCCATGGCGGCAGCCGTCAACAGGCGGCCGACCTTGTCTATTATATCGAGTTTCACATACTCCTTCTGAAGCCCGAGGTAATGCTTGACCACCTCAATGAGCTGCGCTATCGTCTCAACGTTCTTGTCGCTGGAAAGCATCAGGGAGATTTACTAATTTACTATTTACAATTCAGAACTAACTGATTACTCTTCCACAACAGCGTCCTGGATGTCGTCAACCAGGTCGTTGACTTCCTTACGCTTCATGTTGATGTTGTGCTTCTTGAGGAACTCCTCAACGGCATCGGTAATTTTCACACGTGTGTCCTTGCCCTTCTCAGGAGCCATCAAGATCCCAAGGGCTGCGCCGGCGATAGCACCGCCAAAGAATGCGCCTATATAACCTAAACTCTTCATAATTAATAATATTTGAATTAAACGTTTGTTTCGATTGGGCAAATTTACATAATAATTTCGTAAAAGTATATCTTTTGCCTGTCATTTTTTGTTAAAATGCCGTTATTTCCGTGATTTAACAAACTTTATGCACTTTTTTTGTGCTATTTTCCCCGATATTTTGTAATTTCGCACCAAATATGGAAACAACGTATAAATTATTAATAAAAAAGGAAATGAAAAAGTACACCGTATTATGTGCAGGATTGTGTCTTGCATTGGCTTTTACAAGTTGTAAATCAAGTGAGAGTGCTTACAAGAAGGCTTATGAGAAAGCCAAACAGTATGACACAGCCCAGCAGCAGAATACCCAGCCTGCCCAGCAGACTTACGAGACACCGGCGGTGGTCGTACCTGTACAGACAAGACCAGCCAATGATACCCGCGTGATGGACAATGCCGACAACGTGTCTGTCCGTCAGGAGCGCGTATCGATGGTTAGCGGCAATGGCCTGAAAGCCTTCAGCGTAGTCGTTGGTTCCTTTGGCTTGATGTCCAATGCAGAAGGACTGCAGCAGCGCCTGAGAGATGCCGGCTACGATGCCCAGATTGTAAAGAATGAGGATCGCAACATGTATCGCGTCGTCTCTGCAACATTCGACAGCAAGCTCGACGCAGCCCGCTGCCGTGAC
>CAZKPZ010000244.1:0-1872 GCA_964554745.1 uncultured Treponema sp. | reverse complement strand
AAGGGCGCGATTTTCATCAGCATAGACGACAACGAGCAGGCGAACCTAAAGATCCTTTGTGATGAAATTTTCGGCGCGGGGAACTTTGTTGCGGACATAAGCTGGCAGAGGACGTATTCAATCCGCAACGACTCAAAGGGCGTTCCGAGCGAGGTGGAGCACATACTTGCCTACAGCAAGCAGCCCGGCTGGCAGCCCAACAAATTGCCGCGGACTGCCGAGATGGACGCCAAGTACAAGAACCCTGACAACGATGTAATGCCGTGGACAAGCGATAATCCCAATGCACCCGGAGCTGCGACACATCAGGGAATGGTCTACGCAATCCAGCATCCCTTCACAGGAGAAATGCTCTATCCGAGTGATACTGCGTGTTGGCGTTACGACCAGCAGAAAATGCTTGAATACATGAGCGGCTGGTGCGAATACAAGCTTGAAGATTTGCATGATGAAGAGCAGCGCGCGAAAGTCTGCGGAATCCCTGTCGCAGAAATACGAAAAGATGTAAAGGCAATAGTTTTGGCAAAACCATTTGAGGAAAGCAAAAAACAGGCAGAGGCGGTTTATAGGCGCGGTCAGTGGCCGCGTTTCTATTTTACGAACGGCGGCAAGGGCGGAATCCGTCGTAAGACCTACCTTGAGAATGTCGGCGGAAGGCTCCCCACAAACTTTTTCTCCTACGAAGAGTGCGGCCACACAGACGAGGCAAAAAAGGAACTCAAAGCGATTTTCGGTCAGGCTCCCTTCGACACCCCCAAGCCCACACGCCTTGTCGAGCGCATCCTACAAATCGCCAGCGACAAAGATTCCGTCGTCCTCGACTCGTTCGCCGGGAGCGGCACCACAGCCCACGCCGTGCTCAACATGAACAAAAAGGACGGCGGCAACCGTAAGTTCATCCTCATAGAGATGATGGACTACGCAGACACCATCACCGCCGAGCGTGTAAAGCGTGTGGGCGGCGGCTTTTCCTACTATGAGCTTGGTCCACGTCTGCTTTTGGAAAACGGCTTTTTGAATGAAGAAATCCCGGTAGAAAAAATCTTTGAGTACATCTGGTTTACGGAAACCCAAACAAAAAAGACCTTCCCAAAAGAAAACGAGAATTACTTTTTGGGCAAGAGCAACGGCGTGGGCTACTGGTTCTATTATGAGAAAGACGCAAAGACCGTGCTGACCTTGGACTTCCTTAAAAACATGAGCCAGAAATGCGGGCAGTATATTGTCTATGCGGACATCTGCCTGCTGGACAAAAGCTTTATGCAAAAGAACAACATCGTGTTCAAGAAAATCCCGCGTGACATTCAACGGTTCTAATGCGGTAGTGGAGAAGCGAATATGGAATTAAAGTCATACCAGGCAAGAACGATTAATGATATTAAAGAATTTATAGACGCGGCAAAAAAGTCCGACAGCTTGGGCGAGGCCTACGCAAAATTCTGGAACGAGCGCGGAATCATGCCGCAAAAGGACGCGAGCATAAAGCCCTACCAGGACACGGTAAAAGGTGCGCCCCATGTCTGCCTCAAGGTTCCCACCGCCGGAGGAAAGACCTTCATAGCCTGCGCCTCAATCAAGGCAATCTATGACAGCCTTGACTTTGTTCAGACAAAGACCGTCGTCTGGCTCGTTCCCTCGGACGCGATTTTGGAGCAGACGGTAGCCGCCCTAAAGGATTCTTCCCACCCCTACAGGCAGCGGATAAACGTGGACTTTGCAAACCGTGTTGAAGTGTACGAAAAAGAAGAGCTGCTTAACGGCAAGGGATTTTCTTCCACAAGCGTAAAAGAGCAGCTGAGCATTTTTATCTTAAGCTTTGACAGCCTGAGGATTGACGACAGGAAAAAGCAGGGCAGAAAGAGCTGAAGGAAA
>CAZKPZ010000243.1:0-1917 GCA_964554745.1 uncultured Treponema sp. | reverse complement strand
TCCAGTACGCATCATGGCTGCAAGAACGGTGCAAAAGCAATTTTGTTTCCCATTATTTTACCAACCCATATTCCCACGTGATGATTCCGCCAAACTCGCGAATGTCCGTGTAGCCAAGGTCGGAAAGTTTCTGCGCCGCAGCCTTGCTCCTGCGTCCGCTGCGGCAGTACACCAGAATCGTCTGGCTTTTGTCGGGCAGTTCCTTTGGCTCGCTTCCGATTGTTTCTACCGGAACGCAGATTGCGCCTTTGATGTGGCCACCGTTGAATTCCTCTTGTGTGCGAACGTCAAGAATGATAATGTCGCTCCGTGAGTCCATAATTTGTTTTGCTTCTTTTTGTGAAATCTGCGTAAAGCTTTTTGTTCCGCAAGCAAAAAGTCCGGCTACCGCACAAATCATCGCCATGGTAAACACTCCTTTTCTCATTGCGCATATCTCCTCAATGCCATGCTCCGACCTTGCAGGCAATCGGCGCGTCAGTCTGCACGTGCGGAACTTCCGGGTGCTTTTCAAGCCAACTGACCGCATACGAGCACGTGGCGGCAATCTTGCTTTTGTCCGCCTGAATCTTCTTGACCGCAGCCTGCATCAGCTGCCCCGCGATTCCCTGCCCGCGCAGCGATTCGTCAACAAACGTGTGGTCAATCGTAGCAATTTTCTGCTCGCCGTCACACCCTGCGCTTGTCGTCCACGTTATTTCCGCAACAACTTTGCCGTCTGCATTTTCCGCATAAATGCGACCGTCTTCCGCAATAAAATCCATGAGAACAGTATATAGTAAAAAATCGCAAATAAACAAGTGGGAAACTACTCTACTTCCAGCCGAGGGCGCACCGGGTCTGTCAGGCGGATTATCATGTCCTTCTCCACATTCAGAACACGCACATCTTTTTTAAGGCGGGCAATTAAATCTTCAAGCTCCGCGTCCGTCAATTCGCGCCGTGCAGAAAGCGCACAAGCGTTTATGAACTTGTAATCATAGATTAGCTCAAGGTCAAAATCATCCGCCAATGCCCTGGCCGTTCCCTCCGGACTTTCCGGCTGCAAGCTCACAATTACGGTTTTGTGCGAATACTCACTTTCCCGGCTGCTTTCTGAAATCGGTCTGTCAGAAACGGCAGCTGTTCTTTTTTCGCTACGATTATTCACAGACAGACTATCCTTTTTTGAAGATGCACAGCCGAATAGGGTAAAAAACGAAAAAAGAAATACAGTCAAAAACAAATATGCTATTTTACCTTTCATACTTGCCTCCATTTTACACACTCTAAAACAAGCGAATCATCGTATTGTGACATAAAATTTTCTATACAGATGCAGGCAAAATTAAAGTGACTGCCGTTAAAACTCCTTGAACTGCTCATCGAATTCTTCTTCCAACCAGAGTGAAATTCTTTCCGCCATATCACGGATTTTTACAGCCCTCCCCTTCCCGGTAATCTCACACTCCCAGACAACACCCACTCGCCATCCGTCATTAATCAGTTGCTTCATTTCATCTGCATCGCGTTCCCGGTTGCGCCTGATTTTTTTACGCCAGAAGTCCGTATTGGATTTTGGCAGATGATACTTAACGCAGGGGCAAGCTTTATAAGCTACATTCTTTAATTTTTTAGTTTTTCCAAGAACAATTTTGCTCAAGGCATACGGCACATGGCCATGCCAAAAGCAGCCGTTCACAAAGATGATTGCATGATAATGAGGAAAAACAACATCCGGGTGGCCGGGCAGCCGAGCGTCATTCTTGCGGAAGCGGAAGCCAAGACCGTGCAAGGCAGAGCGGACGGCAAGCTCCGGCGTAGTATCCTTACTGTGGATAGCAGCCATATTGGTGTGGCGCTGAGGTTTAGTGAGCGTGTCCATAAAAACGCAGTATATCACAAACAACAGATTAAATCTGCATGGAATCTCTGATA
>CAZKPZ010000242.1:0-1939 GCA_964554745.1 uncultured Treponema sp. | reverse complement strand
TCAAGAAGAAGGCATTCAATTTCGAGAACTGGAATTATGATGACGAGCAGAAAAACTACACATGCCCTGCGGGGAATCCCGTTCCGTATAAAAAGACTGTGATGTAACTATTCAGCACCCCGCAGGTGCAAAAATCCAGTCATAATTGCCTAAGAAGGCCTGGCAGAGTGCTTCGTAGGCATTTTTACCAAGCTTGCGGGCGGTATCAATGTAAGAGCGGATTCTAAGATACGCTCTTGCGCCTTCCATGGAACGGAAGCGACCTGCATTCTTGGTCTTGACTTTTACATTACGCACGGACTGTTCGGCCCTGTTGTTTGTAAAGGGGACGTCAAAGTTTGTTGCAAATAGCATTGCCTCGCTCTTGTAATCTTTGAGCCTGTACACGAGAGAAAGTATATTTCCTTTTCCC
Organism: uncultured Treponema sp.; assembly: GCA_964554745.1. Taxonomy (GTDB): domain Bacteria; phylum Spirochaetota; class Spirochaetia; order Treponematales; family Treponemataceae; genus Treponema_D. The sequence goes on along the minus strand of CAZKPZ010000242.1, from coordinate 1,527 downwards.
GGACGGCCGCGCTTAGGCTTTGCAGTCTGGACGCGGGGATTCTAATCCATGGCCTTTTGAATCAGCCTGTCATACCTTCTGCTGAAATTATCAAGCCTGTGAGAACTTAATTCCTTAAAACCGCAGGCAAGAGACTTTTCTTTTTGTTCCTTCATCTCAAGAAGGAGAGCCCTGAACTCCTTGGCCCATATCTGCTCCGGGCGGCTTTCATAAACCCCTGTCAGTTCCCTAAGTAGGTGGGAGCTGCAAATCCCGTGCCGTACGTTCTTGAAGTTGAAGTAAGGAGGCCAGCAGTCGTGTACGGCAACGCTTCCGGCCTTCATGGCAGGCAGTATTCCGCCTGCCTCAATTCCCTCTTTCCCCCTCTTCTTGTGGGGCAGAAGGTAAGTGAGCTTCCCGTTGGAACAGGAGTGCACCCAGCAGGTTTTTCCCTCAATCCTGGTTCCGGTCTCATCAAAGTGATTTACATTTGATTTTACCAGCTTCTCTTTAATCTTATTGAGAACCACTTCAAGGTTCGCTGAGCATTTGTTTATCTTGTTTACGACGGTTCCCGCGGAAAGAGGAATTGAAAACACTTTCCCGAGAATCTTATGAATGTGGTCGCAGCTGGTTCCCGCATTGCTAAGGGCCACGATAAAGGCCGAAAGGTAAGGACCGTATTGAACATAGGACTGAAGCCAGCCTGGAAAATTACCTTCCGGCATTCCCCTGTCCATGGCGCAGGCGTTCATCCGCATCGTGACGTGCTTTGTGACCGTAGTTTTAATAATCATGTCCACGTTGTACCGTGTCCGTGACTCAACACAGACATACTTTTTGCATTCAGCGAAATGCTTGCAGGACAGGCATTTCGCAGGATAATGAGTTTCGGTTCTATCAACTTTTGAAGGTGTCTGGAAGTTCGCGCTTTTATGGCCGGGCTGCCCGCCGGCCTTTTTGCCGCTTTTCTTTCTGAGGCTTTTTGGATTAGGCTTTGAAAGCCCGTCAGAAGACGGCGGTTTTGAGGAGTTGTGGGAATCCCTGTGCAGCTGTTCCTCAAGTTCTGCAACCTGAGCTGTCAATGATTCGATGTTTTCATTAAGACTTTTAATTGTGTCCTGAAGAAATTTATTCTGTTCCTGTAGAAAATTTATCAGCTCAGAATCGTTCATGTTTCCACCGATTAAATTCTACCACATTTTGAATTCTTTAAACAGCCTCTTTTTCAACTTTTTTCAAAAAAACTGCTGAATAGTTACTTAGGAAATAAAAAATATGATCCAAGGTTGATTGTGATATTCATTAGCAGCCTTTTTTATGAAAAATATAAATAGAATTGTATTTATTTTAGAGAACAGAATTTCATTCTGGTTAAGAAATTTATCTGGAGACAAATGCTAATCTGTCATATTGTGATTATTTGCTCGATTGCCTTGAAAGCATTGTAAATATATTGACGATGTGATACATTGCTTTTATACATTAGATAAAAGGGGTATAATGAGCCTCAGATTTAGACATGGAGGAGATAAAATAACGAATTTG
>CAZKPZ010000241.1:0-1940 GCA_964554745.1 uncultured Treponema sp. | reverse complement strand
TGGAACTAATGGAACAAATGTAATCGGAGAAAGATCGCGAAAGTGGTAAGGGCCTGAACGTCTTTGAAGTACGTGATATTTCCGACAATTCCGCCATCGCAGTGATATCCGGCCCCGCGAGTTCAAATATTTTTTTTCAGTCAATACTGGCTCAGATAGCCCGACGGGGCGAAAGCGGTAATGCCTTAACCGTTTCTGGGCCATTGTTCTAAGGCGATACGAAAGGCAGGTATCAATATGGCAAATAGTAGGCGCGAAGCCGGCGAGGCTTTGTACCGTCAAAAGTTTATCGAGTTTGGTTTATCTGACTCGTTTGAATTTTTAAGAAGAGAGTGGAGCTTAAAAAGTGACAAGCGATTCTGGAGCAGGTGCAAGTCTTGCGGATGCGAGTTCATTTCGTGGAATGAGGTTTTCCGCGGTCGGCAGTCGCATCTTTTATGTCCTCAATGTGGAGCATCTTCCGACGGTAACGATGTTTGGGAGCGCTCGCCAAAATGCGATGAAGCGATGGCGTTTTACGTTGCCGGACATTCTGTGAAGGAAACAGCTGAAAAGTTCGGAGTCTCCACGGCGCAGATTAATAATTCTGTGAAAACAAGAGGATTGACGAATGGTCGTGATTGGCGAGTTGAAGGTCAAAAAACAGCGGTTCAAAATCAAGTAAAACGAGCCGAGCAACGAATGGGCAGCAGGCTTGAATCACTCGGATTTAAATATGTTAGTGGTTATTATGACGGCCATATAAAAATCCGCTGTCAGCAATGTGGCTATGAATTTGAGCGATGCATTGACTTTGTAAAGCACGGCAATGTTGTTTGCCGGAAGTGTGAGCACGAAAAAGCGCTCATTCGGCAAGCGCAACGCAAAGAAAAACTGAAGCAAAAGACGATAAATCAAAAAGCAAGAGCAGAAGCCGAAAAGGCCGACGCTCTTTTTCATTTGCTCAACGATAAGACGCACGTCTGCGTTGTCTGCGGAAAGTCTTTCAGCATTGCCGATTATATGAAAGACTGCGGCCTCAAACAAATTCAGCATAATCCGAGTTATTGCTCTGATGCGTGTAAACGAAAGGCAAACCATCGAAAAAGCAAGGAATGTAAAAGACGCTCTGGCAACCTTGACAGAGGCAACCACAGGCACAGGGCGAGAAAATACGGCGTTGCGTATGAAGCTGGGATAACACTTAAAAAGGTTTGGAAGCGAGATAAAGGCATATGTCAGATTTGCGGAAAGCCATGTGATTGGTCTGACCGCAGTTGGAATAAATATTGTGGCCCATTATATCCAAGTATCGACCATATTGTTGCGATGGCGAATGGGGGTGGGCACGTCTGGCCTAATGTTCAGCTTGCCCATATGATATGTAATTCAGAAAAAGGTGATAGCATATGACCGCATCAAAAGACGAAAAACTTCATACTTTGGAGCATGCCATTCTTGCGATGCGCGATAAGATTGAGGAACAGATTCCGATATTCAGCAATGAGCCGCTATCGCAGGAGGTCACAGTCGGCACGGGTGAAACTATACTCCGGCAGAATCCGAACGTTTCAGAGTTCCGAGCGCTGATTCGCGATTATCAACAGGCAATCAAGGCATATAACGAACTGGCCGGAAATACCGGACAGGAAGATGTTAAAGTCCTTGATTCTCTGCGGGAACGTTTTAAGGTGGCAAAATGATCTATGGACGAACAGAGCCGCGTCTTTTCACACCACCACTGCGTGAGCTGACAGAGGAAACGACGCTCGGATTTTTGGCTATCGTATACGCGGAGACGGTCCTGAAAAAGAAGCTGTATAAATGGCAGAAATGGTCATTGATTCATGCGCTTGAAATCATAGGTAATTTACAGACAGAGTGGAAGTTCCGTTTTCGGACTCTGCTCTTTTTGATTTCAAGGCAGAATGGAAAAACAGTCCTGTCGGAAGTCATTGCTT
>CAZKPZ010000240.1:0-1961 GCA_964554745.1 uncultured Treponema sp. | reverse complement strand
ACTTGTAAATTTAAAAAAAATTAGAGCTGCCCATTTCTTTTTGGACAGCCCCATAAAATATTCCGTTTCTACTTTTACTTTTGGAAGAAGCATCCATGCTTTTCAAGGAAGTTTAAATATAACCACTTCTCCGTCCAAGCTCTAAAGTTTAATTATATTTTCCTCTCTGTGCTTGACTCAGAGAGGAAAATATACACTTGAGTATTAAAACCCCATCAAGCTACCTTTTTGAAATATCCATTCGGGAGTTTCCAAAACAGTATCTTCTATGTAGTACCATGGACTTATATTCTCATAACTCTTTAGTACATGAAATTCTTGAGATGGCATATAACTTTGTCCAAGCAGCATTATTTTTTTTCCTGTACCTTTATCAATAGCTATATCTAAAACAAGCACTACATGTCCTGGGCTTCCACCATAAATAAAAAAATCACCAATTTCTATATTTGAAATATCTTTCTTTTTTGTTTCCTGGGATAAAGAATAAGTTCCGGCATAACTGTAAATAAATCTTAGATATTCTTCAAAAATATCTCTGTCATAACCTTTTTTATGACCACTTTTCCATTGCGTTTTATTACCGAAAACAATTACACGCTCACCATTAGCAAATTTTTCAAAAGGAACAAGCATTCCATTTGTAATATGAAATTGAATTTCTGAATATCGTTTTTGATTATATAAGTATTCTGCTCTTAGTTTTATAACAGCATCAGCACATTGGATTAAATCAACATTTAGAAGCGGCATATTAAAAACAGAAACATGTACATTATTTCTTTTTGTTTGTCCATTATACAGTAGAACAGGACTTCCATACTCTTTTAATGGAAACTTACGCAAAAATGCGCCGAATGAATTTTCTGAAATTTCAACTCTTTCATAGTTTTTTGGAGGAAGAAAACGCTCTAAAATATTTTTCCCAGATTGATTTATTTGCTGCGAAAAAATTAAAGATGCTGAAAATATAATTAAAACTGTAATAAATATTTTTTTCATTTCCTTTCCAAGCACCCCAATGTGGGTGTCCGTATAACAAAATTTCTACGTATCCTGCATAAAAGTCTTATACTGCAAAAAGTGTCAGCATAAGCTGGTATGGCAGATATATTATATGTCGATTATATAACGAATTATGAAAAAGTAATAGATTTTTATGCGGATAAAAATAAACTCATAACATCCTGTCTAGAGGACTTATAACACCGCCACCTCCACGGTTCAAAACATGTGTATAAATCATGGTGGTGCTTACATCACTGTGTCCAAGAAGTTCCTGAATTGTGCGTATATCATAGCCAGATTCAAGAAGATGGGTTGCAAATGAGTGTCGGAAGGTATGGCAGCTTGCATTTTTATTTATTCCGGCATCAGAAACAGCTTGTTTTACCGCTTTTTGCATAAGACTTTCGTCCATGTGCCAGCGGCCTTCTTCTTTTGTTGTTTGATTTTTCCAACGGTTCTTTTGCGGAAAGAGCCATTGCCATTTAAAATCTTTACAACCAGCAGGATATTTTGAGGACAGAGCACCAGGCATGCTTACGAATCCCCATCCTTCATGCAAATCTTTTTGATGAAGTTTACGAACATTTTCAATATGAGCTTTCAGTTCGGGAATAAGTTTCTGCGGCAGCATTACATGACGGTCTTTGTCACCTTTGCCATGACGGATTATTATTTCCTTTCTGTCAAAATCTATGTCTAAAATTCGTAGCGAAAGAGCTTCGTTCAGCCGCATTCCGGTTCCGTAAAGAAGTTCTGCAATCAGTTTTTTATTTCCGTTTAATTTTTCGATAACCTTTTGGACTTCATCTCTGCTAAAAACCACAGGAATTCGTTCCTTTTTCTTTGCGTGTGTGACTTCTGAAAGATTTGTAAGATCCTCGTGTTTTATATATCTGAAATCATTCCTGTCCAATAAACTAAATTGCATCTGTTAAAAAGTTAAGATCCTTGCT
>CAZKPZ010000239.1:0-1973 GCA_964554745.1 uncultured Treponema sp. | reverse complement strand
ATTCCATAAAAATATCCCCCTTCCACCAAAACATTTCCGTCTTTTTTAGCCAAAGGGGGTATCAGACAACTGCTAAACCGTATGGATAAATGAAAGTTCTTTTTCTTTCCTTTCCGCAAGCAAATCAAGAAGTCTGCAAGCTGGTCCTGTCGGATGGTTGCGACCAGATTCCCACGATTCAACTGTCTTCTTTGAAACGCCGAGATAGTCCGCAAGCACGGTCTGTGTCATTCCCGCGTTGTTTCGTATGGCCCGAACTTGCTCAGAATCAAAAGGTTTGACAGGAGAAATCTCATATGTAGTCTTCTTCGCCTTTCCAGTTCCTTTTTCAAAGGCAATCGCCTCTTCAAGCCCCGTCTTCAAGTCGTCAAAAAGTTTGCTCATACATTTTTCTCCCGATTTTTCGCAGCTTCGTCTTTCAGTGACTTCACCAATTTCTTGAGGACTTTCTTCTCCTCGTCAGTCAAGTTGTCCTGCTCGTTTTTGGTGAATGCGGTTATCAAGTAAGTTACTTCGTATTCCGCAAAATCCGTGTAGCACACCCGAACACTTCCGCTTTTTCCACGATGCTCCAACGGAAATCGAACTTTTCTGATTCCGCCAGTGCCCTCCATAACGGGACCAGAAGCAGGGTCTTTCAGAAGTTGTATCTGAAGACGCAACAGGTCAGAGTCGTCAAGTCCAATTTCCTTCCACCGCCTTGTAAAAAGAGGAACTTCGATGAATGTCCGTGTCATTCTGCCTCCTTGATTTAAATATATACCCTATAAAATAGGGTGTCAAGAGAAGCGCACGTTTTTCCCAAATGGCTAAAAAGATAGAAATGTCAAAGAACTTGTGCTTTTATAAGCACATAATTTATTTTTCGTTATATCTCAATCTGCACAAGCCTAAGACTTGCAAGCCGCCTTTTTGCCACCACAAGCAATTCGTCCATTAAGATTGAGGCGGCAATCACGCTCTCTTTATTTCATTCCGCAATCTCCTTTACATAGTCCATACAATTTTCTATTGTCCGCACGTCAGTCGCACTCATCTCAATCGAAATCCAACCTGCATAGTTTTCCGCTTTCAGAAGGGTCAAAAGCTCTTTGTGCAAGTCGCGCCTTTGAATCGGTGCGAGGTTTGGCTCGCTTATGTGGACATGGCTTATCGCACTCACTTTTCCGCAAAGCAAATCCACATTTTCGCAGTTTTGAATCATAGCACCTACATCAAGATTGAGCTTGAAGCCATCAGAGCAGACAGCTTCAATGAGCGAAAGTGCTTCTTCCGTAGTGTTGATGAAGTTCGTACCGTAGATTTTAGGATTCGCTTCCATACCGATGACGGCGTTGCGACTTGCCGCATAGTCGCCGATTGAGCGGAAGAAGTGAACAGCCGCCGCCTCGCAGTCTTTTTCGCCAAGATTTTCAGGCAAAGCGCGGGATTTTGGACAGCCGAACACAAGATTTTTACAGCCAACGGCTTCGGCAAAATTGACAGCCTTTTTCGTGTAGTCAAGAAGTACCGCCCTCTCCTCCTCGCTCCCGAACAACTTTTCACTTCTGCCATACCAGATTGACTGCATGGACGGAATCGAAAAATCGTACTGCGTTTTAAGGTTATCAGCCCATCCTTTTGCAAATTCAAGGTTGTTGTACGGCTCGTTTGTGAATACCCTTGTAGGCGCAATCTCAAGTCCTGTAAAGTCGTAGTCTCGCATGATTGCGTAAATTGCGGCATCGTTTTCTTTTATCCATGCAATGTTCGATATTGAAAGGTTCATTTTAATACGCTCCGAATGTACGGAATCGCGCGGCTTTTAAAAAAGCCAATAACCTCTTCCAGAATTACATAAAAACATATCTGGACAAATCCAAAGTACCAGAGCACATAGTTCATATGTACATGAATATATGAATGGCTTTTACCTAATACGAACCAAGAAACACTGCTAATGTAAAAGACAAAATAAAGGGCTATGTTCTGAA
>CAZKPZ010000238.1:0-2007 GCA_964554745.1 uncultured Treponema sp. | reverse complement strand
TCTAGGCAGTCAGTGGCTTTTTGTGGAGTTAGCGAGTTAATTGGACAGGTGTGATGTTATATCTTTCTTGGATTATGCAAGAAAGCAGACTGTAAATAAAGCTATAACAAAACAGGAAATAGGTTATTACATTCTAAATAACCTTGATGTACTGCAAGGCAGAGTTTCTGTTGAAGATGTATACTCGCAGATTATGAACGATCGAAAAAACAAAGTAAGAAGAGAAAAACTTTCAGGTTCGCATGATTGGCAACATATAAAAGAACAGTTTAATTTACTTGAATTGTCAAATATTATAGAAACAGATGCGGAATACATTTGGCTAAATAAAGATGAAGAGGCAGCAATAAAAATTTTTGTTGAGAAAAATAAAATGCCTCTGTTTGACTTCTATAAATATAATTTTGATGTTGATGCAGATAAGAAACAAGCAAAGGCTGATTGGGATTTATATTTTGGAAAAATAAATGAGAACATCAAAAATATAAATACACAATTTTCTGAAACTGTACAGACTTCTTCCCTTAAAAAAGAAAAAGGAGCTGTTGGTCTTTCAACAGTTGAACTTGGCGACAAGGGAGAAGCGTTTGTTTATCGCATGGAATGTGAACGAGTCAAAGCTTACAAAGAGAGACTTGTGAACAAAGTCCTTCTTTTGGGAAAAACAAAAGGTCTTGGCTATGATATAAGTTCTATTGAGGCAGATGAGAATCCGAAGAAACCAGAATTTTCTCGTTATATTGAAGTGAAAACAACAACAAGAGTTTCTGCCCCATCTTTTGATTCCCTTTGGTCAGATTCATTGAATCTAACATCAAAAGAATGGATTGCGGCTGAGCAATACGGCGAATATTACAATATTTACCGTGTCTATTTTACAAAAACGAAAACGATAGTTATCAAAATAAATAATCCATTTAAAAAGGCAAATGATGGAGAAATAGAAGTTTTTCCTGCAATATTTCAAATGGATTTTACGGCAAAAGCAATACAAAAACAGTATGAGGAAAGCAAATGAAAGTAGCATCTCTTTTTTGCGGTTGCGGTGGAAGTGACCTTGGAATAATCGGTGGTTTCTCATATCTTGGAAAAGAATACAAAAAACTTGATTTCGACATTGTGTATTCAATTGACTTTGACCCAAAGGCTGTAGAAACTTACAATGCAAACTTTTCGCATAAAGCCGTTTGTGGCGATGTGTGCGAAGCTGATTTTTCAAACATAGGCGACATTGATGTTCTTGTCGGAGGCTTTCCTTGCCAGTCATTTTCTACAGTAAACCCTACAAAAGATACACATGATGCTCGTGCCAATCTATACAAGCAGATTGTCAGGTTTCTGACAGAAAAGCGGCCAAAATATTTTGTCTGTGAAAATGTAAAAGGTCTTATGACATTACAAAAAGGGGCTATTATAAAAAAAATCGAAACAGAATTTGAAAATTGTGGCTACTCGGTACAACATAAATTAGTCAAGGCAGTTGAATTTGGTGTTCCGCAAAGAAGAGAAAGAGTTATTATTATAGGAATTCGAAACGATATTCACAAACAATTTCATTATCCTTTGCCGATTGCAACAGAAGGAAATTACACTCCTCTTTCAAAAGTTATAGACAAATTAGCTATTGACGAAAAAAAATACTATTTTTCAGAAAAGGCCGTACAGGGAATGAAGAACGCAAAAAATAATATGAAGCGTGGACTTTGGCAAGATTTGAATCAGCCGTGTTTAACGGTAACTTCTCATCTTGCAAAGACAAGCATAAACTCTCGTGACCCGGTTTTACTCGTAGACCCAGACAAAGAGTTATACCGTCGTTTTACCCCAAGGGAAGCCGCACGGATTCTATCATTTCCTGATAGTTTTATTTTTCCTGTTTCAGAACATTTTGCATATAAACAGATTGGAAATGCAGTTCCGCCAGTCCTTATGTGGTATATAATGAACTCTTTGCAAGAGACTATTGAAAGTTCTGATACTGTTGATTTTACTCCAGTTTTAGTCTCC
>CAZKPZ010000237.1:769-2009 GCA_964554745.1 uncultured Treponema sp. | reverse complement strand
AGATCCAGAAGATGCTGCACAATTTGCGGCAAAGGTTCTCTATCTGTTCGATCATCCGACTGAACGCCAACGGATGCAGAATGCAAGCAGGGAATTAGTACGCAAATACTGTGATTATAGCTATGTGATAGAGAAGTTGGAGAAGATTATTGGAAGCAAAGATCCTGTGCAGACGGATTATTTGCAGACAGAGGGAAAGTAATGAAAATCCTGTTTATTGATTAAAATAAAGTAGTCAACTATGCTGGCGGTATTGAAAAGGTGCTTTGTGATTTTGCCAACGAATTTACGAAGCGTGGCCATAAGGTTTTTCTACTTTGCATGGACGCTGAAAGCGGGAAGCCATTCTTTCGTTTGGATGAGAAAGTTCGTTTTATAAATCTGGCACGTAGAACAGAGTATTATGGAGAATTTTTTGATTATCACTGGACGTTGAAAAAATTGCAGCGAGAAGTGAGCAAAATGTGGAGTAAGGAACACGATTGCACGCAAAGCTATTTTTTTCGAGGATTTATCCAAAGGTTGGATATCAATTTGCAGAAAATTCAGCCGAATGTAGTTATTTCTATTGGCCCGGATAGCGCGATCTTGGCTCAGAAATGTCCACATATAAAGGGGATTCCAGTAATCTCCATGTGCCATATTGTGCCGAAAATAGAACATTTCTCGGAGAAACATATAGTGGCTTGGCAAAAATGTCGTATGGTTCAGGTCTTGCAGCCTAGTTTTGTTTCTCAGATGCAGTCTTTGGGGATTACGAAACTTAGAGTTATTCCTAATTGCGTTAAACAGGAAGAAGATAGTTCGATACAAAATGCACGTGAGTCTGTTGAAAAGAGGCTGCTTCTGATTGCACGTATAGAACCAGTCCAGAAAAGGCAACATTTGGCAGTGCAGGCGTTTGCGCAGCTTGCAAAGAAATATCCTGACTGGAGACTAGAAATGTACGGATCGGTAGGCAATAAAAAATATTATAAGAGCTTGCAGAAAATGATTGTGGAAAAACATTTGAATCGTCAGGTAAGTATAAAAGAGCCAGTCAAGGATTTACAGCAGCTATATCAACAGTCAGAAATACTCTTGTCAACCAGTGCTTTTGAAAGTTTTGGTCTATCAGTGGTAGAGGCTATGAGCGCGGGGTTGCCCGTGATTGCATTTCGTGATTGTTATCCTGATGATTATATTGTGGTAGACGGTAAAACGGGATTGCTCAGTGATAGTTCTGTAGAATCTTTTGTTC
>CAZKPZ010000237.1:0-759 GCA_964554745.1 uncultured Treponema sp. | reverse complement strand
GCGGAAAACTTACGGAAAAAATGCTCATGAATATGCAAAAAGGTTTGCACCTGATAAGATTTGGAAGCAATGGAATGATTTATTGCAAGAATGTGTAGAGGAAAAGGTATAGGTGGGATAAGTTGTTATTTAATACATATGAATTTATCTTTTTATTTTTGCCGGTAACGTTTTTTTTGTTTTTTCTGTTGGGAAAGTATAAGAAAGAATGGGCAACAGGATGGCTGGTAGCCGCATCATTTTTCTTTTATGGCTTTTGGGATTATCACTTTGTACCTTTGCTCATGTTTTCCATCCTGGTAAACTTTTTTGTGGGTAGGAAAATTGAGAAAAACTCTCGCAAATGTGGTTGGCTTTTTGTGGGGATTTTATTTGATCTTGTTTTATTGGGATATTTTAAGTATACGGATTTTTTCTTAGGAACAGTGTATGACTTGTTGGGCACAGGACATTATTCACTGCCACAGATTGTTTTGCCTCTGGGCATTTCTTTCTTCACATTTACGCAGATGGCCTATTTAGTGGATGCTTATCGAGGGGAAACAAAGAATCGTTCCTTTTTGACATATTGCGAATTCGTCACAATTTTTCCGCATTTAATTGCGGGGCCAATTATTGAGCATAAATCTATGATTCCTCAGTTTGTTCATCGAAATACTTTTCGACTGAATTGGCAGAATATATCCTGCGGTTTGGTTATTTTTATAATAGGATTGTTCAAAAAAAGTGTAGTTGCCGATGAATTATCCACTTGGTGTG
>CAZKPZ010000236.1:0-2040 GCA_964554745.1 uncultured Treponema sp. | reverse complement strand
ATGCGGAGATTGGTAATCCATACGGGCAGGAAGTGAAACACCGAATACGGATTCTTCACTCCCCGTATATCCAGCCGGTCGGGCCGACCCGCAAAGGTTCCAAAGACAGGCCGGCCGTCTTTTACAAAACTGGACGGCAGCGGCTCTATCTTTCTGGTATAGGTTACCACGGTTTATTTTACTCTTACAAGCTCAATGTCAAAGGCAAGGTAGGCACCGCCGGGAATTACACCCTGAATGCCTCTGTCGCCGTAAGCCTGGTCAGGCGGAAGGACTACAGTGCGCTTTTCGCCAACCTGCATGTCCTGCACCATAATATCAAAGCCCGGTATCATCTGTCCTGCAGCAGTCGTAAACTCAAGCGGACCGCGGCCGGCAGACTGGTCAAACACACGGCCGTCAACAAAGTAGCCCTTGTATTCTGTGGCAACATTCTTGCCCTTGCCGCACTTGGCTCCGTTGCCGGCACGAGTCACCTTGTAATAAATTCCGTTCTCATCTTTTGCAAAGCCCGGGAATTTCTTTTCAACTTCAGCTATCTTTGCGGCATTGGCCTTTTCCTTGGCTTCTTGGTTCTTTTTCTTGCAGTCAGCAAGGCACTTGTTCCAGTCGTCCTGGCTTGCAGTAAACTTCTTTGCCTCATCGCCCCTGCGGAAAATCTTGACTTCCTTGATAATGTCGCCCTGCTTGATGCTGTCGACAATCTTCTGGCTTTCCTTGTCAACGACGTGGCCAAAGATTGTGTGGTTGCCGTCAAGCCACGGTGTTGCTACGTGCGTGATAAAGAACTGGCTGCCGTTTGTGTTCGTGCCCTTTCCGGCATTCGCCATGGCAAGCACGCCAGCGCCGTCAAACTTGTATTTGTCAGAAATCTCATCGGGGAAGCCGTATCCCGGTCCGCCGCTTCCGTTGCCGCGGGGGTCGCCGCCCTGAATCATAAAGTCCGCGATAACACGGTGGAACTTAAGCCCCTTGTAAAAGTCCTTTCCCTTTGAGGCATCAAGAGTGCCCTCCGCAAGACCTACAAAGTTCGTCACCGTAAGCGGTGCGTCTTTGTAATACAACTCAACGAATATATCTCCACGGTAGGTGGAAATCTGTGCAAAAAGGCCGTCTTTGCCTTTCAAAACTTTATCTGCATCCATAGGTTTGCAGCTCCCTGTCATTAAAATAGTTGCCGCAATCAACGGCAGTAAAAATAATTTTTTCATTTCTGTCTCCTACAAAAAATCGCGTTTTTTCTACAGCTCTTTTATGAACCAGTTATAGATGGCATCGAGGCGGGCGTTAAAAGAGTCCTGCATTCTGTCACGAAGAATCTTCAGCCGCGGAACTTTTGCCTCTGTGGTCAAATATGCAACCACATCATCGCCGCAGTCAAGCATAACAACGTTGATTCTGAGCGTCCCGGGCGAAAGCGCCTTAATCGGCCCCACCTTGAGACTGCCCTGATTCACAAAGCACGCCCGCACTTCATCAGGACGCTCTTCGTAGCTGACCCGGTAGATTGTGCGCCCGAGCGAATGGTCATCCATCAGAGCATAGCGCAACTGGCCTTCCGCACCGCCTTCAAGATTGTCATCCAGACGGGTATCATCCTTCGGCCCGGCAGCGGTATAGGCTTCTTCATACAGCACGCAATTCTTCTTCTCACTGTGGCTATAGTAGGTTATACCCTGCAACTTAGAAAAGGAGCGCAGAATTTTGCCAGCATATTCCACGCTGGCAAGAGACGGCTTACCCAGCTTTTCCTTGGGCAAAAGATATACCTTCTCTACAAGAAAGTTCGGCTCTTCCTGACCCGCCGGCCAGGACTCTGCCGCATGGGCACAAAGCGGTGTATCCGGGTTCAAGCCCAGCTTGGCATCATCTTCCAGAAAGCTTATATGCTGAAGGACTCCACCTTCCCTCAGCGTTTTGTAGTCTTCCGCGCTGAACAGAGTCTTCGCGTTAAACGCAAAAGACAGCGCCGGCAGAAAACTAAAAATAGCCATAGCCCAGAAGAAGGACTTTTTTTTCATTTACTTTCCCCCTGTTTTT
>CAZKPZ010000235.1:0-2057 GCA_964554745.1 uncultured Treponema sp. | reverse complement strand
TAAAGGCACACCCTGTCTTTTTTGTCCAGATAGATGATTTTGCCTATGTTGCCTAGCAATATGGCCTGATTCAATTTCTCTGGATATGCGAAGGATTTATTTTTACCAATGTCAAAATATCCGTTTTCAGAATAAAAAAGCTTGTTACCATACAAACCTAATGGTCCTTCGAATTTTGATATGCAGGGGTCATCACCTTCTATTACAAAGTGTGATATGATATTCCCATTAACAATATCGGAAACTATACAGTGAAAACGTTGGCTTTCAATTTCATAGTCCTTTTCCAAGTGACGTATGTATGTGTAGAACTCCGTGTAACTCCAAAAGAATCTGTCAGCACATAGACCGACAAACACCAGAGGTTTGTCTTTTTCAGTAAGTTGATAGCTGCATGTAAAAAACGGTTTTGCCGCCCACTGTCCATAGCCAAGGTATTTGCACAGTGTAATTGTATAATTATTATTATCCTCTTCTAGTTGAAAACTTAGTATTTTCCCAGTTGAATCATCATTGAAAATATCCGCTTCCTCTGGTGACGAAACAGTTCCTTGTCCTGTTACACAGAAGGCTGAAGTTTCCTCATCGTATATGAAAAGATTATCAGGAACAGGGATAACTTTATCCTTTTTGCATGCACTGATAAATAAAAATACAGCGAAAAATAATATGCTGCGTATTATTATTTTATACTCTTCCATTTGCAGCTCCCGTTCATACAGTTTGAGGTAAACATGTCCACCCCTATGGCATTCGGTGCATTATTCGCAATGAGGTCAACTGCTGTGGAAGCCACAAAAACTGCGGGATTTTTTTCGCAGCCCCTAAAAGCGCACCTGCTGCTCCGATTTCTTTTAGAATACTCATGGACGAGATTCCTGTATCTCCTTCTGTCAAGACTTTCTTTGCCCAGATTCCGCAGTTATTTCCTAAGAGGTCATAGTCTGAAAAAGACTTTCCCATTGTTACGGCATTATTAAAAATCGTCTCATTTTTGTCGTCTGGAACTTCAAATTGTATATAACTGTCAAAACCGCCACTCTTTCCCAACTTAGAAAGATAATCCATCATATCCTTCTTTTGCTCAAAGTGATACTGTTTTACACCGGAAAGTGTTTCCCTGCCCAGCAAAAATGTCAATCTGGATTCTACAGAACCTATGGAGCCACAAGTTAAAACTTTCTTTTCTACACTATAACTTTTTTTTCTGATTGGATATAAGTTTGATTCATTCATATCATGTTCACTATCATTATAGTAAACAGTCTCATAAGTAACCTCTCCGCTTTCATGCATTTCGTTATACGGAGTCACTTCAAAGAAGTCATAGCTGTCATCATCATTCTGAACATACATTCCGGCATGACCTGCATAATAAACTGCGTTATTGTCCATTACATACCCGGCTTCTCTTTTTGATTCAGAAGAATGAGGTCTTTCTTTTGACCTTGTTGATGATGTTTTTGAGGTTTGCTTTTGATTTTCTGGCGTAGTTGTCGGCGTGTTGTCATGTGCCTTAGCCCAGCTTATGTCGCCCTTTGTAAGTGTAACTTTAGTGCCGTTGTTTCTTGTTATTGTGTCACCGGGCTTTGCGTTGGCTACGGCATGGTTTGTATTTTCGCGGTGCACGCTGCCTGTATTTTTTGAACCGCTGCTTTTGCTGCCGCCGTTTACTTCAAAACGGAGCTGGTCTTCCGTAAGTTCAATAAAATTGCTAAGGTCAAAGTCTTTGAAATCGTTATTTTTCATTAAAAACTATCTCCTTATAACAAACGGTATACATCACGAATTGCGCTGTGTCAAGGGTATAGAATTTAGCCGAGTGTGACTCAGTTTTAGGAATTTCCAAAGGCGAGACGTACTCGCCCAGGGCAAGGCAGTGTTACTAAGAGAACAAGCCTGTGTTAGTTAGAGAACAAGCCGATGTTACTAAGAGGGCAAGGCACTGTTACTAGGCTAACACTGGCACGTCTAGCCTAGTAACACAGGCTTATCTAGACAGTTGATGCTACACTAAAAGTGGACACTAACAGGTAGAAAACTGTTGAAAAAAATAG
>CAZKPZ010000234.1:0-2064 GCA_964554745.1 uncultured Treponema sp. | reverse complement strand
ACAAAAGGACTTTGGTAAAATGGCGATAACGGTAAACATTTATTACACAGGAAAAACCGGGGCGGCACGTTCGTTTGCAAAAGAAATGATTTCCTCCGGAACTGTCGCAAAAATTAGAGCGGAAGAGGGGAATCTAAAATACGTCTACTTTTTCGCTCTTGATGATGATGATACATTGCTTTTAATCGACAGTTGGAAAGACCAAGCGGCAATCGACGCTCACCACGCGAGTCCGATGATGAAGACGATTTCTGCCCTGCGCGAAAAATACGACTTGCATATGAGGGTTGAACGATATGCGAGCACGGAAGAAAATCCTGACGACAGAGCGTTTATTCCTGTCGGGTCTAATACCCCGCCCCTTGGGGCGAAAAAAGAAAAATGATACGCTAGAGGAATGGGAACAGAAGAACATGTCTACAAAGCACATAATAAAACGCTGTTACTCTATCACCTCGTGTTTCCAATAAAATACAGGCGGAAAGTACTTACGCCCGAGGTGTCGGAAAGTCTGAAGGAAATATGCGTAAAGATAGGGGAGTGCTACGACATGCGATTCTTAGAAATAGGGATGGAGGAAGACCACGTGCACATGCTAGTGCAGGGAGTCCCAACGATGGTGTGACGGTGATGGTCAAGACGATAAAAAGCATAACGGCAAGGGAAATATTCAAAACGTATCCGTCAATAAAAAAGGAAATCCTATGGAGCGGAGCGTTCTGGACGAGCGGATTCTATGCAAACACGGTAGGGCAATATGCCAGCAAGGATACAATAGTCAGGTACATTCAGAATCAGGGAAAAGACCCGAAGAAATATGAGAAAATATACAGAGGGCAACTGGATTTCGATTTTTAAATCAAAGGTTCTCGTCTAAGCCGATACCTCGGGTCTTGACCCGAGGTAGTTCATTAGCCATTTACACACAAAATTTTTCAAGGTCCTTTTGGGGTCAGTTCATCGCTTCAGCCCGCTTTGCGGGGAGACCCTGCAACGCCCCGACAAAAGGTAAAATTGCTTCGCAATTTTTTTGTTTTACCTCGCCCAGCCCATCCTTACAATCTATTCTACAAATTCACCGAATAAGTCCTATTCTTATTCGCTCCATTTGACTTGATTCTGCCGTCTTCTACCAATTCAGAAAGGTAGTCTTTTGTGCGTGAGAGTTTCAAGCCGATGTGTTCGGCAATATCTTGTGTTTTTGCTTCGCCTTGTTCCGAAAGATAGGCACAAATCCGCTCTTTATAATTTATCGCCGATTTATCGCTGATTTCTGTATTTATCGCCGATTTATCGCCGATTTCTGTATTTATCGCCGATTTATCGCCGATTTCTGTGCTTATCGCCGATTTATCGCCGATTTTTCCGTTTGCCGGGCGGTAGAAATTCACCCTTACCATATCGCCTATTTCTTCAATTTTTGGAGGGTTAATTCCGTATTCAGCACACTGGTCATAAATGCGGCGAAATCCAGACCCCCAGCCTTCAAGCACATCAATTTTTTCCAACGCACGGGAAAGAGTCCTGTTTCGCAAAGAAGAACGGCCGCCCAAGGCCTCTTCCAAAGTGATTGTGCCATAAACAGTTCCCGGAGAAGATATTTCCAAACGGTCATCATAAACTGCAACTTGAACACTTGATGAAAGCTGATAGTTTCTGTGAATGACAGCATTTATAATCAGCTCGCGGATTGCCTTTGGCGGAAGTTCATACTTTTCTTCATGCACAATTCCGTTGATTTCTATTGCAAGATTCAAGTGGTTCAGCACAAAAGAATAGGCTCCGTCAATCTGTTCGCAAAGCGGACCTTCATATTCCTTCTTGTCAAGAAAATCAACACGGTCAGTGCCTCGAAACCTTGCACACTGAATTCTGGAAGTGAACTCGTGTTTTCCCAAAAGAATTGCATAGGCATTTGTTGCAACATCTTTCTTGTAACCAGTAAACAGATGCATGTTCTCCAAGTCGGTCTTTGTTATGGTTCTTTTTGTACGCTCGGAAAAATCCTTGCACAAGTACTCAATATCCTTGTCCTCGATAGCAAGATTCGTAAACGGGAGTTCA
>CAZKPZ010000233.1:0-2085 GCA_964554745.1 uncultured Treponema sp. | reverse complement strand
GTCTTTTACGAGGGCCAGAATTACGCTTGCAATTCTGGCAGCGGCATTTTTTGACTCAGACGCAGAAGCCTTTAAGGTTGAAATTCTGCATGTCTTTCCGTCAACAATCATTTCAAAGTGACAGGCAAGACCACCCTCTACCTGCTCGTATTTTGGATGAGTCGCAATCACACCAAATTTGTCAAGCTGCCAGTTAAACAAATCTCTGTAGTCAGTTGGTCGCACATCTTCTTTATACAAGGAACTCGCATTTATCATGCTGTTGTACACTTTCTTTATCGCGCTCAGATTCCATCCGCTGTCAAGCGCAACGGCACCGAGAATCGCCTCGAACGAGTCGGCCTGATTCTTCATCTGCTTTCTTTCGCACACATTCGCAACTTGCAGGTATTTCTCAAGGTGAAGTCTGGTAATACAGTCAGCAAGGGTTGAATTCTTTCTCGTCTGAATGTCCAGTTTATTTAACTCTCCGAGACTCTTTGAGCAGACAATCTCATTCTTTAAATTGAATTTTGAAAACTTCTCGTTCAAGTCCAAGACGACTGCAAGCGCAAGCACCCTGTCCCCGTAGAATTCCAAAAGTTCATTATCAACTCCGCCGTAGACAGTCTTAAACGACTTTCTCGTGAACGCCTGCTGCAAGAGACTCTGGTTTGCGAACTGATACTGCAAAACATTCTGTATTTTCCGCATATCCGTACTAGAAAGCATGACACCTCCACTCACTGAGCATAAACAGTATAACCCAAGAGGGATGCCATTTAACGTCACACCAAAAATAAAATTTGCGGCAAATACCCGTCCTATTCCCCTTAAATTTGCGGCGAATAGCTTGCATAATCACCGCATTTAGCTTAAAATTAAACCATGTATATCTATGAGCAGGACGCTTGGCCAGAGTTTCATTTTGATTCGCAAAAACTTTCTTCGCTCTTAGAAAGCTGCCACGTCGAGCAGGGAAAGCTTCTTTCTAAAATGGAGATGCTTGGTCTTTCCGAAAGAGAAGACAAGGTTCTTGCCACCATCACAAGCGATGTAATCAAATCGTCAGAAATTGAGGGCTACGTCTTGAACAAGGAACAGGTTCATTCCTCAATCGCCCGTAGGCTCGGGCTTGAACGCTCTGGGCTTGTCGCATCTGACCGGAATATAGATGCGGTTGTTGAGATGATGCTTGACGCTACGCAGAATTACGAAAATCCACTTACTAAAAAACGTCTCTTCGGCTGGCACGCCTGTCTTTTCCCCACAGGCTACAGCGGAATGTATAAAATCGACGTGGGGCAGTATCGCAAAAATCCAATGGTCGTTGTTTCTGGCGGAATCGGACAGGAAAAGATTCATTACGAAGCCCCTGCCTCAGAAAAAGTCTCTGGCGAAATGAAACGATTCCTCGACTGGCTCAATAATGCTTCTGGCGATTCCTATATAAACGCTGCAATCGCCCATCTGTGGTTCGTCACGATTCACCCGTTCGATGATGGAAACGGCAGAATCGCAAGGACGATTTCTGATATGCTCTTGTGCCGAGGCGACAGAACTTCCCTGAGATTTTACAGTCTTTCCGCAGAGATACTGAAAGAAAAAAATGCCTATTACGACATACTTGAACGAACTCAAAAAGGCAATCTCGACATAAGCGCCTGGATTGACTGGTTCTTGAATTGCATACTACGTGCCATAAAGGACAGCTATGCCCAGACCGATTCTGTTCTGAAAAAATACTCATTCTTGCAGTCGGTCGAAAACGTTCCACTGAACGAACGCCAACGGCTTATGCTGAACAAAGTCCTAAGCCCCGAATGGTTCGGTGTGCTCAACAGCTCAAAGTGGGCAAAAATCGCAAAATGCTCCACCGACACCGCCCTCCGCGACATCACGGATTTAATTGAAAAGGGAATTCTCAAAAAATCTCAAACCTCTGGCGGAAGAAGCACGAATTATGTTTTGACAGGTTTGTGAAAAGATTTTGTTCACTCTTTTGCATCTCTTTTTGAAACTCTTTCATTCCACTTACCTTTTGAGGAATCGCGACTCCATACAATGCGACTTCTCCGCCGCATCCGCAAAGTTCTCCAAGCGGTT
>CAZKPZ010000232.1:0-2087 GCA_964554745.1 uncultured Treponema sp. | reverse complement strand
GGCACAAAGAGGGCGGCTAACGCCCACATTGAATATTTTTTTTAAAAACTGCGATTAATTATTATAAATATGTGTACAAAAGTAGAAAAATTGTACGAAACAAACAAATTTTTTGAAAGATTTTTAAAGTTTTTCCCTAAAAATTGTCCTAAATCAAGTCAAGGGGCAACAGGAAAGAAGCTCGAAAATAGCCTAAAATGTAAAGAAAAAGGAAAGAAAAGACCCTCCCCAATCCCCATCCTGAGCATAGCTCGCCCTCCCGTAGCCTTCCCCTGCTTAGGGAGGGAGAAAGAATAACGAACACGAATCACACGAATCCCACGAATTTTGCGATTAAGTGAAAGCAGAGTTGAACTCGTTCGTGTTCTCTTTGATTTGAAGGGAGTTTGATAAGGAGAATGTAAAAAGTAACGGAGAAAATTAAAATTCTCCGTAGTTTTTTACATAAAACTTTGCTGGTTTTGAAGGAAAAGACTATCTTTGCACCATCGAATAAATGATTGTATATGAGAAAAACGGCAAAGGTTGTAGAATATATACAGGACAAAGGTGGCTTCATTAGGACTGATGAAGTTGTTAATCGTGCTGAATACGAACATATAAGGAAAGCCATAGAGGAAGGCACGCTTGTAAGAATGCGTCAGGGAGTATATGCTGAGCAACTGGCTTTGGCTAATACGATGATTGATGTTGAGAAGATCGTTCCAAATGGTGTAGTATGCCTCTATTCTGCATGGTCTCACTATGAACTGACGACACAGGTACCCCGTGCTTATTGTATTGCAATTGAAGCAAAAAGGAAGGTGACGGTTCCTCAATATCCACCAATAGATTTGTATTATTGGAAAAAGGAGAATTTGATACTTGGTGTAACTGAAACAAAGATTAGTGGGTATCGATTGAAAATAACCGATATAGAGAGAAGCGTGTGCGATGCGGTTAAATATCGGAATAAAATAGGGATGGATGTCTGTTCGGAGATAGTCCGTGAATACCTGAAACGTAAGGATAGGAACATACCCCTTCTTTGTGATTATGCCAGGCTATTGAGGGTTTATAATACGTTGTCAAAATATCTTGAAATAGCGTTGTAAAATGACAAAAGGAATAGGAAAATCAGTCAGGTCGAGGCTTCTGAATATCTCAAAAGTATATGGCGAGAAGGATGGTTTTATGAAGTTGCTGGTGCGATATTTGCATGAACGTTTGATTTATAGGATTTCTATCAGCAGATATAGAGAAAATTTCTTCTTAAAAGGTGGTTCGCTACTTTTTGCATACAACGGATTAATGGGTCGTCCAACGCAGGATGTTGATTTTTTGGCAGCAAGGTTAAGTCGCGATGCTACACGGCTAAAGGATATATTTGCAGAAATATGTCAGATTGAATGTGAGGAAGACGGTGTCCGTTTTGATGCCGCCTCTATTCGAACGACTGAGATTACCCAAGAGCGAAAATATCCAGGAACGAGAGTTGTTATGATTGCTCATCTTGATACAATAGTGCAGCTGGTTTCAGTTGATATAGGTTTCGGAGACGTGATAGTTCCAAAACCAATTGATTTGGATTACCCTGTTTTTCTTGATACAACTCCACCGATTCGTATTAAGGCTTATTCGTTGGAAACAGTCGTGGCCGAGAAGTTTCATGCTATGGTGGAAAAAGACACGGAGAACAGCCGTATGAAAGATTTCTTTGATTGCTATCAGATATTAACAAAGCTGTCGGATTTAGTAAACGAAGCCGTTCTTTCGGATGCAATTCGAGCTACTTTTGAGAATAGAGAGACTATTAGTGCAGATAATCTTCAGCTTTTTACGGAAGCTTTTTCCAACGACGAACATCGTAACATGCTGTGGAAAAACTTCCTCAAGAAAATTAATTGGAAAGAACAGATTGAGTTTGAAGATGTGATGGCAGTCCTTAAAAATCGCTTAGGCAAGTTTATCTAAAATGTTGTCTTTGTTGTCTAAGTTGTTTTTATTTGCTTTTATTTTGTATTATCTATAGTTTTGTGTAACTTTGCGACTTCGTCGCGAAGATACTCACGTTCGAGAATGAAAAGAAAAATAAATTTTTTTTTTGC
>CAZKPZ010000231.1:1411-2115 GCA_964554745.1 uncultured Treponema sp. | reverse complement strand
CTGCATCCAGATGGAACACGGAGCCGACAGCCTCTTTCAAGTCACCAAGCGCATTTGAAACTTGAGTACTTGAGTCCTGCACGGCCGCAGCCTGTCCCTTGTATTTTTCTGCAATGATATCTATGGCGTCCCCGTTTTTCAGCTGTTCCTTTGTAAGTTCTTTTATCTGAGGGATGCTCTTGCCCAGTTCCCCCGAAAGTCCGCCGAATGTGCCGTTCAGACTTTTAACGGCGCTTTCAAGTGACACCCCCGCCCCCGTGGCGTAGTCAATCGCAGCGCCCATTATTTTCATTATTTCTTCCTGCGTGCGCCCTGCCGCCGCAAGCTGGCTCATCATGGGAATCAGCTGCTCGTCACCGTAGTTTGACACGCTCTGGAGCTGCGAGGCATAGTCTTTAAGCGCTTTTGTACTGCTGCCGTCAAGATACGGATTGTTCCGCGCTGCCGCTTCAAGGGATTTCTCCGCCTTTTCCTGAACCTTGTATAAAGCAGTGCATTCATTAAGCCCGGAGATAACCCGGCCTATGGAATCAGTTACAATCCCGGCCACGCCTTTCAAGCCCAGTATGGCCTGTGATACGTTCTGAATCCCCTTTACGGTAGAGCCGTCCCCGATTTTCTTTATCCGGTTGGCCAGTGCATCAAGCTCTTTCTTTGCGGATTTTCCGTCGGCAGTTACTTTTATCGAAACTTCTTTTTTTGCC
>CAZKPZ010000231.1:250-1401 GCA_964554745.1 uncultured Treponema sp. | reverse complement strand
TATACTGTATAATCAGAATAAGAAGGAGGTTGCGGATGATTATTTTAACCGGCGGCAGTTGTTTTGTCGGCCTTATAATCACAATATATTTTGTATACAAACTTATCCACGACCCGGACTTCTATTAATACAGGCTGCCGCCTGTTTTTTCCGTTCATGCTTCCGTAAACACCGAGTTGAACTTTTCTGTAATTTCCTTGTCTTCTTCCGTTTCTGTATTTAAAGCCCACGCGTTGCGCATTCTGCGCATATAGGTCTTGTAGTCATCTTTGTCGGTTTCATCGTAAGAGCGGAATGCCATAACATCGTTGAGCTTTGTACCGTGCAGCCCCCGGAACAGAGATAAAAATTTGTGCCAGTGCAACGGACGCTCCTTTAAGTCTATGCCGTATAATTCATAAAAGGCAGAGTAAATCAAGTCCTCGTCCTGCACAAAATCGACGCACCGGCTTCCGTTTCCGCCCGTGTTGCGGGGAAGCGGCTGCGCAGGATTGTAGAATTTTAAGAGTTCTGTAAAGCCTGCTCTCCTGTCCCGTGGCGGTTCACCGTTGTAAATAAAATCAACTTCATCAAGTGTCGCCCCATTTTTGCTGATAACAGCGGCAAAACACAACCAGAAGAAATGTTCTGTATGTATTGCGAATTCCCTGCCGTCTACAGTTATAGTATCCGGCAGGTATTTTTTAGAAAGGCCTATCATTCCTTATTCCGCAAACGGGTTTATCCAGTTATCGCCGTCATCTTCGTTCTGTATGAAGACAGGTTTGTGTGTTGTCGGGTCGGGTGCAGCGTAACCCTTCTGGATTCTTCCTCCGAAATTAATATCAAAGGTAATCGTAGAGTCAACGGCATTGATGTTTGTGAATGAGAGTGTCGCCCTTGATTTGTGTGCCAGATAACCGACAACTGTTTCACTTCTGGTGTAATAAGTCTTTTCCTCCTGAAAAGTCTCATCGCGTGTAATTGTGTACACATAAGGGCTTTCTGCTGTTCCTGCCCCCGTGCGCTCGTAGTAGGTGCCGGCCGAGATGCTTTCCCCGGTCTCCACGGCTGCGGCAGAGTATTCAAAGCTTTTGACCGGCTCCTGCATGAAGACCACGAGCACGTTGTGCTTTACTTCATCACCAGTCTTGAGTCCGTATGCGACCGGG
>CAZKPZ010000231.1:0-211 GCA_964554745.1 uncultured Treponema sp. | reverse complement strand
TTGAACATTGTGACTGCCTGGTTAAGTGCCGGTGTATATCCGTCAACCTCGGTTGTCGGGTTCTGGTCTGTTATATAATCCCTTTGGCTTGTCGTCGGGTTCAGGGCATAGTCAAATGAAGTTGATTTTTCAACACGCACCCAGTCCTCGGGACCGGCTCCTATAAAAAGTCAACAGGTGAGTTGACAATTTATCAAATTTTTAGGCAGAG
>CAZKPZ010000230.1:0-2179 GCA_964554745.1 uncultured Treponema sp. | reverse complement strand
AGATCCTGGGAGCTTTTCTGCTGCCATGCCTGATGCTTGCCCCGACAGGGTGCTCGAAGGAAAATCCAGGAGAAGGCGCGGAAAAATCAGAGCCTGTTGAGAAGACCGTAAAGGATCACGCCGCTGAGGCCAGAAAGCTCATTGAGTCAAAGCGCGAGAAGGCGAAGGAAGACTGCGGCACCTACCTTACGGCAAGGGCCGGAAGCGGCCGCGTGCGCTATACCGATGAGAAGGGGCCTGACAAAAAAGGCGAGATTACGGTTGTCGGGACGCTCGATGTCTCCGGAGAGAAGGAGCAGCTCTCCTTCAAGTGCACGGTGAAGGCATCAGACGGACCAATTTATGACCTAGTGAACCTCGAGATATATAAGATTGAACCAACATCAGCTGTCAAGACAGGTCGGTAAAGCATATCTTAAAGCGACAGCACATAAATACACGCAGTTAACAATACTTCCTTTCCGCATGTAATATGCTGAATTGGTTTGCATTTCCCAGACATGATTTGATGAGGCAAAGATGAATTTTGCTAGCGCAAACAAAACCAGAGCGATTATTTTAATTCAGGCATTGCTGTTTTTTTGTCTCATTCTGTTCGGCATTACTGGATCCAGCGTCTCTAACATCAGATCACAAGCCACTGGTTTAGTCTCTTCTGACGACAAAATTCTGATCGGCCATCCAAAGGGCATAAGAGGGGATGAATGGGCTGTCAATACGCTTATAAGCATAGGACAATATCAGAACCGGGAAAGCAAAAATCCCAGGATAAATGACAGTCTCGGTCCCACACCAAGAGACATGTCAATCATTCATGACACTGGTGTACCAACTAGTGAGCTCTCCACCTTATCCAAAATAAATTTATGGGGATTCTTTATTTTCGATCTCCGAAGGGCTTTGGCCTGGGATTGGTGGATACCAGTCTTCATCGGATTAAACGGCATCTGGCTTCTGCTGAATCTACTTTGCCCGGGACAGACTTGTTTCAACTTCAGCCTGGCACTGCTATTTACGCTTGCTCCTGAATGTGTGGTATGGTCGAACTGGCCTTTGCTGCAGGTTGGCACTGCCTCGTTGGCTGTTTCCCTGGCAATACTCGCGCTGAAAAACAATAGTATGCTTACAAGCCTGTTGCTGGCTTTATGCACAGGATTTCTGATTTCGTGGTTCGCCCTGCAGCTTTATCTTCCAAGACTGATACCGGTAGCCATAATAGCAGTTGCCTGTTACGCAGGGTACTGCATTAATAACCACGTTAAGTTTTTCACAAAAAACAACTGCGTATTTATCGTTTATACGATGTTAATTGCGTCATGTTTCATTTTTGACTGGTTTTCCCGCAACTATGAGGGAATAACAAGGATGCTTAACTCCTCATATCCTGGACAAAGAAGAATATATGGAGGAGCGCCAATAATTGAATGGGCCTTTCACTATGCAAGAGGATGGCTGTTTCCTGTAACTATCAAGGAAAGCTTCTTTGCAAACTATACAAAAATGCCCAGCAATCCCTGCGAGGCTATGAGCTACATTGGTCTTTTCATACCTATTGCAGTATCTATTCTTTATTACATATTAAAAGAATACCGCAAAATCAACTTTATAATTCTGTTTAATCTTGGTGTTTTACTTCTTTTTATCGTATACGAATACATCGGGCTTCCTGAGCTTATCGGAAAACTTACATTCCTGAACAGATCAATGCCAGGAAGATCAATAATAGGGATTGGCTTTTCGTCTGTAATTCTGCTTGCTTTTCTTTACAAGTACAAAAATAGTATTGCGCTGAAGCACAAGCTTCCGTTTTTAATCATCTATCTGGTGCCATTTGTTATATTTTTTCTGAAAAATCAGGAGCTCATTACTTATTTCAGGGAAAATTATTTGTCAAAATTCATATACATTTTGCTTTTCATAGTAATTATCCATGCAACCTTTTTATACAGAATAAAATACGTTACCCTGGCACTGTTGCTGTTCATTGTACCGGTAACCTTATTCTGGAACCCGATCATCATTGCACCATCTCATGTAGGCGTTAACCTGCCCGAACAAATAGTCAATGACCAATCAAAAGTGAAATATGGCGGAAGATTTCTAGTGGCAGACTGGTTTGTCACAACCAACATATTCCTGGCAAGCGGAAACAAAGTTATGAACGCCACATCGCATTACG
>CAZKPZ010000229.1:0-2189 GCA_964554745.1 uncultured Treponema sp. | reverse complement strand
CAGGAGAATTATAATGGATAATGTCGGAAACGCCGTTCAAGAGAGAACGCAGCGAGATGCCCATGCAGATTTAATACGCGTAATCGCAATGCTGTTTGTAATTTGCATGCATACATACAGCACCACAGATTTTCACCTTCCGTTTAAAGCAAGGCTTTTTATTTTCCCTATCATTTCAACATGCAACGGGCTATTCTATTTGTTAAGCGGCCATTTCTCTCTTTCAAAGTTCAAGTTTGATGAAAAGGATAATGTCGGTGCATATAAAACGTTTTACTGGAAGCGTTTTTGTTCAATAGTCATACCGTTTTTGTTCTACTCCACTTTGCTTTTTTTTGCGGAAGGATTCGTTTCTGATTATCCAAAAGAACACTTGGGTATTCTTAAGGAGATTAACCAGTTCGCAGAGCAAATATACATAAAAAACAACTCAACTCATATGTGGTTCATGTATTCATTGTTCGGTATGCTTCTTGCGGCGCCTTTCTTTGCACGCATGCTTCACGGCATGTCGGAATCTGAATTGCGCTTACTTATGATTATTGCCATAGGCTGGGAATTCTTGCAGATAATCTTGTTTGGGAACATCCTTCATAAGCCCTTTAATATTGGCGGCTGGCCATTTACAAGTGCTTTATTCTGCTTTATCTGCGGCTATATTATTCACAGAAACCCGTCGTTTAAGAACATCAAAATAGCTTTAATATGTTCGGGGGGGGCTGCTTGTAACACGAATAATGAAGTCTCACTTCTTTAACTATACTTATGGCATCGGTTTTGAGTCGCCTATCTATCTTTTGACCTGCATCGGTTTTTATTGTTTGTTCAGCAAAATCCCGATTAATAAGACAGCCGGAAAAATTCTTACATGCATAGGAAAGCATTCATTCGGAATCTATATGGTGCACTTGTTTGTGCGCGATTATATTACTTATAAACTGCTTCCAGAGGAAGGAGCGAATCTGCCTGTTTGGATTGCAGAAGTTCTGCTTACAGCTGTAATAGCATTTGCACCTGTCTTTATTTTTGACAACTTCATTCTTAACCCTGTGACAAAACGGCTTTTGAACAGCAGCAAAACTGTCCGTGTAATTTCAATAGTGCTAATACTGATTTGCTTCGCCGTTGTTCCGCTTTTAAGCTTTGCGTTAGTATAACTTGCGCTCGATGCGATACTTGTAGTTTTACCGCAATGGTACTATAGTATCGCATCACGAGAGTGTATAGTATAATACACAAAAGGCGGATGATATGACACATTCTGAATATCAAAAGGCTGCCGCTTACTGGCAGGAAAAAGACAAGGCTAATATTACTGTTCCGGCAGACAAACTAAGGGACACAGCAGAACGGTTTCTAGAGGCGCACAAAGTCTGCTCACTGGCAACAGCATGCGGGGACTTTGTAAGGAATACGCCCATAGAGTACTCATATTTTGACGGAGCGTTCTACATGTTCAGCGAAGGCGGACTTAAATTCCGTGCCTTGGAACAAAACAAGAACGTATGCCTTGCCATTTACGATGACAGGCCTGACTTTGGCAATCTGTGCGGAATGCAAATAACAGGCACAGCAGAACTGGTGGAAGAATTCAGCCCGGAATACAACAAAGTTGCAGAGCACAAGCATATTCCACTGGAAGCCCTAAAAAAATTGCCGTCTCCAATGCACCTTATAAAGGTACTCCCTCAAGAGATAGAATTCTTGAATTCCGCATTCAAAAAAGAAGGTTTCAGCTCCCGGCAAAAGTTGACACTACCGGCAGATGTTAGATGCTGGCGGATTTTTCCATAAATTTCAGAATATGCTCTTTCAAATGGGACAATTTTAAAGTCTCGTATAAACTCTTCGTAAAGAGCCTTGTTCTTATGATAATCAAGACTGTGGGCGGCACCAAATTCCAACTCAGCAACAACAATCGCAGAGACATAAATATCTGACGAATGTATTTTGCAGAAATGGCCTGCAATGGCTGGACTTTTACCTCTTATTGAATCAGCAATAACATTTGTGTCTAAAAAATATTTCAAAACAGTTCTTCCTCATCTAGTTCTGGCTTGAGGTCTACTGCTTCATTCGGAAAATCCTTATTACTGCCAAAAAGATTAAAAAAGCCCTTATGGTAAGACTGTTCAGGAGAAGATGCTCTGCTTTTACTATTCTGAGAAATCAAAAAAACATAAATAATC
>CAZKPZ010000228.1:0-2229 GCA_964554745.1 uncultured Treponema sp. | reverse complement strand
CGGGATGGTTGCGGAAATCAAGATCGTTTTGGAATCCGCCCGCCGCAATGTGGCCAGACAGGTCAACAGTGAGCTTTTGAGCACCTACTGGAATATCGGACGCATTATCTCCGAGTACGAACAGACGGTTCCGGAACGCGCTGATTATGGCAAGCAAACGCTGAAAGAGCTTGCTAAGGTACTGACTGCTGAATTTGGCAAGGGCTTTTCGAGAGCCAATCTATATAATATGCGGCAGTTTTATATGACATATGAAAAAATCCAGACAGTGTCTGGACAATTGAGCTGGTCGCATTACTGTGAGCTCCTTTCCATTTCTGATTCTGACAAGCGCAGCTTTTATGAGAAGGAAGCCATCAACTCCAACTGGTCTGTCCGCGAGTTGAAAAGGCAGATCGACAGTTCTCTGTTTGAGCGTCTGCTTCTCTCCCGCGGAGACGCGAATAAAGAGCAAGTACTGACAAGGGCTGAAGAAGGAATCGAAATCACAGAGCCTGCCGACTGACCCGCATCCCGTCAAGAGGACAATGAAAAACTATAAAATTTTTCCCGGCTGGCAGCTACGGCTGCCGGCCGCTTTTTTACGCCGCGAGGTAACGCTCGTGCTTCTCCATTGGCGTCAGGATGCCGAGATTGCGCTGTACACGTCGAGTGTTGTAGTAGCGGATGTATCTTTCGATCATTCGGATTAATTCCTGCTTGCTCGTAAATCGTTTGCCGTAATATCTCTCACGCTTCAGAATACCCCAGAAGCCCTCCATAGGTCCGTTATCGATGCAGTGTGCCACACGAGACATACTCTGCGTCATGCCTGCCTGTTTGAGCTTGTGGTGGAACGTGCGGTTCGTGTACTGGAAGCCCCTGTCGCTGTGGAACAGCGGATGCGCGTCGGGATTTGCCTTTACCGCCTTGTCGAAGGTCTTGAATACCAGCGGATTGTCGTTGCGCTCACTGATGACGTATGCGACGATGCGCCTGTCGTACAGATCTAAAATTGCGCTGAGATAGAGCTTGTGTACCGAAATGCCTTCATACCACTTGAACTCAGTGACGTCGGTAAGCCACTTCTCGTTCGGCTTGCTTGCGCGAAACTGGCGGTTTAGTACATTCTCAGCGATGTACTGCGGATTCTTCGCCTGCCTGGTGCAGCCGTGACTGCAATACTTGATGGTGGACTTGATGCCCGTGGCGCGGCAGATGCGAAGGACTCGCTTGTCGTTGACGTGGATATCGTGGTCGTGCCGCAGCTCGTCGTTGATCCGACGATAGCCCTTGTCCGGACTTTCCATGTGGATCTGCTCCACCTTTTCGGCAAGCGACTTGTTCTCCACCGTTCTGGGACTCAGTTTGCCAGACGCCCACTTGTGATACGCCGAGCGTGACACGCGCAGCAGCTTACAGGATTCGTCAATGGGGTCTCCGCTCTCCTCATGATTCTCCCGTATCGCCCTGTAGATATGTCCCTGCCTTACTTGTCCAAGGCATCCCTCCTCACTACCTCGTCCAATTTTTTTAACAGACGGTTCTCCATTTCTGCAAGATACAGCTGATGCTTGAGCCGCTCTATCTCTATCTGCGCCGCTTCCAGCGCTGTGCGTGGCGTCTGATCTTTCTTGCGCCTTCCGCGCCGGTCTTCCAAACCTGCCTCTCCAAGCTCCTCAAACCGCAGCGTCCATGTCCGAACCTGCTGGTAACTGACGTTGTATTTCAGCGCCATTTCTCCGTAGTTCCTGCCGCTTTCCAGACAATCCTTGACGATTTGAAGCCGCTCTTCCTGCGTGGTGCTTCGTGCTTTCTTCATGTAGCTTCCGCCTCCAGAATGTTTTACGGAGTTGAAGTCTCCATGAGCATTATACACCTTTATCCAGTTCCTGAGCTGTTCTATTGAGCGTATCCCATATTTTTCGCAAATCTTTTCCATGCTGCTTTTGCCGTCCAAGTATTGCCTGACTGCTATCTGCTTGGTCTCTGTGCTGTAGCTGTTATTCTTTCTTTGCGGCAGAAGTGCCTCAGCTCCGCCGGTCTTATATTGTGCTATCCAATGACGGAATGAGCTCTCACTGTTATTTGCTCTTCGTATTGATTCTGTATATCCAACTTTGCCGTTCAAATAGTCTCGAACGATTTCAACCTTCTTTTCGTACGCTATCTTGCTTTTGCCCACAAAAATGCCCCCTCTATGATGACAGTTTTATCTTTCACTGTCTCTCATAGAGGGAGCATATCAAT
>CAZKPZ010000227.1:0-2233 GCA_964554745.1 uncultured Treponema sp. | reverse complement strand
CTTTTATGTTCCCATTTCAAGTGGTGAGATGCTATTACTAAGAGAGAAAGGCTGTGTTACTAGGCAGGGCAAGGGAAGTAATTGAAGCCTTATATGAAGAAGAGGTTCAGAGATTTCTGAATTCAACTGCAAGCCTTGTCGACAAGGCCGGACACAGAAAGATAGTCCGGAACGGCTATCACAAAGACCGCACGGTTCTGACGACAAGCGGCTATGTGACGGTGCGGTTGCCGAGAGTCGATGACAGGGCTTTGGATAGGGTCTTATCAAGCCACCAGCTCTGCCGGTGGTACATGACTTTTTTTCCAGATTTGAGGGTCGGTCGTGGTTTTGGGTGCTGGAGGAACTGCAATCCTATTCAGAAGGAGGCTCTTTCCTTGTCCTTGCGTTCCTACAACAAAATCAATCACGCTTGCAATTTCCTCATACATGAGGCTTCCTTCAAAGTGAGAAAGCAAAGTTTTGACTGCAGAAAGGTAGAAGATGTCCTCCGTGGAAATATTGTTCAAGGCGAAGTCCCAATTGTCGAAGTAGCAGTAACCGCCTTTCTGTCGGTCAAATTCCAGCGGCGCGCGAAAGTATGTTTTCAAAGTGTCTATGTCACGGTTTATCGTTGCCTCTCCGACTTTTGCGTAACCAGTTTGCTCACAATAGAGCCGCTGCAACTGCTTATTGTTCGGGTACAGTCCTGCCTTAATCGCATTGTGAATGATGATAATCCGCTCCAGCATCCTTTTGTTGAGTTTTTTCGCGCCCAACAATTCAGCATTCTTTGCCATAAAAGCCTCCTATATTCAGTCTATCGGTTGGTGATAAACCGCCCTATATTGTTATTGAGGGAATATTTAATATGTCGTACTCAATGTTAAACTGGCGTTTTGTCCATGGCAATTCCTCCAGCAGCATATCTAAAAACATTTCTCCCCCTATATTTGCCCTGTCAACGCCAGACTCACTGTAATTTCCAAGGCGTTTCTTTAGATAACATAATACGAGAGAAAGCTGTTTCTTTTGTCCGTCACAGGTGCAAAGGATTTTTCGTATAATGCAGACCTCGGGTTTTGTTAAAAAATATTCGGTTTGTGACATTTTATCCTGCCTCCTGTACCAGCTGAACAACCTTCCAGAAAAAGGAATCATTTCCTTGTGGTTGCCGTATCTAAAGCTGTAGAATGAAAGCCCCTTATATCGATAACCCGGTATGTTAAATATGAACTCAACATCAAAAGAGATTGGATTTGAGTTTACCTGAAGGATTTCCAATAAATCTGAGCTGTCATAAACACCATAGTCCCCCTCTTTATAATATGGGGAATATAAAATATTTTTAGGCAAAGAGATTTTTGTGCAGTGGAATCTTTGCGCCAAATCAAAAGCCTCTTTTACACGGACTTTGTTTACGTCCCTTCTCCCCTCGCTGTAAAAATCAAGCGAGACGAAAATTACGCCACGGTATTTCAGTTTTCTGCACGGCAGGAAAATGCAATGCTCAGTCTTGAAGTCACATTCTTTGCCCTTGTAAAAATCTATCCACCGCTTCATTTTTCTCTCCCTTTTAGCCAAACGGATGGACAAGGGATTTGAAAACTTAAAATCTTCAGAAGTTGGGCATAACAGAATGTCTCCGCTGTTTGTGAACAGATTTCCTGTCTTGAAAGAGACCAGAGCATATGAGTCATTGAATTTTTCTACCAGTTCCATTTATGCACGCACTTATCCAGCATCCAGAACAAGGGACTCAAGACGTTCGATTGTTAAAAGCTTACTCATAAGGATATCCTAACACGCAAATCTATCGTTTGGTAATAGGGAAGCGGACAATTTTATTGACTGTTACACACGTACTGCAAAATTCTTGGAAAAACGGACAAATTCTGCCAAAATCACCCTGGAAAAACGGACAAGATGCTTAAGCGTGAGATTTCTAAAACACGTTCTGCTCATAACAGGGCAAGGCAAATCGGAAAAACTTTTCTTCCTATCACGAAATGATAGTGCCAGATGATATTATAGACTCAAACTTAACTGCGAGGTGCGAGAATGGCAAATTTGGTGATTGACTTTACGGCATTAGGCAGACCTACGATTGAGGGAGACTGGATAGAACGTTTGGACTGGGATGAACGCTCTAAGAAGGGAACAATAGTTATGAAGGACGGCATAACGGCTATTCCTGCGCGGGCGAGCTATGGCTGCAAGTACCCTGTTTTTCTGTCCGTGACTATTCCTGAAG
>CAZKPZ010000226.1:0-2252 GCA_964554745.1 uncultured Treponema sp. | reverse complement strand
GTGCAATGTGCCGTACCGCTTTGCCAAGAGCTTTACAGGCATCTACAAAACAAAGGACGGGACGGAGGAGGAGCGAACCTACGACTACGCTGCCCGCAAACTTGAGATAGAACCTGTGGAGCGGTTCAACAGACTGGGAGAAATGCTTCTAAAAGAAGGCTTTGCAAAGAGGATAGAATGCGAGGGAATAGTTTCCCATACATGCAATCTGTCTGGCAGTTGGAAGCCAAGCTGCGATGACATACTGAAGAATAAATGTGCCAACATATACGACTTCAATATAGAGCGTAGTAAAGTGTTTGAGGGCTGGAAAGTCATAAACGGCAAATATGAGGAGATTCAATAAAAATGAATGCAAACATTGTTACTGACTACATAGAGCAGACTGCTTCTTTATTTCCAGACAAGACAGCTTTTGCTGATAAAAATAAAAGCATATCGTTTTCTTCGCTCAGATGCGGCGCAAGAAAAATCGGCTCATTCATTGCCGAAAGCGTAAAGCCGCATAGCTCGGTTGTCGTGTATATGGAAAAGGGTGCGCACAATACTCTTGCTTTTTTCGGCGCTGTGTATGCGGGCTGCTACTATGTTCCGATTGACAATACTATGCCCCTTGAGCGTATAAAGCTGATTATGGACTGCCTGCAACCAAGCATAATTGTCTGCGATGACACAACGCAGGAAAAGGCGGAAGAAATCTCTGGCAAAGTTCAACTGGTGAATTACAGGCATGCTCTTGAGGCTGAAGAAAATGCGGACAAACTTTATACCGTTCGCAATAATATGAAATCCACCGATTTGCTCTACGTGCTTTTCACAAGCGGTTCTACTGGAGTTCCAAAAGGTGTAACGATTTCCCACTTGGCTGTCACGGATTTTGTAGAGTGGATAACTTCAAAATATCATCTTGACGAAAATACAACTCTTTGCAATCAGGCACCGTTCTACTTTGACGCTTCCGTTCCAGACCTGTTCATTCCTCTAAAGACTGGGGCTTCTGTATATATCCCACCAAAGAGTTACTACACGTTCCCCAAGAAAGTGATCCAGTTCATTACCGAGCACAAGGTGAATACCTTGGTATGGGTTCCGTCCGCCCTGTGCAACGTGGTCAACTGCAACGCGTTCGATGTCTGTGTCCCAGATACAATAAGGCTTGTAATTTTCTGCGGTGAGGTTATGCCCTGCAAGCACCTCAACGTGTGGAGAAAGTTTGTTCCGACTGCCCTCTATGTGAATATGTACGGCCCTACAGAGGCAACTTATGCCTGTATGTATTACGACATAGACAGGGATTTTTCCGACGACGAAAAGCTTCCCCTCGGAAAAGCCTGCGAGAACAGCTTGGTCATCCTTGTAAAGGAAGACGGAACTGAGGCAAAAGTCGGAGAAATCGGGGAAATCTGCGTTTCTGGGCAATGCCTTTCCAGCGGCTACTATGGTGCATGGGAAAAGACTAAGGCTGCATTTGTGCAGAACCCGTTGAACAAAAACTGGATGGAAACCGTATACCGCACAGGCGATTTGGCCTACGTTGATCCTAACGGCGACATGGTCTTTGCGGGACGGCGTGATTTCCAGATAAAGCGGCTTGGCCACAGGATAGAGTTGGGCGAAATTGAGAGCGCAATGCTGTCGGTTGCGGAAATTGAAAACGCTTGCTGTGTGTTCAACGAAAAGACGAGTGACATCATCGCAATCTTCTCCGGCAACAAGACTGAAGATGATATAGCTTCTTTTCTAAAAAACAAAGTTCCGTCCTATATGCTCCCAGAAAAGATTATAAGGCTTCCTGCTCTTCCTATGAATTTGAATGGGAAAATTGACCGGCCTCTGCTGAAAAAGCAATACGCAAGCGGAGAAAATGAATAAAGACAGAAAATAAGCAAAGGAGATTTTACAGATGAATGAACTTTTACAGATTCTCGGCACCCTAAAGCCGGACGTTGACTTTACAAAAGAAAAGAACCTCGTCGAGGATGGCTTGCTCGATTCCTTAGACATTGTGCAGATAATTGCGCAGATTGAAAAGGCGTTTGGTGTAAAGCTTTCCGCCGACGATATAGACCCTGACAATTTTGAGTCGGCCCAAAGCATATGGAGCATGATAAGTAAGTATCGAAAATCTCTCCTACCCAATTAACTCGCAAACTCTTTGAAAAGCCGGCAGAAAGTATGAAGAATTTAATCCTGTAGTTATCAGTAGAATATTGGAAGAATTTAATTAAGGACAAAGTGAAGTAATCAAAGAC
>CAZKPZ010000225.1:0-2297 GCA_964554745.1 uncultured Treponema sp. | reverse complement strand
ATTGCAGTCAACAATTTTCAGGAGGAAAAATAATGAATACAAATGACTATATCATCCGTTTGGAAAAGAAGGACGAATACAGGGAAGTCGAGAACCTTGTGCGCGAGTCGTTTTGGAACGTGTACCGCCCGGGCTGCAGCGAGCACTATGTGATTCACCTGCTCAGAGATGATCCTGCGTTCGTGAAGGAACTTGATTTCGTCATGAAAAAGGACGGCCGTCTGATAGGACAGAACATGTTCATGAGGACGATTATCCAAGCCGATGACGGCAGGACAATCAACGTTCTGACGATGGGTCCAATAGGCATTGCGCCGGACTTAAAGCGGAAGGGCTACGGCAAGGCATTGCTGGATTACTCTCTGGACAAGGCCGCTGCGCTTGGATACGGGGCGGTCCTGTTCGAGGGGAACATCGGCTTCTACGGAAAGAGTGGCTTTGACTATGCCAGAAACTTTGGCATACGCTACCACGACCTGCCAGCCGGGGCTGACGACTCGTTCTTTCTCTGTAGGGAACTGATTCCCGGCTACCTTGACGGCATTACCGGCGTGTACCAGACACCGCGGGGCTACTACGTCTCAGACGCGGACGTTGAGGAATTTGACAGGGAGTTTCCGGCTAAAGAAAAGCTGAGGCTCCCCGGTCAGTTGTTCTAAACGGATAAAAATAAGGGGCTTGCCTTGGGTTCGGTGTAGAACGTGCAGGGCAAGCCCCTTTTGCAATGGAGCTTTCCTATTTATTCTGTGTATCTTCCAAAAATCTATCAAAATCGCTCTTGTAGGTCTTATCCTGAATTACGCGGTATTTTTCAAACTCGCTTTCGGCAAAAGCTTTTGCAATTTCGTGAGTGACTTTGCCTTTGTCGTGAAGAATATCTTCTTCATTGAATTGCAAAAATGAATCAAGTTTTGAAATCCAGTCTTTCATATAAAGGACCTGAGATTTCCTTGCTTGGCGTTCAGCGTAATCAAGGAACATTGTGACAATCTCATTTAGATTCTGAATTTCTTCCTCGCTCAGATAATTTTTTGCAATGCTTACATCAGGTTTTCTGATTGAACCGTCCGGGGCATTTTTCCATGTCGTCAGCCCCATATTTTGTTTTGTGTGGTCTGCTCGACTATAGACGATCTCTGCAGCTGTTTTGTGGCTTACTGCAAAATGGAGTTTGTTCTGAACTGTCGCAAAAAAATCTTTTGTAGTCTGGCTGTTCACATCGTAATCTGCACTGCACTTGCAGTAGATGTCTGTGATTTTTTGATAAAAACGCCTTTCGCTTGACCTGATGTCACGGATTCGCTCAAGTTGTTCTTCAAAATAATCCTTGCCAAAGTAATACTCCGGTTCTTTGAGCCTTTCATCATTCATCACATAGCCTTTGATGATATATTCTTTGAGGATTTTGTTCGCCCAAATGCGGAACATCGTGGCTTTTTTTGAATTCACACGGTAGCCAACCGCAATGATTGCATCGAGATTGTAGAAGTTTGTTTTATAGTTTTTCCCATCCGCCGCAGTTGTTTCCAAAATGGAAACAACTGACTTTTCTTCTAATTCTCCGCTTTCAAAGATATTCTTCAAATGCTTTGAAATAGCAGCCTTTTGAACTCCAAATAAATCTGCGATTTTTGCCTGAGTGAGCCATAAATTTTCATTTTGCAAAAGGACTTCTACTTTTACTTCATTAGAATCTGTTTTGTAAAAGATTATTTCTTTGCTTGGTAATGGAGAAATTTCTGTAATTTTTTGAATATTGTTTTGCTCTTCCATATTTTTACTCATCCTTTACGATTGTAATTTTCTCTTGAGTTAATTCTGTTTCAGTATATTTCTAGGTTTTAACGCTCCCATATTGGCAAATAAATCTGATAACATTTTACTTCTTTATTTTCTTAAAAATCTTATCAAAGTTCTCTTTGCTGATTCCATTTTCTTGAATTGGCCAATTGTGTGATTCTGTCTTGAACGAATTGATTTCAATAAGAATATCTGGGCATCTTGAATAAACTTTGGAATTAATGCAATTTTTGAATGAGTATTTTATACTCTTCCCTGAAAAGAGATGTTTTAAAATTTCCACTTGGTCAGATAAAATTGAACATTCTAATTCATTTTCTTTGCAATAAAGAATTTTGCGGATATTGTTCATTCTTGCCTGTTTTTCTGTTTTCCCCTCATAGCCTTCTGTGGTAAAAAGGGAAAGCTCGCATCTACGCAGTAAGTCATACAACAATGTAAAAGCTATTCTCTTTTTTATTGGATGCAATAAAAAAGTTGACGGATATATATTCTTT
>CAZKPZ010000224.1:0-2308 GCA_964554745.1 uncultured Treponema sp. | reverse complement strand
GCGCTCTTGCTTGCAAGCCTGAAGTTGCGCACGTTTTCCACCCGCTCCATGCAGTGTTTCATCTTTCGCAGTTCACCGGGCGCACAGTCGCCCAGCCACAGGCAGTAGCGCGGGCGGTTATTTATGAACTCGTCAGAGCCATACCACGGCTTAAAGTATTTGTGCGAGGCCGGTTCCTTTTTGACAAACTCCTCCATCTCTTCTTTCGTAAAAAGATAGTTTCCTCCGTCAATCGGCTTGTTCCCGATTCCGATTTCCGGCACGGCGCACAGCGGCTTGTTGCGGCTTTCTATAAAAACATTGTCAGCGTCAACCAGATAGCCGTTAATGTTTTTTACTTTGTTCGCGCGCCCGCTTTCGTCATAAATAATTTTTTCGGACGGACTTTGACCGCATGAGAATCCGACAATCACACAGTGGACGTGCGCTTTTAATGCAGATTCTGAATCCCAACGGAAGGTACGGTATGCAAAATCAAAATGCAAGCCCTGCTCAAACAGCGGCTTCCATAGATTTGCCACCTGCTCGCCCTGGGTGATTGAGTTTGTTGAAACAAGGGCGGCTTTTATGCCTGTTGTGTTTATCAGTTCAAATGCTTTTTTATACCAGCCGCACACATAGTCCATGTTGCCGATGTTCTTCCAGTCTTTTCCAAAAACAGAGAGCAAATCCTCTTTCTGCTCTGCCGACATAAGGCGCGCTCCCACGAACGGCGGGTTGCCCATGATGTAGCTCAGCTCGCTTGAAGGAACAACTTCGTTCCAGTCCTTGCAAAGCGCATTGCCCTCAAAAATATTGGTGTAGCTCTTGAGCGGCAGAAAGTCCATTTCCTTGCCGGTAATGGCGACAGTCTCGGCAAGCATCTGGCTTTCGGCAATCCACAGGGCGGTCTTGGCTACGGCAACGGCAAAGTCGTTTATCTCGATGCCGTAGAACTGCTTGATGCTCACCTTGATGTCCGTGTCAAGTCCCAGGCTTGCCTCGCCCTTGTAGCTGATGCGGATAGCTTCGTTTTCCAGGCGGCGCAGGCTCATGTAGCTTTCCGTAAGGAAGTTGCCGCTCCCGCAGGCCGGGTCAAAGAATTTGAGAGAGGCGATTTTATCCTGAAAGGCAAGTGCTTTCTGGATACGGATTTTTTCGGTTTTAAGAGCCTTTATTTCCTCAAACTCGGCTTTCAATGCGTCAAGGAAAAGCGGGTCAATCACCTTGTGTATATTCTGAATGCTGGTATAGTGCATGCCGCCTGAACGCCGTGTCTCGGGGTTCAACGTACTTTCGAACGTAGCGCCGAAGATAGTAGGGCTTATGGCTGACCAGTCAAAGTCTTCCGAGCAGTCTTTTAGCAAAATGGTAAGTATTTCATCGTTGAATCGTGGAATGATGATTTTTTCGTCCGCAAAGAGACCGCCGTTCACGTAAGGGAATGCAAGGAGTTTGTCGTCCGCAAACTTGTCGCGGTCGGCGATTTTTGTGTCCAGCATTTTGAACAGCTCTATCAAGGCCGTGCGGGCGTTTTCAGGTTTGAATGACTTCATGTAGTCATGGAACATCGCATGGTGGCCAAAGATTCCTGCGTCCTCAGCATACAGGCAGAAGACCAGGCGCACACAGAGGGCGTTCAGGCTCTTTAGCTCTTCGGCCGAGGGCTGCTCTCCGTATTGTTTATACAGTGCGTCGTAAAGCAGACCTACGCGGCGGGCGGCTTCTACGGAAACTTCTTCCTCGCGCCGCACGTTGTCGCTGCCGGTGTCAACAAGGAACTGAAGGCGGTAGTATTCTTTGTGCAAATCTTTGAGCAAGAGACTTTCCGGCTCGGCGTTGGGGTTTTCCATGTTGTAGATAAGGAATTCTTCAAAGTTGCAGGTGACAATCCACTTGGGGTGTTCACTGCGCGGCAAGCTTGCCACATAACGCTTTGCCTGCTGGAACGGGGTAAGGAAGGTGCCGTCGCTCTGCTTGATGGGCTTTCGTAAGTCCTTGCCGATGGACTTCTGTTCTATCATTACGGACGTGGAAGGAATTCTACAATCTACGAACAAACGGCTTTGCCGTTTGTTCAGCGAGTTTCCGTCGGTCGCATCCGCGCCCGCAGTCTGCGTTGCAGACTGACCGGAAACATCGTTTTGCGATTCGGTAAATGATGTTTCTTCCAAACTTTCTTCAAAGAAGATGACTTTGGTAGCGTCACTCACGCCGTAGACGTTCTGCAATAAGTCAATCCAAAAGCGGGCTGTCTCGCCCTTTTCGTAGCCCTTGCCGTTCCATTCTTCGGCAAATTCCTTTGCCGCCTGTTTCTGCTCTGCCTGTG
>CAZKPZ010000223.1:0-2351 GCA_964554745.1 uncultured Treponema sp. | reverse complement strand
AACCGAACGAATGAAAGCACCAGGAACGGGTTTGATATTGTAATCGGTAATCCTCCATACATTCGTCGAACATCAATTGCAGAGGATTCAAAAAAATGCTATGAAAAACTCTATAAGAGTGCTACAAAGCAATATGACATGTATCTTCTTTTTATTGAAAAAGGACTTTCAATATTAAAGATGTCCGGTCATTTATGTTTTATCAATCCCATTAGATTTTTTAATTCTGATTATGGACTTGGCTGCAGGAAAATCATTATTAGAGAAAATAAACTTAAAAGCGTTTTGGATGTATCTCAACTTCCTGTTTTTCAAAATGCAATGACTTATCCGTGCGTTTTAATAATACAGCATGAAAACAATAAGAACTTTGATAATTCAATTATTTACAAACGTTTGTCAAATTTGTCATCTTTAACAGATGTAGATAATATTTATGGACTCGTAATTCCGCAAAACGAAATATCAACGGATCCTGAAAACAAAATCATTGTAGATGCTGATCCAAAGATGAAAAACATAGTCAAAAAAATTGATATAAAGAGTGATAAGATAGAAAATTTGTTTTTTATTGCCAGAGGTTTAGCAAACAATAAAGTAGATTTTGAGGGAGCAGAATATAAAGCTTTAAAATCAACAAATGTAAGACGTTATTTTATTGAAGGAGAATTGAAAAGAATTGATACTGACTATTCAGATATTTTCTCTTCTGAAATGATTATTCTGCCTCGAACAGTGGCATTCCTCCAAGCAATGCTAAAAGAAAAAAAAATAGTCTGTTTAGATAGAATCTATTATCTTACACCAAAGACTCCGTGCAATCTTAAGTTTGTTCTTGGAGTGATAAATTCAAAATTGATAAATCAATGGTTTGAATATTATTACAATACAACAAAAGTATCTGGAAACTACTTTGATTTGAATGGTTTGCAGATTGGCTCAATTCCCATCCCTGTGGCGACAAGCGACGAACAAGAGAAAATCTCCAATCTAGTAGATAAAATCCTAGCTGATAAATCAAAAAACAATGCCTTTGATACATCAGAAACTGAAAGAAAGATAGAAAAAATTTTGTATAAACTTTATGACCTAGATTCTGAGGAAATTAATACTATGGAAAATATGAAATAATTTTGCTATTATGGAATTATGCAGGAAACACAAGACATAAAAGTTAATTACTATTTTGACGAAGCTGGAGATACTCAAATTTTGGGACACAGAGGGGTAAACCTTCTTGAAAAAGGAACAGCCAGCAAGACTTTTATGGTCGGTTATCTTGAATGCAAGAATCCTAAGGAATTTACAAAAGTTCTAAATAATCTTAAAGCAGAACTTGCAAAGGATGATTACCTGGCGGCTATTCCATCTTTTCATCACAGTTTGGAAATGTTTCATGCAAATAAAGATTGTGCAGAAGTTCGAGAAAAGGTATTTAAACTTCTAAAACAGCAGGATTTCACTTTTTATTGCGTTGTAGCAAGAAAAAAAGAAGAGTTGTGGCGTAAAAAGTTCAACCATAGCCAGAAGCAGCTTTATAAATATCTGGTTTCAAAACTGCTTGAGAACAGACTGCACTTGTATAAGCAAATTGACTTGTATTTTAGTGCCATGGGGAGCACTGTTCATCAATCTTCTATGCAAGAAGCTGTAAATAATTCTATTTCAACTTTTAATGAAAAATGGAAGACAGAAAACAGTAATCAGATTCGTATTTTCATACAGCAGAATTCAGAAATTCCGCTTTTACAGGCTGCGGATTATGTTCTATGGACAATTCAAAGGGCTTACGAACGCGGGGATTATAGATATTATAACTACTTGAAAGATAAGATTAGCTTAGTTCACGATATCTTTGATTTCTCTAAGTATCCTAAGAACTACTACACTCCACATAATCCTTTAGAGGCAAAAAAAATAGACCCTGTATAAGACTAGGTTACTTTCGTAACGCATGGCACGACGCCCACTTTCATCTTAATAGGACCTATCTACCTATAATATAACCCATAAACTGTATTTTGACAAGGTTCTCGTTGCATTTTACGAACGAATGATTGCAACAAAAATGGCTTCGATATTGTGATTGGGAATCCGCCGTATATAAAAGAATATACAAATAAAGCCGCATTTGACGGATTTCGCGAAAACAGTCCATACTAGATGGGTAAGATGGATTTGTGGTATGGTTTTGCCTGTCATGGATTAGACTTACAGAGAGAAAATGGAGTACTTTGTTTTATTGCACAGAACAACTGGACAACAAGCAGTGGTGCAAAACTCATGCGAAAGAAGATAATTACAGATTCAAAAGAAATATCTAAGGGAGAAGAACTAAAAGTTGAACAAGA
>CAZKPZ010000222.1:0-2359 GCA_964554745.1 uncultured Treponema sp. | reverse complement strand
ATGATACTCCGCGAGGGGGAAAGTAGGTGGCCGCCGGCTTTTTCTTTTTAAAGTCAAAGTCGCGCAGGAATCACGCCCGCCTATGGCTTTACTTTGTCCTTTTTTTTGTGTTTTCAGATTAGGTACGGAAACTGCAAATGCACTTGCTGGTGTAACAGGAGTCGCGGCTTCCTCTTCTGTCGAAGACAAGCCTGTTTTTACAGGGGGCTTTTCTCTTTGGGCAAATTACAGTTTCCCCTCTTGTCCTGCCCTTGGAATACAAGGGGAACTTGGTATGCTTTTTAATAACGGTATAAAACTCTCGATTCTGTATCTTTCAATCCCGGTTGGCAATATCAAGCAAAAAATTAACTATATATGTTGAATCTTCGCTATCTTGTTGATTTCAATATGCTGAAAAGTGATAATGAAAAAATTGCTCGCAGAACGGTGTTTCTGTTTTCTGCTGGTTATCGCTTTACATTGAAATGAGATGCATCGCTACTCCTTGTATAATGAACAAAAAATTATTATAATTTGCTCCCATGAAAGATTGCGCGTATGTTTTTTTAAAGGCAAGGGAAGATAGAGAAATTTCCCAAGGTTTTCCTTGGATTTATGACAATGAAATCTATTCTGTAAAATATAATTCAGATGATGGCAGTGGTGTAAAAACTACGTCTTTAACCGAATGCCAGGTTAAAGACGGCAGTGTTGTTGAGGTTTTTACCAATAAGGGCGGTTTCTTGGGAACGGGAATCATCAACCGCAAGTCAAAAATTGTTGTCAGATTGATTGGTCGTGAGCATGCTGACCAGATTATGGCCGATACAAAATCGTATTGGAATAAGGTTATCAGAAATGCAATCAATCTGCGTCGTATTTATTTTGAAGAAAACGAAAGCGTCCGTCTGGTCTTTGGTGAATCGGATTTTATTCCAGGCCTAATAGTTGAGCGCTATGTTTCCGATGATGGCACCTACCTTGTGGTTCAGTTTTTGGCTTTGGCCTGCGAGGTTTTTAGAAACGAGATTCTTGATGCCTTAAAAGACATCTGCAAGCCGCATGCCATTTATGAGCGGAGCGATGCTTCCGTGCGCGAGAAAGAGGGTCTAAAGGAGTCTGCCGGCTGGATATACAAGTCCGGTAAAGAAATCATCACGATTTGTGAGAACGATATCAGCCTGCGTGTTGATATTGCAAAGGGGCAGAAGACAGGCTATTTCTTGGATCAAAAGTTGAACAGAGTTGCCATCCGTAATTTCTGCCACGGAAAGAAAGTCCTGGATGCCTTCAGCCATACGGGAGCATTTGGATTAAATGCATTTAAGGCCGGTGCAAAGAGTGTCGTTTCCGTTGATATTTCGCAGGAAGCCGTAGACCTTATCAATGATAATATCCGCCTGAATCATGCGGACAAGGTTATGTCCGCAAAGTGTGCTGACGTGTTTGACTTGCTCAAAAAGTACGAGGCTGACGGCGAGAAATTTGATGTGATTATTTTGGATCCGCCTGCATTCACCAAGAGTGCAAAGCAGATACAAAAGGCATACGGCGGATACAAGGAAATAAATCTCCGTGCTATGCGAATATTGAACGAAGGTGGCATATTAATCACCTGCTCTTGTTCATATTACTTTGACGGAAACAATTTCTATTCCATGTTGACCCATGCTGCAAAAGACAGCCACAAGTCTTTGCAGGTGTTGGAAAAGCGTGGTGCGGCTCCGGATCATCCTCTCTTGATGGGATATCCTAAGAGTGAATACCTTAAGTGTGCAATCTGCCGTGTCCTCTAGCAAAAATTATAATACAATAGTCCTTTTAGGCCCCACGGCTGTCGGAAAAACATCTCTCGCAGTGCGGATTGCCGATCACTACGGTTGGGATATCATTTCCGCAGATTCCAGGCAGGTCTACAAGGGGCTGGACATCGGCAGCGGCAAAGATTTAGCAGAATACACATTTAACGGCAAGACCATTCCCTACCATCTGATTGATACGGTCTCATTGGCGGAGGAATACAGCGTCTTTGACTTTCAGAGGAATTTCTACGAGCTTTTTGATTCGTTTACAACTCAGGACAAGGTTCCGTTTGTTGTTGGCGGAACGGGAATGTATGTGGACTCCATTATACGCGGATATGAGCTGGTGGAGGTTCCTGACAATCCAAAGCAGCGGGCTGAGCTTGAGGCTATGACTTTGCCTGAGTTGTCTGCCCTGCTGCGCAAGATAAAGCCGCATCTGCACAACACAAGTGATTTAGCCGACAAGGAACGTGCCATCCATGCTATCGAAATACAGCTGTACATGCTGAGCGACGAGTACAAGGCGACAAAAGCAAAAAGCGGAACTCAAGCCCAACAGCACGGAGTCAATG
>CAZKPZ010000221.1:0-2379 GCA_964554745.1 uncultured Treponema sp. | reverse complement strand
TGCCGCCGCAGATTATGGAAGACGCAGGGCTTACGGCAGGAACAGACAGCTCAAACTCACTAGCAGGACTTGAACCGCTCTACCTAAAGAGCGGCAACACCATGATTCTGCCAATGGAATTCCGCGACTTTGCCAGCATAGACAGAGCCTCCGCCGGAGCAGAAACCATGTCCTTGTTCTCGCTCATACACTTTATCCCCAATGCGCAGGAATACGGCTATGCAAAAGAGTCTTTCCTGCAGACCCTGCTCGGCCGCAGCCTGTACCCGCTGTTCCTGCTGATTCTGTTCATCATCATGGCATCAACCGGCTGGAACTACCGCATTGCAGGCGCAAAAGTGCTGTTCAGGACATCATGGCTCTTTGTGATAATTATATTCGGCGTGTTTATGTTCTTTGGCACTGAAATTGCCTTCTACATCTACAAAGTCGCAAACTACGTATTTGTCGCCATGTTCAAAGATTCGGCGCTGTTCATCGCAACAGTCGTATACATAGTGCTGTTCATCATGGCATCCAT
Source organism: uncultured Treponema sp. (assembly GCA_964554745.1). Lineage (GTDB taxonomy): Bacteria > Spirochaetota > Spirochaetia > Treponematales > Treponemataceae > Treponema_D. The sequence goes on along the minus strand of CAZKPZ010000221.1, from coordinate 1,859 downwards.
GCACTTTATGTCACGAAAGCGCTAGCATCCGTTTTTAATCGTAATAATCGATAAGGTACCCCTTGCCTGTGTCCTTAAAACCGGCACGGGCATAGGCGTGTATGGCACTTGTATTGTTCTTGCCCACAAAAAGCACCGTTCCCATCTGCTTTTGCCGCACGCTCTGCGCCAAAAACGCCGTAAGAGCGCCGGCCAGCCCCCTTTTTCGCCAGTCAGTCTTGGTGAACACACCGCCCAGCTGAATATTGAGCAGACCGATTGCATTAGTCTGCGCCTTTGCCACAATCTCGCCGCCGTTTCTGGCAACAATCACAATCTGCTTTTTCACGGCTTCCTGCATCTTGCGCTTCTCGCTGTTCGGATTCACAGGATTGCCCTTAAGAGCCACCTCTTCGGTAATATAGTCCATCTGCAGCTCGGCAAGCTGCTCCATGTCGCCATCTTCCGCCCGGTCAATGGCAACACCGTCGGGCAGTGCGGCAACGGCGGCATCCCCCAGCGCGGTATCGCTGTACGAATACAAAAAATACTCCCTGCGCTCGCGTAGCGGCGGCCGCTTGTTCGCCAGCGTAATCTGCCTGATTTTTTCTACAGAAGTCTCCTCACCCGAAACACAGAAAAGTTTTTTGCTTTTAAGGAACGCCGCCAGCTCTTTCAGACAAGAATCGTCACAATCATACAGGCAGGGAAACAGCATCTCATCATTCTTAAAAAAAAGCGCACCCTTTACCAGAGCGCCGTCTTTTATTGTATACACGCCGTCAGCGTGGTCTAAAATCCGACGTACCAGTGAAACACAGGTGCGCTCATGCGGCTCTACATAGTTCAGGGCATCTAGATAGCCTTTCAGACCGGAAGCTTTATGAATCAAGGCCATGTTGCTCAACCTCTCCGCATCTCTGCAAGGCTTCCACCCACTTTTGCATAAGAATGCCAAACGCTACCCCGACATTCAGAGAAGCCTTCAGCCCCGTCATGGGAATAGTCACACAGCCGTACGTCGCACGGTGCAGTGCCTCGGGGCTTACCCCCAGCTCTTCTGAACCGATGATAACAATGCCCTTTTGTGGAAACTCAAACTCACCAATAGGAGTACCGCCTGTTTCAAGCGCAAAAACCGGAATGTCTTTAGGCAGCTCGTCCAGAGCGCAGGTCTTGTAGCCAAGAGTCTCTATACAGCCCATACCGGAACGGACTGCACGAGGCTGAGCGGGGTCAGTGCACTGGGGCGAAATGTAGACACTTTCGCAGCCCATCGCCTCCGCAGTGCGAAAAATTGACCCGACATTGAACGGAGAACGTATGTCTTCGGCATAAACAGAAACACCGGGGAAAAAGTTCCTCTTCTGCACTCCGCCGTGCGGAGCAATGACCAAATCCCACTCCGCCGGAAAAGTGCCCAATATGGCAAGAAGGGCATTACGCGCCATATTGCAGGCACGGCGCTCGTCAAAGTCAGAGGAAGCCAACAGGGCAGAAAGCTCAGCCTTGGTGTTCTGGGGAAGTTTAGGGTCGTCAAGCACAATACGGCACACCGTCTTGGTGTAGTCCGCACGGCTCATCTTGGTGTAGTTGTACTCAGTGCCTTTTTCCGCGATGCCGGCAATATCCCTTTCAAGCTCCCCGAACGTAAGGGCGAGCTTCCGGCGCTTTTGACCGGGTGCTAGCTGAAAAAGACGTTCCGGCTCTATCACGACGCACTCCCTTTAGAATCAATATGCAGACTTTATCAGGCTGAACAGGTCATCACTGGTTGTACTGCGCGGCAAGGTGTTTATAAAGTCCGTCTTGCCGGCATCCTCGGCGGCAAGCGTAAGCTGCTCAATCGTTACGTTCAAATCCTTCATGCGGGCAGGCAG
>CAZKPZ010000220.1:0-2383 GCA_964554745.1 uncultured Treponema sp. | reverse complement strand
TAAGCGGATGCGGTCAAATACATGGGTGCTTTATTTTCATCACTCTCGTAATCCAATAGTCAGAAAGGCTGTCCAAAAAGGTAACAACATATCCCTATCTTTTCTATTTTCTTTACTCGTAGTTTCTTTGCAAAACGAATTAAGGAAATAAAAAGGCAGACGATAAAGCACAATAAACAAACGCTTAAAAAAATGCTGAACAAAATAATAAAAATCCAAAATGTCGTCATTGCGACCATTTTATAAAAAACGTTATCGAAAATCAAGCTGACTATTGCAATATAAATTAAGACAGATATAAGTAATTTCCCCTTGCAATTTGAATAAAGTGGAACTATAATTAAAACATAAAATTTAGTAAAAATATTTATATTTTCAGGAGGAAAATGTTTCATGGCTGCAAAATCAAGTGGGACTACAGAGGAACCGAGAGTACTTGCTATAATTCTTGGTGGAGGAAAGGGAACTCGCCTGTATCCCCTTACAAAAGAAAGATCAAAACCGGCAGTTCCGTTCGGCGGAAAATACAGAATTGTCGATATTCCAATTTCAAACTGTATTAACTCTGGTTATAGAAAAATATATCTTTTAACCCAGTTTAACAGCGCCTCCCTCCATCTTCATATAATAAATTCATATAATTTTGACCGTTTCAGCCGTGGTTTCGTAGAAATTCTTGCTGCGGAGCAGACTCTTGAGCACTCCGGTTGGTACGAAGGAACGGCTGATGCAGTTCGCAAGAACGTAGCCCACTTTAGAGCGCAGAACCCGACACACTATATCATTCTGTCTGGTGACCAGCTCTACCGCATGGATTTAAAGAAATTCATGGACGCACATATTGCATCTGGCGCAGATATCACGATTGCAGCAAAAGCTGTTAATCGTTCCGATGCTTCTGGCTTTGGCATTATGAAGGTTGATGACAAGAGCCGTATCACAAGCTTCATGGAAAAGCCAGCAAAAGACATGAACATTGATGACTGGAAGATTCCGGAAAAATCAAGGGCAGGTCTTCCTGATGAACTTGAGTATCTCGCTTCTATGGGTATTTACATTTTCAATGCAAAAGCCATGGACGAGATGCTTGATAACAAGTTCAATGATTTTGGAAAGGAAATTATTCCTGATGCAATAAAGACAAAGAAAGTCAACAGCTATGTCTTTAACGGCTACTGGGAAGATATTGGAACAATCCGCTCATTCTATGAAGCGACCCTTGACCTTACAAATCCGATTCCAAACTTTAACTTCTACGATGAAGACAAACCTATTTATACACACATGCGTAACTTGCCGCCTAGCAAGATTAACCACGCAGATATGACCGCTACTCTTGCAAGCGAGGGTTGTGTCATCACGAACTCACGCTTGCAGCGCTCTGTAATCGGTGTCCGCTCAATCATAAATGAAGGCTGCGATTTGGACGGCGTTATCATGATGGGAGCTGACTTCTACGAGAATGATGAACGCAAAAAAGAAAATAAAGAGAAGGGAATTCCTAATATTGGGATTGGCAAGAACTGCAAGATTAACAAAGCTATAATTGACAAGAACGCACGTGTCGGCGACAACTGTTGCATCAATGTCTCCGGCAAGCACTATGAAGACGGAGACCACGGAATGTTCTATAGTGCTGACGGCATTATTATAATCCGTAAATTCGACGTTATTCCTGCAGGAACAGTCATCTAATTAATTTTTAGAGAAGCAATTAATTGCAAGGCTGTCGGCTATCATATCGATGGACGACAGCCTTATTTTTTTATGAAGTCAGATAATAGGGAATACGCCTCTACTAATTCACGAGTCTTTTCTGTTGCTATTTTTTCCATAACATCTTTTCCGGCATAGCGGTCAGGATGATAATATTTTAATTGTTCTTTATAAGCCTTCTTTAGATCTTCTTTTGTTGCAGAAACATTCAACCCAAGAATCGTATATGCCTTTTCAAGTTCTGGGGTCAAAGCCTTGTATATGACTTTGTTCTTTGTCGATTCATTACTGCGTCTGCTTGTTTTAAAAAAAATCTTCTCGGCAGCTTCTTCTGCCTTGTCAAAGCTTTCTGCAAAATCAGCCGTATGAGACGGCTCTTGATTTTGTTCTTCTTTCTGTTCATCTTTTTTTTCAACTCTGACAAACTTTACATGACCTGCCTCAAGAGTTTCATTCAACAGCTTCCCTAGTTTTTCATACATTCCAGTCATCTATTTTTCATCTTCCTCGTCATCAGATGCAGAACTTTCGCCGTTCCATTCAGCGAGTTTTCGCTGCAAGGTTTTCCGCCCTATGCCAAGAATCTCTGATGTCTTACTCTTATTATTGCGATTCGCCGCAAGATTCGCTTCAATCACAAGGCGTTCGGCTTCATCTAGAGAGACAC
>CAZKPZ010000219.1:0-2423 GCA_964554745.1 uncultured Treponema sp. | reverse complement strand
ATTTGTCTCACTGTCTCTAATGCGAATCGTCAAATCAATTTTACCACGCACAACTTTGTCGCCAATATATTTTCGGATACGAAGCTCAAGAGGATTCAAATACGGCGGCAGATTAACACCCAAATCTAAAAATCTGGAATTAACAGCTTTTATTTCAACGCTTACCTGAGTACTGCCGTCTAAGACTTCTTTATATCCGTATCCCGTCATGCTGTTCATAGCTCTTTCTCCTAAATTATATTGTTCCTCGACTAAGCTTTTCCATCAAAAGCGTTCCTACCTTCCAGTTATCTCCTGCACCCATCGTGACAAAAAGATATCCGTCAGGATAGGCGGCTCCACTCGGTTTTGAAAGCTCCGTAAGCGCAAATTCTGCCGCCTGGTCAAACTCTTTGCAAAAATGGACATTCTCATGATACCGAGAAGCTCTCTGTGCAAGAATCTCACCCGTAACGTTAGCCGCAGAAGCGTCTTCGCGAGCAGAACCATAGATTTTATTTATTATCACGGTATCAGCACTTCCAAATGCCTTTGCAAATTCATTAAGGAGCGCTGCAGTTCTTGTGTAGGTGTGGCTCATAAAATCCACAATAATCTTATGGCCTTTGAAAAATTCCCTGTATCCAGCCAATGTTGTCGTGACCGCCGTCGGATGATGCCCATAATCATCAATAAAAAGGACTTCTTGACCACCGGGAGTTTTGCTTTTGCCGACAAGCTCTGAACGCCTGCGACCACCCCTAAAGTTAAGCAAGGCGGCTTTTATCAGTTCAAAATTGTCGCCAGAAGCCTTATTTGAATCTTTTAACAATTCAGTGCACAACGCAACAGCAGCAGCAGCATTACGGGCATTATGCGTACCCGGTATGCAAAGAGAACACTCGCCTAACTCACCTATGCTAAAATACTGTCTGCCATTCTTGACTTTGCCAAAGGTCAGTTTATATGCACCGGCCGCATTAGTTCCGTAAGGCAACATTACTATATCAGGGCGCTTTTGCCGCGCCATTTTTGCAGTTTCGCATGCTCCGGCATCATCCGCACAGTAAATAAGCTGACCGCCAGCCGGCAAGAGGCAGATATAGTCGATAAAAGCATTCTGTATATCAGTATATGTTGGATAATAATCCTGATGATCACTTTCAACCGCAGTAAGAATAATCTTTTTTGGATGGAAAGCCATAAAGTGTCGCTGATACTCACACGTCTCGGCGACAAAAATGTTTTTACCGCCCTGCCGGTAAGTTTTGGATGTCATAGTGCACGAACCTGCATCAGACAGCTGATCAAAAGAAGAAATAATGCTACCGGCAAGAACTTGAGAAGGCAAATCAAGTTCTTTTAAGATTGTTCCAACAAGACCGGTCGTGGTAGTCTTGCCATGAACACCGCACACCCCGCAACTATACGATTGTGCAGAAATTGCCCCCAAAGCCTCACTATACAGCAGCAGGGGTAGTCCGCGCCGGCGTGCTTCCTGCAAGTCTGGATTTTTTTCGCAGCTGTATGCACTTGAATAAATAACATACTGTATTTGCTCTGTTATATTTTTTTCACTGAACGGAAGTGCTTTAAGCCCCCGCTTTTCAAGTATCGCATCTGTATAAAAGCGCTCCTCCACATCACTTCCTGTAATTATCGCGCCGCGCTCAAAAAGAATCTCCACAAGGGCGGCCATGCCTGTTCCCTTTATTCCGACAAAATGTATATGTACTCCGGACAGGTCTTCCGGAAGCGACTTAAAATTGCTATCCATAATACGAGAGTATAGCAGTTTTACACGCAAGTTACAACGACCGCTTATTGACATAACTACTGTTTTTGTTGAATAATGAATGCCATGTACAGACACGAATACAAATACTACGCAAAGGAGGACGTTCTTTCTGCTTTAGAACAGCGGATGCAGACTATTCTGAGTCACGACAGCCACGTAGAGCAGAACGGAAGCTACCAAGTGCGAAGCCTGTACTTTGACAACATGTATAATTCGTGTTACCGCGACATTGAAGCCGGAACAGACCCTAGAGAGAAATTCAGAATCCGTATCTACGGCAGCAGCAGCTCTGTTATTAACTTAGAATTAAAACGCAAGCAACATGGACTGACAGAAAAACTTTCGTGCCCATTAAGCGCAGAACGCTGCAAACGGATATTAGACGGTAAAATCCCTGACTTTAAGAACGACGACTCCCAACTTTATAAGCATTTTTGGGTTGCAATGCAGTCGCTCATGTTGCGTCCGGCGTGTATTGTGACATACGACAGAACACCATATATATGGCAACAGCGCGGCAAGATTATATCTGCCTGCAATGTTCGCGTTACATTTGACCGCAATATAAGAAGTTCATCGGATTTCAGCAGATTCTTTGATAAAACACCCCCTTCCCGCCTTGTTTTGCAAACAGGTAGCAATCTGA
>CAZKPZ010000218.1:0-2425 GCA_964554745.1 uncultured Treponema sp. | reverse complement strand
AGATTGTGGGCGTATCGGCCGGAATCTGCGTTGGAATAGGAATTACGGATTTAATCATAAACTGCGTGCAGCGCAGAAAGGCCGCGCGGCAAAAGGCAATGCAGGATGCCCGGGACAGGGAGGGCATAACACCCATAACGCCGGAAGAAGCCCGGCAGATGCTGCACAGAAGCCGCGAAAAGACAAAAACGGAAGAATAACATGCCAACATATTCGGTCAGGGTTCCAAAAGATTACGATAAAAACGAGCGGATAGACAGCTACGTCGCCTCACTGCCCAAGGGCATGAACCGCAGCCGCCTTAAGAGCGGCGTGCACATGATTCTTGTTAACGCCAAGCCCCGGAAGCTTTCGTACAAGATAAAGGCCGGCGACCTGATAGAAATTGAATGGGAAGACAACGTTCCCGATGACATCATACCCCAGGACATTCCGCTGAACATACTCTATGAGGACGATGACGTATGTGTCATAGACAAAGAGCAGGGGATGGTGACGCATCCCGCCGCCGGCAACTGGACTGGCACACTGGTGAATGCCCTGCTTTTCCATTGGGGCAGACAGAAGATTGCGCAGAAAAAGGACGGCAGGGAAAGCGAAATACTCAAGCTCCGCCGCCCCGGTATTGTGCACCGGCTGGACAAAGACACTTCAGGCATCATAATTACCGCCAAGAACCGCGATGCGGAAGACTGGCTCGGTGCGCAGTTCAGGAATCATAAGAACATCGTAAAAGAATACATCGCCATTTGTTCAGGCCGGCCGCAGCACCAGCACGGACTGATATGCACGCAGATAATACGTGACCCCAAGAACCGCAAGCGCTTTAAGGCCGTTACCGGTACAGAAGAGGGTAAGCTGGCCGTTACGGCATACCGCTGCATCGCCTGCTACGGCGAGTATTCCCTTATGGTAGTGCGCATAGCAACCGGTCGCACGCACCAAATCCGCGTGCACACGAAATACCTCAACTGCCCGGTGCTGGGCGACAGCCTGTACTCCAAGGGCGACAAGACATTCCCCAATGCAACTCTCATGCTGCACGCGCGCAGACTTAAAATATGCCTTCCGGGGCAGAGCCAAAAGACTGAATTTAAGTCTCCTACGCCGGAGCGGTTCAAGAAAATCATGGTTCAGTTGCACAAGATGTATCCCAAGACTGTGCTTGATGTCGACAGGTGAGTGCCGTCAACTACTCGTATGATGCGGTTGTCAAGGGTGTCCATGTGGTCACCTCTAGGTCAAGCACCGATTATACGCTTGACGACTTTTATACAGTGCGCTTCGGCAAGATGGAGATTGACAGCCAGAGAAAACTGTTCCTAGTCTCAAAAGACTGCCTAATCTGTTAATACGGCATCGTAACGTACGTTAAAGCTCCTTTCTAAGCTACGTTAAAACGACATCGATACGTACGTTAATGCGACGTTGGAACGTACGTTAAAGCTCCTTTCTAAGCTACGTTCCACGTCCTTTGAAAGGCTCGCTACTATATAAAAATGCTATCGGTAGCCTTATTTTATATGTGTTCCTTGGACTCCTGTACGGCATCCTGCACTTCCGCCACGGAAATATCCGCCCGGCGGCATGATACCATGGTATTCGGCTCTGCAATGGAATTTTATGCCGCTTTGGCGTATAATGGCCGCAATGAACGAACTTAGAGTTATCCACGAGGCTACGGAGACAGAGCCGTTTTTTGTGCTAAACAAACCTTCGGGCTTGCCCAGTGCGCCGCTTGCAGAGGGCGACGACAGCGCGCTTACACGTCTTCTTGCCCTGCACCCCAATCTTTCTTGCGTAAAAGGCCGCAAGGCCGTTGAGTGCGGTCTTGTGCACCGGATTGACACCATGACATCCGGTCTGCTGCTGGTGGCTGCCACTCAGTCTTTTTATGATTATATCCTTGTAGAGCAGGACAAAGGCTCATTTATAAAGACCTATAGCGCTGACTGCGATAAGAGCGATGTTCAGAGCCAGAAAGAAGGATTCCCCATTGAGCATTTGATGCCCGATTCTTTTTATAGGCAGGGGAGCGCAAAATTGACTGTGCAAAGCCGCTTCCGCACGTTCGGCAGAAAGGGGAGTGAAGTCCGCCCTGTAACAGAAAGCTCTGGTATTGCCGCCTGCAAAAAGGCGTCTCCTTGTGTTTATGAAACCGAAATTGAACTTTCCTGTGATAAAAATAAAAAGATACAGGCTATCTGCCGCATAAAAAAGGGCTTCCGCCATCAGGTGCGCTGCCACTTGGCATGGCTGGGCTTCCCCGTAAAGGGCGACCGCCTTTATAACCCTCTTGCTGCAGAGGGAGAGCCGTTTTGCTTTACGGCAACAGCCATGGGTTTTCCGCTGCCTGACGGAAAGCCCTTTAGTATTAAGCTTGCTTAGTTTTTTACTGCCGTTTGCGTAAGATTTTGTTCTTTGC
>CAZKPZ010000217.1:2025-2427 GCA_964554745.1 uncultured Treponema sp. | reverse complement strand
TCCAACTTCTATATCGCTGTGCCGTCAGTTTTTCATATCCAGCATTTTTTATCTTGTCTTTTCCTTCCTGCGTAAAAATATCAGCCTCTCTTAACTTGTCTGTAATATTGAGAATCAATGACAAAATCAAAACAGAGGATAATATAAGAAGAAATATAAAATCGGACATAGCCAGCAACCTCCAGTTTTAAATTGCTATTTGTGGAAGAATCGAATAAAGAAAACGAAAGCCTTATATAAATTCTTTCATATAATCGTATTTAGAATCTGAATTATCTAACAAGATATACCCAATATAGTCTTCGGTATCTTTTTCCATTTCTACAATCAACAGAATTCTTGGAACAGTTTTATTAGCCTTCACTTCGTTATTGAATTGCTTTAGAGCTTTAAAAATTGATT
>CAZKPZ010000217.1:0-2015 GCA_964554745.1 uncultured Treponema sp. | reverse complement strand
GTTGCTGCAAAAATCTTCTGGCGACTCATACAATAAATGCATGAAATTTTCTCTGTCTTCATCTGATGCATTTTCAAATGATTTCCCATTTATATCAGGAAAACTTTGTGCATATTTCATAAATGTATATTTGCTTTCAATAGCATAACCAACAACATCGTCATCTGAAAAGGTATGAACTTTTTCGGTAATAGTATTTTTTATAAAAAGATAGTCTTGTGAATTCAAATCGATTTTCTGCCTTTTCGCCTGAGACATTCTGCATCCGCTGAATAAAACAGCAAAAACAAATGCGATTCCATATAAACAAAACCCAACTCGTTTTAACCAGTCAAAACACTTCTCTGTCATTATTTGCCTCTGTTTTATTCGCACGGAAGATTTAATACTCCACCACTTGGGTCTTGCCCCCGAGGTAGTTGATTATAGCATATAGTTCTAAAAAGTAAAATACAAAATTCTCTTCACTGCCTCTTCTCCAGCCAGATTGTGGATGTTTAAGACTACGACTGTTGTAAAATATGCCTGTATGTGATATGTTTTAGTGTATCAAGGAGGCCTTAAAATGTGTCAGGTTGCGGTCAGAATACCCGATGCAGTTTTATACGACACACACATGTCCGAATGGCAGGCGGAAGACTTTGCCCGCAAGACGATTGCCGTCGAATATTACAGGACAAAGCATATCTCGCTCGGCTACTGCGCGGAAATCGCAGGAATGGACAAGGAGAGCTTCATCAAGTATTTAGGTTCGTGCGGTGTCTCCATTTTCTCTTTTGACGGAAAGGATGAATTTCAGGAAGAGATGAACAATGCCTAGGGTAGTCGTAAATTCAACACCCCTTATCGTACTGGGGAACATAGGCGAGCTGGACTTGCTCAGAAAACTTTACGGTGAGATTTTTATCCCCCAGGCGGTTTTTGACGAGGTTACAAAAAAGGTTGACTCCGCTTGCCAGTGCATAAGGAATGCCGGATGGATTCATGTATGCGCCATCCAGAGGACGCAGGACAGGCGGATGTATCAGGCGAAGCTTCACGCTGGCGAGGTTGACGTCATGATTCTTGCCCAGGAGCCGCCCCTTGCATCTAAGGGCGTGTATCAGCAGAAATTTACAAAAAAACAGTGAAAATTGAAATCCCTTATTGACATACATATGCGATGGCCGTACTCGTCATAGAGAATACAAGAATCACTCATACAACTCCCTGTAACGCTTTGTGAACTCTCCAAAATAGGGCAGCGAAAATGTGATAATCCCTCTGTCAGTAGCAGAAATTATGTGTCCTTCGAGCAGTCTCTGTCTATAACGTGAAATATAATTTTTGGGTTTGTTCATTCGTTCGCCGACTGTACTGATTGAAATTGAAGTTGTTTTTGAATCTGCCATTGCATAAAGAAATTCGCGGTCAACAGAAGACATCTCCTGCATAATTTTTGTGTATGAATTGGCATACAAATCAGTTTTGTATTTTTCCAAAACTGACTTCAATGTTGCAAGCGTTATTTCTTTTTCTTTAGTTTCCCAAATATAATATCCAAGCAGTTGAAAGGCATAAGCATAACCGCAAGTCATCTTTGCCATTTTGTCAAAAATGTCCTGACTGCCGTAACGCCCGCCTTCTTTAAATGCTTTTTTGTAAGATTCGCTCATAGCAATCATTCCAAGAGGATACAATTCAGCACGGGCACTGCGCAGAAGAAAAGTCAAGGTTTTGTCATTCATAAGCGAGGAAATATTTACCGGGAGACCACTCATAATAAGAGAAATATCAAAACCTTCACGGAGCAGGATTTGGTAAACACTGGTAAATTTTCTCATAGCATCCGTTGCCGTAACTTCATCAATAGCTACAAGAACAGAAATTTTTCTTTTACGCAATTTCTCCATCACTTCTTCCAGCAATACCTGCAGTTTTACATCCTTATCTTTTTCTTTATTATGGCCGATTCCACTTCCGAATCTTGCCAAAAGCAGGGTTGAATGGATTTGTTTCAGTTAATTTTTTTTTCA
>CAZKPZ010000216.1:315-2432 GCA_964554745.1 uncultured Treponema sp. | reverse complement strand
GTCGATTTTATCGGACAGGAAGACGTTATCCCGCAGGTGTGCAGCATCCTTGATTACAGAAGCTGTGTTGTAGTTTGTCTCCAGGGGCTTAGGCTTTTTTACGGCCATAAACGGAATTGCAAGGCAAAAGGCAAAGAACGGCAGATATGCAAGAATCCACCAGCGAGAAGGCAAACCACATAAAGCCCGCGTCCGAAAAGAACAAGACGCTCTTCTGGCTTTGGAACAACATGGGGCTTATCGTGGCGGTATTTGCGTTCGTGCCGCTGCTCGTCATCCTGTTCACAAAGAAAGACCTTGACAAAAAGACAAAGACAATCGCGACAATCGCCGCCATCATCTGTCTGCTCATAGGCGGGGCAACCAGCATAGACTACAACCTCGTCTCTCAGGAACAGCTGCAGGCGGCAGAGGCGGCCTTGGGAGACGAGATGGTCTACTGGGCACCGTTCGGCAAAGTATACCACACGCACGAAGACTGCGGCGCACTGAACCAGTCAGAAACGTTAACACAGGGCACAGTTGACCAGGCTGTCGCCGCCAACCGCACGCGCCTTTGCAAGATTTGCGCCAAGAGAGACAACATAGAGGGTGTCGCCACGGACGAGGCTGAATAAGGCTGGCTTGGCAACACAATAAACTGAACAAAGACTAGAACAGCCGCCCCGGCAAAGGGCGGCTGTTTTTTTTGCGTGGCTGCACCGATGTCCGTGAGTCCACAGTAGCTGCCTGAAAATTGTACAGGTAATCCGTAAAAGGAAACAGCCGTCATTAGAGTGCCTGCAAATTGTCAATAAGATTTCTTAGCGATTCCATCATTTCTTCGTAGGTTATTGCTTTGGCGTAAGAGAATTGCCTTGTGTATTTTTGCCAAAGGTCTTGCAGCGTCTTGCTCTGCTCGATTTCTGAAAGATTAAAAGCTGGATTCTGAATAAGATTTTCTGTTCCCCTGTGAGCGCAAGTTTCGGCAAAGGCATTTTTGAAAATCTTTCTATTATATGTCTTGTCTTTTGTCAAAATATAGACATCGTAAAAATCACGCGGACGTGTAGAAGCCACACCTCGGCTTATTATAGTCTGGACTTTTTCTGCAAGGATAGTTTCTATGTTGTAGCCCCATAGCTTAAATGATTTTTCCGTATCAAATAGCAATGAGAACTCATATTCGAAAGGACTGGGAGTAATTTTGTCGCCTGTAGAAATGTCGATTGACAACGGCGTAAGTATTGAAAAATACGTTGCGTTGAACTTCACCCTGAACCCGCCGTATTCATCATCAGGGCGGATTGGAGAAAACTTAAAATCTGAAAAAACAACATCATCATTAAGATTTATCTGACTGATTTGCTTTATAGCTCGTAATACAACTTCTTCTTCCAACTGCAAGTTACGCAATGTTACATCCAAATCCATAGTGGATCTGGAATCAAGTCCTACAATAGTTGAAACAAGAATCCCGCCTTTCAGGATAAATTTATCCTGATATTCGGATTTTGCAAGACGGGCAAGAAATCTTTCAAACATAAAATTCTGCATGATAACAGCAGGCTCTATATTGTTAAGTTTTGCATAATGATGCACTTTGCCTTTTAAAGTCTGTGCTTCTCTGGTTCTATTCACACTAACACCCCTATAAAATCCCTTACTTTTAGAAGAATATGAAACTTGTCTGCGTACGAGCCGAGTCTTGCAAGGTTTTTGTCTTTTGATGAAGCATACAATTTTATTCCAGCCAAAAAAGTCTCCTCATCCATGCGACTGCGGCTTCTTATAATGTCGCAGATAGTCCTTTCTGCATCATAGCAAGGAACAAGATTGCCGTGTATTGTTTTTCGCTCGGTTCGTCCCAAATTGAAGAAGTCCGATTTGATGCAATAAACCTTGCAAGAATTTTTTATCTGTGCAGAGGGTCTCTTATTTTCTGGAACTGTGATGGAATGTTCAAATGGAGTTCGCTCGCTAATTCCATTTAAAAAAAGTGCGCTTTCGTGAGAAAAAATAATATTTTCTGAACGATGGCTTAAAGAAAGCATTTCATCTGGAAGTTCAGACGGAAAAATATACTGACCTTTTGCAATTCTTTCCAAAGAGCCATTCTTCACAAGATACGACAGCAT
>CAZKPZ010000216.1:0-305 GCA_964554745.1 uncultured Treponema sp. | reverse complement strand
TATTTGCTAGAATTATGCCGCCATTGTCATTGGCAACTTGTTGGAGAAGTATTGTCGGATGAAAGCCTTTATTTTTGACAATCATACCCAAAATTGTATACAATCTGGGTATCAATGTCAAATCGACCAACATAAAAATTCGGTAAATTTAGTGTTGCAGGACATTCTTTCTTGGATTATCATAAAATAAAGAACGAGAAGGTTAAATTGTGTGCGGAGCGTAAAATCAGCGGTGTGATAGCAGCGCACAGCATTCCAACGATGTTTTACATCTTGAGGAAATTCTATGGGCAGGAAGAGTTCCG
>CAZKPZ010000215.1:0-2444 GCA_964554745.1 uncultured Treponema sp. | reverse complement strand
CGTAGAAAACAAAGTTTTTCTACTCATCACCATTTTCTAAATATACCATATTTTTAATGATTTTACCACTATTTTAACGAGGTAATAAAAATGACTTACGGATATATTCGTGTTTCAAGCGATAAGCAGACGGTGGAGAACCAAAGATTTGAAATGAACTATCTCGGGTCAAGATCCGAGGTAGTTCATTTCTTTTTTTCTCTTTTCGCGGTGTGCCTATGCGAGAATCGTCCGCATAATTCTTATTATACTGTTCCTTCATAAAACTTGTAAACTGTCAATCATGTCAGCATAAGCTGGAAGAAGAAGCTGGCTTGTCACAATGTAACAGGCCAGCCTAAAAGGTCTTGTTAGGCTAGCCTAAAAGATTGTGACAGGCTAGCTTAAATAAAAGCCTCTCTTGCATCAGCTTGTCCACTTTTCATTGACACGCTTTTATTTTCATTCTATTATATGTGCTATGTCATCTGCTGAATCTGTATTTGAATATATCAATGCGCTGGTGGGCTATGCTGTTACCACCGGTTTAATCGAAAAAGAAGACACTATTTACACTCAGAACCGTCTTTTGGAGCTTTTTAAGCTGGACGGCTTTGAAAATGCCTCGCAGGCTGCCACAATTCCGTCGGTAAAAGTTGAACAACTTGAGGAAATATTAAAGCACCTGCTCGACTACGCTGCGGCAAACGGTCTTTTTACCGATGACGGCGTGGTCTACCGCGACTTGTTTGACACCAAGATTATGTCCTGCCTTGTGCCGTCGCCTTCGGAAGTTCAGCGTACTTTTAACGACTTGTATCATTCTCATTCTCCAAAGGAAGCCACCGACTGGTTCTATAAATTCAGCCAGGACACTGACTATATCCGCCGTTACCGCATCTGCAAGGATGTTAAGTGGAAGACTAAGACTGAGTACGGCGACATTGACATTACCATAAATCTTTCCAAGCCTGAAAAAGACCCCAAGGCAATCGCCGCCGCCCGCAATGCGCCGCAGGGGGGCTATCCGCAGTGTCTGCTCTGTAAGGAAAACGTAGGCTACGCAGGGCGCGTGAACCACGCCGCCCGACAGACTCACCGTATTATTCCGCTCAAGCTTGCCGGCAAGGAGTGGGGGCTGCAGTATTCCCCGTATGTGTATTACAACGAGCACTGCATTGTGTTCAGCTATGAGCACACTCCGATGAAGATTTGCCACGAGACCTTTGTGTCTCTGTTTGACTTCATAAAGCTCTTTCCGCATTACATCATAGGCAGCAATGCCGACTTGCCGATTGTAGGCGGCTCAATCCTTACGCACAACCACTTTCAGGGCGGAAACTACGAATTCCCGATGGCTCGTGCGGAGATTGAAGATAATGTGAATGTGTCCGGCTTTGATGATGTGCGCTGCGGCATTGTTAACTGGCCTATGTCTGTGCTCCGCCTGTCCGGCAGGAATTCCGACCGCGTTGTTCAGATGGCCGACAAGATACTGCTTGCCTGGCGTTCATATAGCGACAAGGATGCCTTTATCTTTGCAGAGACTGACGGCGAGAAGCACAACACTATAACGCCTATCGCACGTAAGCGCAACGGTCTGTACGAGCTTGACTTGGTGCTGCGCAACAATATCACTACTGAAGAAAATCCGCTGGGCGTGTTTCATCCGCATGCGGACAAGCATCATATCAAGAAAGAGAATATCGGCTTGATTGAGGTTATGGGGCTCGCCGTTCTGCCGGCACGCTTAAAGACGGAGCTTTCTGAACTTGCGAACGCTATTGTGCAGGGCAGGAACATAGAGAGCGACGAACGGCTCGGTAAGCATGCTGTATGGGTAAAAGAGATTCTGGGCAAGTACAAGAACATAACCAAAGACAATGTTGGCCAGATTCTAAAGGATGAGACAGGTCATGTCTTTGCGGCCGTACTTGAGGATGCCGGCGTGTACAAGCGTACTCCGCAGGGCAAAGAGGCGTTCCGCCGTTTTATTAAGACTTTTGCTTGAATCTAAAAATAGAAGGAAGACACACTATGTCACAGTTACAAGTACCGCAGGGCTACAAGGCCTTGCTGAATGAGAAAGAGACGGAGCATGCCATTGTTCTTATAAAGGACTTTTTTCAGCTTTCGCTCTCTACGGAATTGAACCTCACCCGTGTTACCGCTCCGCTTTTTGTTGAGTCAGGGCTAGGAATCAACGATGATTTGAACGGTGTTGAGCGTCCTGTTAAGTTCCCGGTAAAGGACATGAATGAGCGTCAGCTGGAGATTGTCCATTCGCTTGCAAAGTGGAAGCGCATGAAGGTTTCCGAGATGGACTTAAAGCCGGGCTTTGGTATTTACACAGACATGAACGCCATCCGTGCTGACGAAGAGCTCGACAATCTTCACTCGCTCTACGTAGACCAGTGGGACTGGGAACTGTGCATTGACCAGCGTGACAGAACAGTGATGTTCCT
>CAZKPZ010000214.1:0-2446 GCA_964554745.1 uncultured Treponema sp. | reverse complement strand
TGCGGCAGTCGTATAACGGCTCATTACCCCAGCCTTCCAAGCTGGAGACGAGGGTTCGACTCCCTTCTGCCGCTCTGAAATGCCGAAGTAGCTCAGATGGTAGAGCGGAGGACTGAAAATCCTTATGTCATCAGTTCGATTCTGATCTTTGGCACTTGATAAGGCTTCCTCAAACAGGAAGCCTTTTTTTATTTCTGGACTTATGAAAAAATCTGAATTACAAGAGCTTAACGAGCTTATAATCGCAGCGGCTTTTGTATGCAGACAGTTTGGTGGCATGTAGACCTATATGGCATTGCCGCCGTGTTCTGGCGCTATTCCGGTATATAGTTAAGGAATCTGTTCTGCGCCGTTTCCTTCAGAATTATCCAGGCGAACTCACAGTCCTTGCAAATTGTCCGATTATCAATAATCCATAGAGGAATGAACATCTGCTGGTTTATATCTTTACTGATTTTCTCGCAGTCTTCTGCCTTTATGCCGGGTCCTACGATGAAGCCCTTTGAGTCAAGATATTCTTCTTTTGTAAGCGAGCACTCGATGCAGAAGTTTCTGACGGTAAAGCTGCCGTATCTAAAATGCTGATTGTTTGACTCGTCGTAACTGTACAGAATCGCTTTGCCATTGTCCTTTAAAAACAACTGTTCAATTGTGGAAGGACCGCAAGGTAGTTCCAAATATTGGTCTTCGGAAAAGGGTAGTTTTGTTCCGCGGTTGAACAGGTCTATAAAGTAGTCTTTCTGGAGACTGTCATAATAGAGAAGGTTGTTCAAGTCCGTGTCGTCAAGCAGGTGGTCAATATAGGGATAGCCGGCCTTGATTGCCGCAGTCAGATATTCCCGTGCTGGGGATATTTTATGTGTTAGCGAGTAGCAGCAGGCAATGTTGTACAAGGCGAAATAATAACTTTCATAAGCGCTTTGCTGCAGCTTTTACTTTTTGCGCTAACATGCTATTCTGTCGCCATGTTGTTCAAAAAAATTTGCTTTATGGCAAAGGCTGCAGCTTCTCGTCTGCCGGATGTACATCTTATGCTGCAGAGCCTGCTGAAAAGGCTCGGTACCAAAAAGCGGAGCTTGCCTATGCTTGCCTTCCGTGTATTCCTTGCCGCTGCCGTCTGCCCGGTGCTTGCCGCTGTTGGCATCAACCTTTATATGATTCGCTATGCTTCTCCTTATATCTACCGTGATGTGGCGGCTTTGCCAGGCCGCTATACGGTGATTGTGCCTGGCGCAAAAGTGTACCAGCATACGGTGTCGCATGTAGTCCGCGACCGGATTGAAGCGGCGGTTACCTGCATAAAAAGCGGCAAGGCGGAGCGCATGCTGCTTTCTGGCGACCACGGCAGAAAGAGCTATGACGAGGTGAACCGCATGAAGGACTTTGCGCATGACGTGTATGCCGTGGACGAGGATATCCTTTTTACTGACCATGCCGGCTTTTCAACCTATGAGACAATGTACCGCGCCCGCGACGTGTTCTGCGTGCATGGGGCAATCGTTGCGACACAGCAGTTCCACTGCGTCCGCTGTGTGTACATAGCGCGCAAACTTGGGCTTGATGCGGTGGCCTTAGTTGCGCCGGAAGTGCAGCCTTACCGTTCTGCGCTCAAGACTAACTGGACTGTGCGCGAGTGCCTGGCGCGCGTAAAGAGCTTCTTCTTGGTTCTGCTCAATGTGCCGCCGACCTATCTTGGGGAGCAAATCCCCATCACTGGCAGTGCCGCAGCTACATGGGATTAGGGGCAAAGTTTACGACAGCCTGAGTCAAGGCTTGCCATAGCTTGTATTAAAGTTTGCGACAGCTTAGAACAAAGCTTGCCGTCGCTTACCGCAAAGATGGTTATCGCTTATAATAAAGTTTGTTTTCGCTGATGGCAAACCCTGTGACGGCTTAGGACAGGGGTTGCGACAGCTTATGGCAAAGATTTTTATAGCCTGTTAAAACTATCAAGTCCGTTTTAAGCTTGTGTTTTTTCTGTTTTGGGTGTAGAATTTTAAGCATAAAAGAAAAATTGGAGTTGTATATGTCTGTAATCAAGAATGGAATCGGAAGTGCCGGAAAACAGCTTGGCGCATTCAAAAAATTTATTTCACGCGGAAACGTCGTTGATATGGCAGTCGGTGTCATTATCGGCGGTGCGTTTGGTAAAATCGTAACGAGCCTTGTAAACGACATCATCATGCCGGTGATTGGTCTTGTAATCGGTAAAATCAATTTTTCTACGCTTAGCGTGATAATCGGCGAAAGTGAAATAAAGTACGGCGCATTCATCCAGGCTGTCGTTGATTTCCTTATTGTTTCTTTCTGTATTTTCTGCGTAATTAAAATCTTTGAGAGCTTTAAGAAGAAAGAAGAGGAAAAGCCTGCGGAAGAATCTCCTGCAGTTAAGTCTGACGAAGCAATTTTGCTTGAAGAAATCCGTGACTTGCTCAAGGCAAAGAAT
>CAZKPZ010000213.1:0-2460 GCA_964554745.1 uncultured Treponema sp. | reverse complement strand
GGCAGGTAGGCAAGACGTGGCTTTTAAAGGCATTTGCCGCAAAGGAATACAAAAACATGGCATACATCAGCTGTGAAAAAAGCCTCCGGCTGGAAGAACTGTTTGCAGACTATGATGTTCAGAGAATCATCCGGGGCATTTCTGCCATCACCGGCGAGTCAATCACCGCAGGTGAGACGCTCATATTCATTGACGAGATTCAAGAGATTCCGCATGCGCTTTCCGTCCTTAAATATTTTTATGAAAATAATCCGGAACAACACATTGCTGTAGCAGGCTCTCTTTTAGGGGTGTCACTGCATGAGGGGGAATCTTTTCCCGTCGGTAAGGTTGACTCAATCACGCTTTATCCTATGAGCTTTGAAGAATTCCTGCTGGCGATAGGAAAGAAACAGCTGCTTAAAATATTGCAGAGCGGAGACTGGAATCAGATTAACTCTCTAAAGATGGAGTTCACGGAGAATTTACGAATGTATTATTTTACAGGAGGAATGCCGGAAGTTGTACAGCTATTTGCTGATACGCAGGACATCCCGGCTGTGCGTGCGCTTCAAAACCGTATACTTGCAGACTACATTGCCGACATATCAAAGCACGCACCTTCTTCGGAAGTTCCTAAAATAACACTAGTATGGAAAAGCATTCCGTCTCACCTCGCAAAGGAAAACAAGAAATTCGTATACGGGGCAATGCGAAAGGGTGCGCGGGCTGCCCAATATGAAAACGCGATACAGTGGCTTGTAAATGCAGGAATAGCATACAAAGTTTCCAGAACAAAGAAGCCGGGAATGCCGCTAAGCTTTTATGAGGAACATGAGAATTTCAAGCTCTTCATGCATGACTGCGGATTGTTCGGCGCGCTTTCAAATACACCTCCTGACTTGATTCTCCTTGGTGCAAAGGTGTTTGAGGAATATAAGGGAGCCTTTACAGAGCAGTTTGTCTTGCAGCAATTAAAGACCATTCAGAATCTTTCTATATATTATTATACAAACGATGATTCCACTCTGGAGATAGACTTTTTATTGCAGTGGGGTACAAAAATTTTACCAGTTGAGGTAAAGGCCGAAGAAAACTTGCAGGCGAAGTCAATGAAATCCTTTTTAACAAAATACAGTGACCTGCATGGCGTGCGCTTCTCGCTTTCCCCATACAGAGCGCAGGATAAGCTGACAAACGTTCCGCTATTCGCTTGCGCTCAATGGATTCTAGGACATTGACGCTTTTTCCAGTCCGTTAACGATGTTCTATTGCTATAGCTGGTCTTCTGTAAGTTCAATAAAATTGCTAAGGTCAAAGTCTTTGAAATCGTTATTTTTCATTAAAAACTATCTCCTTATAACAAACGGTATACATCACGAATTGCGCTGTGTCAAGGGTATAGAATTTAGCCGAGTGTGACTCAGTTTTAGGAATTTCCAAAGGCGAGACGTACTCGCCCAGGGCAAGGCAGTGTTACTAAGAGAACAAGCCTGTGTTAGTTAGAGAACAAGCCGATGTTACTAAGAGGGCAAGGCACTGTTACTAGGCTAACACTGGCACGTCTAGCCTAGTAACACAGGCTTATCTAGACAGTTGCTCAAAAGTCGTCAAGAAAAGTATAATGTTGAATACATGGAAAGATTTGCAATAAAAACAGCTCTTAGACTGGAAAAACAGCCACCCGTATTGCCAGTCATAATTCTTTTTATAACCGTCAAGGACACCCCAGTTCAGTCCTCCCTTTTTTATATAAATACTTCTTCCATGAATTCTACATAATTTTATTTTTCTTGCTCCCAATACTTTTGCAAAAGTACATCTGGTTCATAAAATAAAACTCTTATTTTCTTTTCTGCCAAATCCTGATAAATAGGAATCACAGCGTCTGACTTGTAAAAGCAATCCTTGTTTATGCAGTAGATGTAATGCTCCGAAGCTATTTCAAAAGAATCCCCGCCGGTGAACAAGATTTTAAAACCTCCGCCCAAAAGAGTCAGTGCTTTACCGTTTACAAATGGGGTGTACCGGCTATGATTCAGTCTGTATACAATATCAGATTTTGCTGAATCGCTTAAGTAGGATGTAATATCATATTCCTGAATATCAGAATTTGAATATAAAACGTGCATATTTTCAACTGGATACTGAACTCCGCTTTTTCCAAGACTATATAACAAAATACAAATTGCCACAAAGAATAACAGGGCTATTAATATTTTTTTCATCTCAAAATTCAATTATTATCAGTCCTCAATATTAAAAGCAGCTTTGATTTTTTCTCTTAAAGAACCTTTTTGTCTATCAAAACATCCTGTACCATTAAATTGGTTTGTTTCAAATGTTGTTGTCGAACCTATCCATCCTATAAAATCTATGTCTTTACCAAATGCTTTACGCCAAGAATTTCCATTGTCATGTCTATTAAAAAATGAAGAGCCTTCTTGATAGCAGTTTTCCATAATTACAGTTTTTAAATTT
>CAZKPZ010000212.1:0-2465 GCA_964554745.1 uncultured Treponema sp. | reverse complement strand
AACTTGCACTTTGGTGATGATTTTCTATTTATGAACTTGCACTTTGGTGATGATTCTTTATTTATTAACTTGCATTTTCGTGACGAATGTGTTATATTCTCTATAGGGACTGGTAAAACTGTACTTTTACATAAACAATGCACAGCCAATAAACGGTCATCTTTGGAGGAAAAAAATGCTTAAAAGAAAAATCTACGACAGAATGATTGAATGGAAGCAGAAGAGCAATGGACAGACGGCTTTGCTCATAGACGGTGCAAGGCGTGTGGGTAAGAGCTACATTGCAGAGAAATTTGCAAGAGAGGAATACAAAAGTTACATAGTCATTGATTTTGGTAATGTGTCACAAGACATAATCGACCTATTTACAAACGAAAGCTCTGACCTTGACCTGTTCTATGCCAAACTCGCTGCGTATTACTCAACGGTTCTTCACAAGAGACAGTCTCTTATCATTTTTGATGAGGTTCAGCAGTTTCCGAGAGCACGACAGCTAATTAAATATCTTGTAGCAGATGGAAGATATGACTATCTTGAAACAGGTTCCCTTATTCGTTTAAAGAAGAATACCGAGAATATAATTATACCGTCCGAAGAGGAACATATTGAAATGTTCCCTCTTGATTTTGAGGAGTTTTTGTGGGCTATGGGCGATGAAGCCACCGTCCCGCTTATAAAAAGCTGTTTTGATAAGAAAATGCCCCTGGGGCAGGCTTTGCACAGGAAAATAATGAATGATTTCAGACAGTATATGCTTGTGGGCGGTATGCCGCAGGCTGTTCTGGCATACATTGACGGCAAGAACTTTGAAGCTGCAGATGAAGCAAAGCGCAGAATATTGAGATTGTATCGTGATGATGTTTCAAAATTTGCGGCTGGTTATGAGGATAAGGTTTATGCACTTTTTGACGGAATCCCTGGGCAACTTTCGAAGAAAGAAAAGAAATACCAAGTGACCTCTCTGGGCAAGGATGCAAGATTCCGTGCGTATGAGGATTCCTTTATCTGGCTGAATGAAGCAATGGTTGTAAATGCCTGTTTTAATTCCACAGATCCGAATATCGGACTTGCGCTCAGTGCCGATCATGCAACCATGAAATGTTATATGGCTGATACAGGTCTGCTCGTGACCCATACATTTATGGATAAATCCTTCACCGATAATGAGCTGTATAAGGCAATACTTTTTGATAAACTCGATATAAACGAGGGTATGATCATGGAGAACGTTGTGGCTCAGATGCTTAAGTTTAACGGGCACAGGTTATTTTTCTATTCACGTAGTGACAGTGCTGACCGTGAAAATCATATGGAGATTGATTTTCTGATAACGGAGGGCAAAAAGATTTCACCTATCGAAGTGAAGTCTGGAAATTACCGTTCGCACTCCTCACTTGACAAGTTCAAACGCAAATTTTCCGGAAAGATTGGTACGCCGTATATTCTCTATACAAAAGACGTGATGCAGAAGGATGGAATCATACACCTGCCTTTGTATATGACTATGTTTTTGTGAGTTTAAGAATGATTTTTAGTATTAAGGACTATTGTCTTCGTTAAATGCGGAACAATAGTCTTTTTTTTTTGAAAAAGCAATTGGAAAAGAATGTGAAGGAAATTTTGTATTGCATTTTATGGCTTTTAATAATGAAAATTGAGAATAAAAACTGTAATAATATTAAAAATGATATCTTGAATTTTTATTATTCTATGTTAAAATACTGATGTACTAAAAATACTATAAATTAAATGTGATAAATGTAAATATATGTATGGTAATTACTTCACGAAAAGCGAAGCATATTATAAATATTATTTAAAGGAAGGATACTATATGAAAAAAATCTTAAAAAAGATCAGTTATCTATTACTGACAATGTTGCTGTTTGTATTTTGTTTTAAAACTACAACTGCAAAAAATCTTATTGCTGGAACTGGTGAAACAAAAGAGATTGAGGTTAATCAGAGTGTATCGGCTTATAACGGAGCCTCTAATGAGGAGATTTTTTATAAATTTACGTTAAATGAAGCGGGGATGATTAGACTTGAATTTGAGAATAAGTTACAAAACACTTATGAAAATTATTGGGAAATAAAAATATATGACGATTCAAATAATTTGCTTTTTCAAAAAAAATAGATGGTGGATTAGACCATTTCTTTCCTGAAATGGGTTTAAAGGCAGGAGAATATTATGTTAGTATCAAGTTGCTAAATAGTGAAGTTTCTTCAGACGAATATAGTTTTAAGGTAAACTATACTAAAAGCATAAATTGGGAAAAGGAATCTAATGATAGTTTTGATCAGGCTAATTTGATAGCAGTTAATAAAGATTACTATGGGGCTACAACTAGGGGGTATAGTTATGAGAAAGATTATTATAGCTTTGAACTAAAAAAGCCTGGAATGGTTGAAGTTGAATTAAAAAATGAAAACGACGTATTAGTCGATTTCCTTAAAGGTTT
>CAZKPZ010000211.1:0-2511 GCA_964554745.1 uncultured Treponema sp. | reverse complement strand
AACATCCGTCCTTTTTTGCAGGATTAAAAGCTAAAATCCCCCACCACTCCTGAGGAAGAGCTACGTTCTCCAGATTCTTGCAGCCCGCAAAAAGCGGAGCGATTTCTTGGTCAGTAAAGCCAGCGATTCCGCAGCCGATTCTTGTTACAAGAAAATTGTATTCCGAGTGCTCTGAAGCGAACTTTACAAACTCATCAACGTAGGGCTTGATTGTCTCCACACCGCCCTGCATTGTGGGGATTGCGTAGGACTGCCCCTGCAAGCCAACGCCCTGACCCCATACCGCGCCGAACTTTTGCATCGCAACCGCAGCAGCTCCGCCTCCGTGCATTCCCGCAAGGTTTGAGCCGAAGACGAAAATTTCTTTCGGTTCAAGTTTTGTGATTCTCGGATTTGTGATTCTGTTTGTCATATTCTGCACCTCATTTTTTATTATACATCTTTAAACTAGAGTTTTCAATTTTATAATGATTTTCTCTCTGTTTTGACTGAAAAATTCTCACTGGGAAATTAAAAAAAGGCACTGAGAATTTTAAAAAAGCCAGTGGGAATTCCATAAAAACTCACAGGCTTTTTCATTCAAGGCGCTCTATGATTGAAAATGGCTATAAATGTTAATAAAGCTAAAACAAGTAAACTTGGCTGCAAAAATGGCAGAATATAAAGGCATCTACAAAGGGAATTTCTTCATTATATTTTGCCGGTAGCAAGAATTTTTAGTGCTGTTTTTGTTTATTTTTAGACCGGGACAAAACAAAGAAAATCAAAACCGCAACAAAAGACAGGCTCTGCGCGATTGAGATTCTTACAACCTGCAGCTTGTCAGCGCCGCCTGCGTCCAGCACGTGCAGAATATTTATGATTGTGTTGTTCACAAAGTGGTCTGCCATGCCCATGTAAAGAGAGCCGGACAGTTTATCGAGAAGAAGGTATTTGAACCCCACAAGCGATGAAGTCGTTACAAGCATAATCAGGTTCGCCGTCATCTGCATTGCATTGCTGTCGCCGTCAAAATAACTTTGAACCGGGCCAATCGCGTGCCAGAGTCCAAAGAGTAAGGAAGCAAAGATTCCCGCCGTCAGAAAGCCGTGCTTTTCTTCCAGAATCTTCTGAAAAAGACCGCGGAACACGCCTTCTTCCATCACAACGTTTATAATGTTTCCTGCTATGCAGATTAAAAAGAAGGCCGCTTCCTTGTGCATTCCGAAATTGCCAGTCACGGAATAGCTTGAAACATAAAAGTCTAGCCGCTCGAAAGAAGCGCGCAAAATCAGAACCTCGGAAAGATATGCGACGGCAAAAAAGGCAAGCCCGAAACACGCCCCCCACAAAAGCCCGGAAAAGTCTTTAGTAAATCCGATTCGGGCAGGACTATACGAAAGATACCTTGCCACAGCAAAAAGGATGACGATTCCAGCCAGCTTGTGGAATATGTTTTCACCCAAGACCGTTGCGTCCGTCCTGAGAACAAAGTATTCAAATATCCTGAGCGCAAGGCAGACAAGATATATTGCGAGGACAAAAAACACGGGCGCAGTAATCTTCCGCGACGGTAAAGTGGTGGGCATTATATAAGAACTCCTTGGTTTCATTTTCGGACTTTTTTACAGTATGCAACACAATATGGGACAAATAGAGTCACCCTCCCCAGCTCTTTATTGTAGTCGCCATCCACATGGATTTTACCCACATAGCCCATCAAATGGTTATACGCTTTTTGGGCAGCTTCTGATACATCTTCATCAGCTCGGCGACGCACTCGCTTGCGTGAGGAAACTGCGTTGCAATTTGCGCGGGAAATTTCGTTGCAATTTGCGTGAGGTGCGAATACATTTTGAACAGCTCTGAAACACACTCGCCACAAAAAATCAACGTGACAGTTCAAGAAATTCTGTCGGAAGCAAGATTTTCAAAGCCGATTTCGCGAAATCGGTCGGATTTCTGGTGATGACGGCATCGAAACAGTGTGTTTCCGCTACGGCGTTTTGCACGCAGTCCTCAAAGTCAGTCCAGTCCGAATTTAGTGCACGAGAGATTTCTGTTTCGCAAACTCCAGCCACATGAACCGCCTGCAAAAGTCGTCTGAGCAAATCCTTGACAAGCGACTTGTCGCGAAGCTCGCGGTAGGCGATATAATATATGTCCGTGATTGCGGAGGCTGATACGAATTTTTCGGTTTCCGTGGACTTTAGGACTTCGGCGGCTGCGGATACGAAGGGCTTCCTGTTCAAAAGCACGTCGAGTATAACATTTGTATACGTCGCTACGCTCCGTTTGCCTATAGGAAATTATTGACGTTTGCGCCTTCGGCGCAGGAGCATCAATCAATATGCGCATACTTTGAAAGCCGCTCCTCACGGTATTCTGCAAGCGATTTTCCTGTGTCTGGAATCGCGCCCACAAGCGAATCTACCAAATCCGATAATTTCTCCAGGTGTCTGTTTTCTGTACTTGGTACATACGTTATGACGATTTCCTGCCCACACTCAAATTCCACGGGAGCATCCAAAA
>CAZKPZ010000210.1:700-2558 GCA_964554745.1 uncultured Treponema sp. | reverse complement strand
TTGTGCAAATTCCCCAAAGTTATTACATCCCATAATATATTTTATCACACTCGCTTGAGCTTGTGGTAACTTTTTTTGGACAGTTAATAACATTTTGCAAAAAATCCGCCCACATATTAGTCGCCCAAAGACGATTAAAAAAACTATTGTTGAAAAATCTAAGATCAAAAAAATATGTTATAATAATTCACGAAGCTAAAAATACAATCACTATATTTTAAACATTCGGCGTATTTGCGCCGCTTTCTCAGGTTTAATTAATTGTGATTTTGAACACAGGTCATAAAAACAATCGATCTATTCAAAAATCACTTTTATAAAACTTTCAAATATAGTGTAGTCGATTCAAGAAAAGGAGAGTCTATATGCTTGCAAATAAAACTCGATCACCGCCGGTAAATTCAATAAAAAATGCCATCATCCAACCATGCTCGTCTCACACGTGAGTATCAATCGCAATAATGTAAAAACTTAAAAGGAGTACAAAGATATGAATAACAAAAAAACAAAGGATACCCTCGCAATTACCACAGCACCAACAGCCTCTGATGAGGAAAAGCCAATGAGTCTTGAAGAAATAGAAGAAGGAATCAAGGATAATATGGATAAGCTGAAAACAGATAACGGTGATAAAGCAATGATTGTTTTCTCTATTGGTGAAGATTTTACCCGCATAAAAAAGGAAAAACTATATCGGAAAGGCGGATTCTCGACATTCAAGGAGTATTGTAATTCCAAGCGTGTATGCGGAATAAAATATCTTGAGTTGTCTCGTTACATTAAGATATACAATAGTCAAAAGGGTCATGATATCGTTAAAAAATACCCAACGCTTTCAATGACTCAACTGCTTACCCTTTCATCCATGGATTATTCTTTGCAAAAAGAGTTTCTTGTAAAGAACCACGACATTATAAACTCATCGACTAAGGAATTTGATCAGGCAGTCCAAAAGATGATTTCTGAAAACAAAGCAAAAGTACGAAAAGCAACAAAGAAAAAGGAACGTAATACGGAGCACGAAAGAACATTCAATGAAATATTTGATAAGCATATAAAAGAGGCAAAAGAATCGACGGGTAAAGATGTCGATGAAATTAAGAAAAAAATGAAATCAGATATACAAATTAAAGAGGAAACAAAGCGAGAACTCGAAAAAATAGATGAAGAGCTTGGATATCAAACCAGAGAAACTCTTTTGGCTAATGTAATGCTTCTTCGAAAGAAACTTGATGAAGCTGAGGAAAGAGCGAGAACCGCTGAGGAAAGTAGTAAGCTTGCCAAGGAACACGAAATTAAGATTCAGGAAACTTATGATAAGTATATGAAAGAAGCAAAAGAAAAGATGGATAAAGATGTTAACGACATTCGAGAAGGAATGAAAATAGACTTCAAGATGATTGAGGAGGAAAAAAAGGAACTCGAAGATAGAGTCAAGGAACTCGAAGCTAAGCTCAAAGATGATTCTCGGATCGATAAAGATCTTCTTAATAAGAAAATTGCAGAAGCAACGGCAAAGCTGAAAAAAGAGAACGCAAAACTCAAAAATCAGTTAGATAGAATCAATCAAGGACTGGATAATGATACTGTAGTAGAGGATGCAGAAAAAATATATGAATCGATTCTCAAAAAAATGGCGGAAGATATTCTTACAATGGTTATTGATTTTGCAAGTGCTAACGATCTTAATCTGGATGCTATAATAAAGGATTTTAAGGATTTTCTTGATAACGCCGTTTAATTCACATAAATACGACTTCTCACTGAGAGGTCGTATTTTTTTTTGCTGATTTTTGGCTTCAATAGCAAAAAGCTGAAAAAGAGAAAAATTGCTTATGAAAAAGGTATCATTGATGAT
>CAZKPZ010000210.1:0-690 GCA_964554745.1 uncultured Treponema sp. | reverse complement strand
AGCTATCTATAAGCAATAATACGACCCCTCACTGAGCGGTCGTATTTTTTTCGCGGTATATTAGCTTCAATCGTAAAAATGCTGAAAGCGAGATAATTGCTTTTGAAAAAAGGTATCATTGATGATACCTTTTCGTTTTATATGTTGATTTTATTTATAAATAAAAGATATAACCGATAAGCCGCAGATTTTTTTAATCTGCGGCTTATTTTTTTGCGTTTTTTTGACATTTGGGATGCTTTTCGCACTTTTGATTTGTAAATTTTTTGTTAACGAAACTCCAACGCTAAAAATGCAAAGACGCCGTATTTTCGGGACTTTCGCAATTCCTGAAAAATACTCAATAGATATTTCACAGTATAATTTGCATTTTCAGTGCATTATCAGGACATGTTTGGGTTTCTTACGACTTATCTTGACAAGTTTTCTCATATAATCCGCTCGACGAAAGGAGGAAAACAAATGCAAATAAGCCCGGCATGGCCTCAAACTGTCCCGCCCGCACAGCTCACACGCTGGCGAACAGCATAACAAAGCTGCAAGTGAGCAGCAGCAAGTATACGAAAGAGGCGAATTACTATGGCAAACAAAAAGAAGAAAGGGAAAAAGAAGTGCACACCATTTGGCAAGATGCTTTTCGATTTCAAGAAGAGCAGCATTGATCCAAGGACACACAAACTTTTTACAAAT
>CAZKPZ010000209.1:0-2573 GCA_964554745.1 uncultured Treponema sp. | reverse complement strand
AGCGTCGTCTTCAACACGACAAATCTTCAAAAAGTGGTTAAGCATGTTCGTGAGCTCCCTATTACTAATGTCTTTTTCAGTTTTCTTTTTAAAACTCGCTGATAGTGGTTTCTCATATGTTGGGAAATGCTTAATAGGTGATGGCCTTGCATCCGCGACAGGCACAGCAGCTGTTGATGGTCACATAATGATTATCCGTCTCTTTCTTATCCTGTCCATCACCAAAATAGCTCAACGTGTTGATTCATATCTGAACACGTTAGGACTTTCAGCCGCTCAAGGTGGTTCCGATCTTCTTGGCGCGTTGATTGCAGGGAAGGATCTGATAGGTCGTTACGGAATCGGCGGAGGTAAAGGCGGAGCTGTTGGTGGAATTCTTGGTAAAATGACAGGACAAGCCATGAAGCCGAATTCGCCGGTTTTAAATAGCTTTAGTAAAATGCGGAGCGGAAACAACCGTGCAAGTAATCAAAATTTAATTTCGAGAATGTTTAATCCGAAAAATTCTGCCGTAGTCCAAGCGTATCAAAACGCAAAAAGGAACGCAAGCGCTGGACAAAACGGTAACATTGCACAAACGCTTGCTTCTACAGCGAAAGGACTTGGCGCTGCTGCAGCTACCCTCACAGGCACGATGATTCCTCCAGTGGGAAGCGCTATCAACGCGAAAAGACTTGAGGATGCGGCTGATCAGCAGCAAATGCAAAAAGACACTAATTTACCTGAAAAAACCATCGCAAATCCAGGCAAAATTCCAGAGAACACGGGACTGTATGTACAAGACGGGGAAATTGTTCCGGATGGTTTCTCAAAAGAGAATGGTGTTCAAATTATTGAAGGAGACGATTCAAGCGCAATACGAACTACTGGTGGAAATGCATATATGTTTAACCCTGATGGTAAACATGATGCTATAGATCAACAGGTTGCCACCGGAATATTCAATCGCGAAAACATGGTTGAGAATTTCAAAGGTAACACAGAGGCTATTGATATTGTGGATAATGCAAGTGCAAATTACGCGAAATCTTTGCAATCCGCAGCGAATAATGAGGATCGCGATATTGCACAAAGCGCACGTAAAGAAGCGCAACACATCGTTAACTATGAAGGCGTAAGCACAAGCAGTGGCGGAGCCGCAACTTACGCATTTGACGCCGCTTATGGCGATTCCATAAATAAAATTGCTGAAGAACAAGGAGTATCGCTTAAAGAAGTTCCATCTGCTGTTCAGTTTAACAATCACACAGAAACTGATCAAAATGGTAATTCCCTGTATTACAAAGATCAATCTGCGGTCTATCAGGATGAAAAAACAGGGAAATACATGACGGCACAAGTTGTTTCCGGTGCAACTCTTCATTCCGATCAGTTTAGCGAATCTGAGCGTAAACAGTTTAAGGAAATTAAACTCCAAGACGGGAATACCATGTATGCCAGGGTGAAAGAGTGGACGCCACCGGAAGCATCCGCTGTTGCGCAAATGAGTAACGCAGATGCCGCTGAATACTTGCAAGGAGTTCACGTTTATGACTCTGATTCAAGTATGTGCAATGTAGCGGATAAGGCATACGGAGAGTTTGTGCAGAAAGAAGCCAGAACAAACGGTTTTGATAAATGGGTGCCATCTGCACCGGAACGCGTTGAAACAAAAGACGGAATTGTCCATATGACTTACAAAGATGCCAGGGCGTCCATTTACAATCAAGAACAATTTGATTCATTTGACGCGCAATCGCAAAATAGAATGACTCGATATGAAATCAACGGAAAAAATGTATACATTGAGTTTGGTCCACGAGTATCGTCTGATAAAATGAATAAATACAGTTCTGAAAGAAGTCTTATTCCGGAACCGCCAAAACGCGGAAAAAAAGCACCGCGAACAAAAGCATAGAAACTATTATTAATGAGGTTGAGAAGTCATAACATTCCTCAACCTCATTAAAATTAATAGAAAAAGGAGGTAACTGACATGGCAGAGCATACGACATCCACAGCTGATGATGTAAAACAAAAGGTTCAAGCTGCAAAAAGTGCGGTGAACACAGCAAAGACTGTTGGTAAAGCGGCCGCGAAAGCCGCATCTGGCGATCTTGCTGGCGCAGCAGTTGATATAGCTAAGGACAAAAACATAAGAAAGACAATCGGCTTTTTGTTGTTCCTTTCGTTCATGTTTACACTAATGGTTGCCGTTGCAATTATGAGTGTTCCATATGCTGTATATGAAGGGTTCACCGCAATTCAAGATAAAGTCGGCGAATGG
This sequence comes from uncultured Treponema sp., assembly GCA_964554745.1. Lineage (GTDB taxonomy): Bacteria > Spirochaetota > Spirochaetia > Treponematales > Treponemataceae > Treponema_D. Next base: position 307 of record CAZKPZ010000209.1, on the reverse strand, counting down.
GCTGATGTGTGGAGAGAAGCGTATTATTCTGGAAATAGTAATCCGTTTGTTGCGTTTTGGAATGCATGTAAAGCCGCTGGCAGTGCTATTTTTTCGGATATCATGCAAGCTTTCAATCACGTTACTGACTATAAGTTCGTCAAGCAGGATAACAGTAAAACAAGATTTGGTTCCGACTCAGATTCTGACAGTACCGATGATACCACTGAAGCTGACAAAGAAGTATTAAAGGCAACACAATCGGCCGGTGCGGTTCTGTCCAGAAAAATTGATGCCGTGAAAGCCAAAATGCAGTCTCGAATCGATG
>CAZKPZ010000208.1:0-2575 GCA_964554745.1 uncultured Treponema sp. | reverse complement strand
CCATTAAATCTCGTTCCATATAAATCTTTCCCTTGACTATCAGAAATTAGGAAAATACCTTTAAAGTTTTTAATTTTATTTTCACTCTGTGGCAATTTAAATTTTACTAAATAATGCAAACGATACATTGGGAAAAACGAATTTTCATTAATTGCTTTTACTTCAGCGCTAATTATCTGTATTGATTTTTCTATTTTTTCTTGAATTGGTTTATTTAAGGCCTTTAACTTTTCATCAATTGCCTTGGCACGTTCATCTAAATATTCGTTCAAATTCGAAATTTCAACCAGTTTCCATTCACCGTTTTCTAATTCCCTCATCTTAAGTTTAACGGTAAATTCTTTTTCAATTTTTTTATCATAAACCTTTGTTGTAACTACAGAAATCTTTCCGTCCTTTTGTGTATTTTCAACTCCTTTAAACTGAATGTATGAAATGCCTGCATTCTTATTCAAGTTTGTAGCTACTTCTTTTCCATCAGGTTGCTTACTTTTTTCCGACGAAGATTTTTGACCAGATACTTCAAAGTTCCCTGTCTCAACATATTTTTTAGTCTGATTGATTAGTTCATCCACTGCTGTTTTCTTCAGCATACCAATCAAGCCCATCACAAACTGATTGTTTTCATAACCGCTTTGTGTTAAATTCTTTTGCACTACGTCATCAAATGCGCGATTGTATAAGGATTCTGTATCAACATGTTTCTCAAATTTAACGAGATCGTGTTTTTCAATCGATTCCCGAATCAAGGTTAAAGAATAGGCAGGCGTCTTAACCCAATATAAAAAGTAAAACAACAAACCTATTATAAGCAACGCCACTGTACCGACCATTATAAACAACTTACTCTTGTTGCTTTTTTTCTGCAAAACTTCCTCGTCACTCACAAACAACTACCCCCTTCAACAATTACTTTATTAAAATAATTTTACCACCATTCAGTAACATTAACAATAAAAAGGAAATGTTCTTCTAACTTTAAATAAATTTTACCACCACTAATAAATTTAAACAACAAAATCCCCTGCCCACCGCTAAACGTCCTATTTTAGCGATAGGCAGGGGTTTCGTTTTGACGCATATAAATACTCGTCCCGGCCTCCAAAAGCGTGCCACAGCCCGTTTTACGAGGTCGGTTTTTTCCGGGATGCTGTTCTCGTGCGGGATTTGACCAGATCACCCAGCGGAACTACGATTTCCATGCCGTCCCGGAAGATAACCGTCACCCGTTCCTCATCGTTCACTACCATATGGTCCAAAAGGTTGCACCAGAGCCGTTCGTCAAATTCGGCAACTGCTTCACCGAGATGGTCAAGAGTGGCTTTGACGGATTCGAAATACAGCCTCTTTGCTTTCCGCTTTTCTACCTCCTTTTTGCATTCCTCATATTTCTTTAACGCATCATCATACTCTTCTTCCAAAATTTTACGTTTCGCTTCATACTCTTTCTTTTCCTTTTTGGAACATATCAGCGCGCCTTCAAGCCGTACTTCCTGCAAGGCCTTTCGCTTATCGTCATATTTTTTCATATCGGCTTCCAATTTCTTGATGGCAAACAGTTCTTCATTGATGACCATCAGGTTATCCGCCAACTCGCTCTTCCCACGCAATCGTTCGTTCAGCGCGGTCAGGAAGAATCCCTGAAGCTCTTCCTTTGTGAACCACCCGGTATTGCAGTATGTCTTTTTGTGGTATTTGTTACGACACCGGAAGATCACTTTCCTGTATCTGTCATTCGAATGCCAGGTCGTCTCTGCAAACCAGTCTCCGCAGCATCCGCACTTCACCTTGCAGGCATACGCATCCTTCCCGCGCCACATGGCCTTCGAACCATGCCGTTTTTGGCGCTCCGCCTGCACCGCCTCGAACATCTCCTTGCTGACGATGGCGGGGTGGCTGTCTTCGATATAATATTTTGGCAGTTCACCCTCGTTCACCTTCTGCTTCTTCGTCAGGAAATCTGGTACATACCGTTTCTGCAGAAGTGCGGAGCCCTTGTATTTTTCATTGGTGAGGATGCTGTATAAAGTACCTGTATGCCACCGATCTTTCCCGGCCGGGCTCTTCACACCCATCCCTTCCAGCCTGCGACATATTTGGGTGCAGGTCAGTCCGTCCAGATACCACTGGTAAATCAGCCGGACGATTTTCGCCTGTTCCTCGTTGATGACCGGCTTGTAGTCAGGCCCGGGGTCATACCCCAGAAAAATCTTGTAGGGCATGTTAAACTTCCCTTGGGCCATGCGTTTCCGCCTGCCCCACTTAGTGTTTTCGGATATAGATCGGCTCTCTTCCTGAGCCAGGGAGGACATGATGGTGATGAGGAGTTCCCCCGAGGCATCCAATGTTTTGATGCCCTCTTTCTCAAACTCCACCTCGACGCCTTTTTCCTTCAGCTTTCGGATTGTGGTCAGACAGTCTACCGTGTTCCGGGCGAACCGGCTGATGGACTTTGTCAGAATCAGATCTATCTTGCCTGCCAAGGCATCGGCTATCATCTGCTTGAATCCCTCACGGTGCGCTGTGCTTGTACCACTGATGCCCTCGTCGGAATAAACCCCCACGAATTCCCAGT
>CAZKPZ010000207.1:669-2589 GCA_964554745.1 uncultured Treponema sp. | reverse complement strand
GCCCCGTTCTCGGTTACTTATACGTCCAATTCTTTTTTTAATTCATCTAACATAAAAATAAAACATCCAAGATGGCTCTGAAAAGTTCCATTCTTTTTCATTAATGTTTGCTGTAGCCATCTTTGTGGGATTGTTTTGTCGTCAAGATTCATTCAATCAAAATCTTTCAGTTATTTTAGTGTGTTTTTTGCTGTATGAATCTTTTGACACACATACTCTATTTTTTATGGTATTTAAATGTTTCGTTTTTTCGTATGGGGAAAACGGGATGAAATTGTGAGAGCACCACATTCATTGAAAGAAAGAGAAAGTCGATGTCCTTATTTTTCGCCCCCTATGTGATTGGGTTGCGGTTCTTTTTTTGTTTTCGTTTATTGATTTTTTGGGGAAATTTTGTTGAATGTATGATACTTTTTCTGGCTCGTGTAATCTTTGTAGTTGTTGTTGAAGGAAGAAACAGCAGCAGTTACAAGAGATTTAGATGTAATTGTTGCTGTTCGTATGGTAACAATTACAATAAATTTTTAAATGGTGATAATATGTTTGAAGTAAATATGGAAGCTGTGAAAGCAGCAAATCAAGCACGCAAAGTGCTTGAAAAAGTCAGAAAGAACATGTCATACAACACAAGTATGGCGTTTGAAAATGAGATTGACGAGTTTGAAAAAGCTGGTCAGGCCAGCTGGATCAAGGTACTGATCAAGGAAATGAAGGAGTATTTATAATACTCCTCATTGTTGAAATTCTGGCTCGTGTAATCTTTTGTGGTTGTTGTTGGATTTAAGAACGGCAGCAGTTACAAGAGATTTAGATGTAATTGTTGTTGTTCGTATAGCAATAAAATATTTTAAATTTAATAGTGAATGGCTGATGATTCGGCATGAGATGTGCCTGATGAAGCGTGATCATGTAGGAGGTGAAAACATGATCAAGAAGATGAAAAAGGTCTACTCACTCTCCACCTTTGTAATGGAGGATGAGAAGATAGTCGCCGAATTATTATATCATTCATTTAAATATATGAATGAAAAAAAGTTTGGTAAAACTACTGAACCAAGAGTTGACCAAAAGTCCGCTAACAAATTGGTATCTCAGAGATACCAAAATGTTAGCATGAAGAAAGGAGTTAATAAGTCCGCATTATATTGCGGAAAAGTTAAATATTAACTCCTTATATAGGTGTCTTTGTCCTGGTTTCCACCTATAAGCGAGAACAAGAAACCTTGAGTAGTTGGACATATCCATCAAGGAGGTGAAAAGATGGATGAAAAAAAGACTTCAAAAGCTTGGGATAAAACCCAAGACATTCTTTCTCTCAGAAAAGAGAAAGAAGAATATGAAAAGTCTTTTAAGATTACTGCAGAAGCCCGCAGACGCTTCTGTAGGGGCTTTTAAAAGAGCAATGGGTTCTTTGACCTGGTTTCTCCCCATAAGCAAGAATAGAAACCTTGAAGCTGTTAAACTCATCCATGGTTGGTTCTGTAATGGTTCGATTCCATTAATGAGTTATCAAGTCCTATGAATTTTGTCATTATCATAGGCTGTGTGAGTCATGCATGCCAATAAACAAGGACAATCCCTGTCCAGCATGACAATAATAAAAAGGAGGGATTATAAATGACAGAAACAATCATGTACAAGGCCCAATACGGGACTATATACCAAAATGTAGAAACTGAAACCGAAGAAGTAAAAAGCTACAAAACCAAAGAACCCTACAAGGTTTCCGCTCCAAATATTGGAGTGTTTAAAATCATTTCAGGGAGCGAACCAACAGTTGGCGATTTGATGACCGTCAGCAGTAGCGAATTCGAGATTGACGCACTTGAAGGTGTTTATCTCAATGAAGCGAATGCCAGACACAATGTTTACGAATCCACCGTTGTTGCTACTTTTGTAGCATTTGACGGAAGTACATAC
>CAZKPZ010000207.1:0-659 GCA_964554745.1 uncultured Treponema sp. | reverse complement strand
AGAAGTTGTAGAAGACGATGAAGAGGGTGTAGACATCACCCTTGCTCAGTCTCCAATTAAAATTGGAGAAAATGTCTGCAATACCGCAGATATAGCAGTATTAGCTGTCTTGCTGAATATAACAGCAAGACAAATGCTGAAATTGTTAAACCGTGATTTAATTCGCGGAGTCTATTGGTCAAAAGAGGCCAATGATGATATAGACAGGATCCGCTATCATATGGCGGAATATGAAATGTGTGGTTTTACAACCTACACAAAAATAATATAAATATATTGTGCTTATGATTCGGCATGAGATGTGCCTGATGAAGCGTGTTAAAAAAAGGTGAGAACATGAAAGATGTAAAAATAAAAGAGGTGGAAGAAGTTTGCAATGAAGCTGCAAGCTTCATCCTCTCTTTAGAAGAAGAGTTCTTCCTGGAGGAGATTGAGATGATTTATCTTCTCCTGGAAGAAATGAAAAGATCATTGCAAACACTGGATCCAAATCCAGTGAAAATTGCAATGAGAAACATTCGTATCATCGGTGAGAACCAAGATTGGGCTCTCATCGAAGCCTACGAATGCTAGGTGTCTTTGCCCTGGTTTCCACCTAAACAAGAAAAAGAAACCTTGAAGCTGTGAATTGCCTGTTCTGGTGATCCGTCATGGTTCGA
>CAZKPZ010000206.1:0-2613 GCA_964554745.1 uncultured Treponema sp. | reverse complement strand
ATCAGATACTCAACAGGCAAAGAGCCGTTCAAGACAATGACGACGGAAGAACTCCGCAAGGAATTCCTTATACAGAACATTTTTAAGGCAGACGATATTTCAGCAGTCTATTCGCATATTGACAGAATCGTCACGCTCGGCGTACTGCCTGTTCATGGCACGGTGGATTTGCAGAAGAACATCGATCCGATGAAAGACTTCGGTGTCAATTTCTTTTTGGAGCGCCGCGAACTGGGTATGATAAACATCGGCGGAGACGGACTTGTTGAAGCCGACGGAGTAAAATACAGCGTGAAGCACTATGATGCCCTCTATCTGCCCATGGGAACAAAGAGCGTCCGCTTTTCCAGTATAAACTCTGACAAACCCGCAAAGTTCTATATGAACTCAACGCCAGCACACCGTGCCTTCCCCGCAAAGCTGATTACCTATGATGATGCCGTGCACAAGCACTTGGGAAGCCTTGAAGAGAGCAACGAGCGTACAATCAACCAGTACATTCACCCGGCAGTGCTTGAGACATGCCAGCTTTCCATGGGGCTGACACACCTTGAGCCGGGTTCCGTCTGGAACACAATGCCTGCCCACACACACGAACGGCGCATGGAAGTCTACTTCTATTTTGACATTCCCGAAGACCAGGTTGTCTTTCATCTTATGGGAGAGCCGAATCAGACACGTCACATCGTTATGCACAATGACGAAGCCGTAATCAATCCGTCTTGGTCAATACATTCCGGTTGCGGAACAAAAAACTACACATTCATCTGGTCTATGGCCGGAGAAAACAGAACCTACGACGACCAGGACTGGATTAAGACGCAGGATTTAAGATAGAATCTTTTTTACCGCAAAAACAGGCGGCATGGGAGACCGGCTGGCAGCCGGCTCCCTCACACACTGCCACCGCATTCCTACCCGAATAATTCTGCAAAAAACTCAATATGCCTTTTTCCTCAGTTTCGATTACTTCTTACCGAATAAACCCGACACAAATCTGACTATCGAGTCAAAGAACGTTTGGATTCCACTCTGTTCAGACTCACTTACTTGCCGTACGCCTAACGAGCGGCACAGACGCAATCCTGCAGCCTTAACAGGCACATCAGGCTCAGCCCCTGCACGTGAATAGACTGTACAGTCTTCTGCAGAATTGGCATAAGAACCTCCGCGGAGAACTTTTTTTCGGTCACCTTTCTTGCAGGAATCCCAACACCACTCCGCAACGTTTCCGCACAAACACTGCATTCCAAGAGCATTCCTCTTTCCCCACCGCACGCTCTGGCTTGTTGTCTTGCCATACCAGCACACATAAGGCTCATCACCACCGCCATATTTGTATACTACTTGAGTATCTCCCCCCACTGCCGCATACTCCCACTCACTCTCTGTCGGCAGACGGTAGCCGTCAGCATTGAAATCACACTTTACTTTCTTCCATACAGACTTTCCCCGTTTCCATTCAGAAGGATTCTTATTCCCATTCATGCTGTAACACGGAGTATAACCGTACATTAAACTCAGACGGTTGCAGAATGCAACAGCATCCAGCCAGCTTATTTCCTCTACAGGCAGGATTCCATGAGACTGGCTCAATTCCGTCTCCATCACAAGAGAGTACAAAGCCTTATCAACTTCATTCAAAGCAATTTCATATTGACCGCTCGAAACTTCCACCATCTCCGGCTTGAGGGAATTCATTACATCTTCATCATGCGGCAACATCACGATGTCGCTGTGATCTTTTGAAAGAGAGCGGCATAAGCGTAATGCAAAACCGGTGCTTGAATTTGGCTGTGCACCCTCTCTTGCATTGGTCTTACAAAGTCTTTCAGGACTTTTTCTATATCCGCCTCTTCTGACTTTCTCTTGTATACTTAAATAACTAATTGGCAAGTCCGCACCCATTGGATTTACCTGAGGAAAAGGACTGTAATTATGATTCCAGTCCCAGCACCACTCCCAGTGATTACCGCTCATGTCATATAATCCAAGCTCGTTAGGTTTCTTCTCTCCATCATAAAGGGCTACACCTTTGCTGTTTTTATCATACCAACCGACCTCGTCAAGATTATCGCTCCCACTGTATATGTATCCACGGCTCAGGTTTCCGCCTCTGGCAGCAAATTCCCACTCAGCCTCTGTTGGCAGTCTGTAGCCGTCAGCATTAAAGTCACATCTGATTTTAGACCAGTGCGCAAGTTCACTTTCATGCTCGTTATCCAATGGAAAATCGCCCCATTTTCTTTCGTCAGTCTCACCGTCAAGACTGTAACACGGAGTATATCCAGCCTGGCGGCTGAGGCTGTTGCATAGCATTACAGACTGCCACCAGTTCAAATTCTTTTCACCTTCATATACGGCAATTTCAAAGTCACTAACTGTAACCTTATGCTTCTCGTGCCACCACTCTTCCATATAGAACGTTCCGCCTTCTACTTTCTGCATTGGCGGTATTTGATAAGAAACAGTTGTTTGAGAATAGCCTAAAAAACTAAAACATGATACATAAAAACATAAAGCAACAGACTGAATTATATATTTTATATTTAGTCTCATATCAAAATAACCTCTCAAAAAAACTCAATATGCTCTGTATCATAAATTGCAAAG
>CAZKPZ010000205.1:0-2630 GCA_964554745.1 uncultured Treponema sp. | reverse complement strand
CACTTGTAAATTTAAAAAAAATTAGAGCTGCCCATTTCTTTTTGGACAGCCCCTTGCGGGAAAGCTTTGCAAGCCTTACGGGATTATCTTGTAAGCCTTACAGGAAAATCTGATAAGCCTTATGGGATTATCTTGTAAGCCTTGCCGGAAGATGTTCTAAGGCTGTTCTAGTCTTATGCTAAGACGAACGCAAAGTTCGGCAGGCAGTCAGTGGCTTGATCTTCTTGCTTGCCGTGCGGATGCCTGTCATCTTACAGGTTCTCTTCGTATAATTCCCCGACTTTCTTCCAGTCAATCACGTTGAAGAATTGTGCCACGTAACTGGCTCGCAGATTCTTGTACTTCAAGTAGTAGGCGTGTTCCCAGACATCTATCGTAAGGATTGGCTTTGTTCCCAGGTGCAGGCTGTACGGGTTATCCTGGTTTGCACTCTGGCACAACTCAAGTGAGCCGTCCTTTTTTGCACAGAGCCATGCCCAACCTGAGCCGAACTGCGTCAGTGCAAGTCCTGTTATTTTTTCCTTAAAGGAATCAAAGTTCCCGAATGTTTCATCTATTTTAGCTGCAAGTTTGCCGGTAGGCACTCCATCGGCGGCTGGAGCTATTATTGAAAAATAAAGGTTGTGGTTGTAATAGCCGCCGCCGTTGTTCCTCAGTCCTTTCCTTAATCCCTCGTCAGAAATGCTGTCCAAGTTCATCAGTATCTCTTCTGCTGATTTTCCCGTCAGACCTGCCTTTTCAGCAAAATCATTAAATGCCTTTGTATATGCCGCATGGTGCTTGGCATAGTGGGTTTCCATATTCAGTGCATCGATGTGCGGTTCTAAAGCGTCAAAAGAGTATGGCAATATTATCTGTTCAAACATTGTGGCCTCCTGTATTGAAATTATTCTAACATGCTATTCTGCCGCCGTCAACTTTGCCGTAAACTGAATGCTGCGTTCTGTTTCCATGCTGTCAAATTTTATTGTATAGCATGACGCATTCGTATTCACAAGCGTGATTGTTCCTGTACCAAAGACAGGGTGCTTCACGCGCTCTCCGGCGGCAAATACCGTCCGCATGGCAGAAAGCCGCTCTTCGTCATAGCTGATTACAGCCTGTGACTGCGCAACGAGCGCGCTGTCGAGCGGCTGGACAAGTTCCAGGTTTTCAAGTCCTGCGTCAAAGATAAAGCGGCTGGGGTATTTGAATATGCCGTCATTTGCCTTGCCTTCGCTGTCGCTTAAAAAGAGTCCTTCCTTTGCGCGTGTCATGGCAACGTAGGCAATACGCCGCTCTTCTTCCATATCGTCCGGAGTCTGCACTTTGCGGCTGGGGAACACGCCTTCGTTCATTCCGCATAAAAATACATACGGGAACTCCATTCCTTTTGCCGCGTGAATCGTCAAAAACTTTACCGTTGACTTTCCTTCTTCCCTGTCCAAGTCTGTAAACAGCGCTATGTGCTGCAAAAGCCCTTCCAGCGTTGCGTCGTCATCAAGTCCTGCCTCGTTAACTGCCCTCTTAAACTCAGCCAGATTGTCCAGCCTGTCCTGGTCTGCTTCAAGTCGCAAAAAACTTTCGTAACCGCTTAAATCGAGTATAGCCTGCAATATGTCTCCGAGTGTCGCCTGCTTGTGCAGCTGCGGCGTACCGTCCGGTGTCTTTGCCGCCAAAGCCCTTGTGTTTTCAATTGCTTCGATATAGCTCTTTGCCCCTGTACCCTTGAACCTTTCGCTGTCTGCATTCTGCCGCAAGGCTTCGTATGCGCTGCACGAGTGGTCTTCTGCATATTCTCTAAGAAAAGTTTGCTTCGTCTTGCCGATTTTGCGGGACGGCATATTTATTGTGCGGAAAAACGAAATGTCGTCCGCCGCTGTAAGCATGCGAAGGTAGCATACTACGTCTTTTATCTCGCGCCGTCCGTAAAATTCCGTTCCTGCAAGAATCCTGTAGGGCAGGTCGCTTTTTATGAAAGCCTCTTCAAGCGAGCGCGAAACATAGTGGGCACGGTACAGAACCGCAAAGTCTGAATACTTTACCTGCCTGTCTGCCGCTCCGTGCTTTACAAGCTGCTGTATGGTCTTGCAAATCCATTCCGCTTCTTTCTGTTCGCTGTCCGCATGAAAATACTGCGGCTTTTCCCCGTTCCCTTTTACGGCTGTCAATTCCTTAGGATAGCGCACCGTATTCTTTTCTATGAGGCTATTGCTTACCTTTAGAATCTCCTCTGTGCTGCGGTAATTCTTTGTAAGAACAAAAGTCTTTGTTCCCGGATATTTTTTGTCAAAGTCCAGAATCAGTTTTACGTGACTGCCGCGCCAGGAGTAAATTGTCTGGTCGCTGTCGCCCACAATAAAAAGGTTCTTGTGCTTTGCACTGAGTATCTGGGCAATCTTGAACTGCTTGGCGCTCACGTCCTGAAACTCGTCGACCATAACGTATTGCATGCGGTCCTGCCACTTTTCCCTCACGTCCGGGAAGTTTTCAAGAATGTAGAGCGCAAAATTAATCAAGTCATTAAAGTCTACGCCGAAACATTTTTTCTGCTCGTAGAGATAGCGCAAAAAGATTTCCTGGTTCTGCTCAATTCCCGGCAGCGACCACTTTGCCTTCAGCTCCTCGTTGTTGAGTTTGTAAATCCAGTC
>CAZKPZ010000204.1:0-2723 GCA_964554745.1 uncultured Treponema sp. | reverse complement strand
ACTATATTTGTAAGGCGTTGATTTTTTGGATTTATAAATCGGTATGGCCTGCAAGTTCCAACCCTGAATCCCGCACAGTCCGCATAGCCAAGAGTAAAATCGTCTGTTATACCGGCTCTCTCCATATCTTCAATTTGTTCAGGTTCGCACCACCTTAAATAATGGTGGCGACTCCAAGTACCTTGATTTCTTTCTTCAGCTGGCAAGATATCTTTAAGTCTCTTATTCTCCCCCACGATTAATTTTGATTTTTTTCCACCTTCGTAACTGACATGAAGACCAAGTTTTGCACAGCTATCTTTTAAAAGTTCAACCAATTCAGAATATTTTTTTGAATGTATATCTGCATAATTAGAAGTTCTTCTTGAACCCGCTGCGATTAAAAAATAAATGCTAGTTACGCAATTATCAGGAAGCTTTTTGATCAATTCACAGTCTTTTTGGATAATCCACGGAAAAGTATAATAGGGATCTTTTGATCCATCTCTGAAAATTCTAAAGGGATGAACAACGGGAATCCCTCGATGGATAATGTTTTTTATAAATTGCTTAAATGCTGATTTTTTATTTTCTATTCTAAATGGAATGTCAACATCATGCGTCAAATAAATGTGGTAAAACCCTGTTTTTTCTTCAGGTAGTTTTACTCCACAGTCTCGGAGCAAATTTCTAAGATACCTACCCCACTCGTCCACAAGAGACCGCATACCATATCCCTGTTGGAACACAACAGCATCCTTTGCAAGAAAGCGTCCGTGCTGGTCGCGGCAGTCCGGCTTTATAATTTCCTCATAGCGGGAAAGCATAAAGTATGCAGAAGCCACAAGGTCTGCATACAAGATGATGCGTCCGTCACTAGTTCGTTCGATTTTGGGCGAACCAAACAAAAAAGGAATATACGTACATGGCAGTTTTGCAAAAGGAACGGTTGGCAAGGTTTTCTGTGTGCCGTAGATTCCCTCGTCAAAGAAATCACTTTGGATTATGGTGAGTTTTTTTTCGGAAGGCGATTTTGAATAGGCGACACAATTCAACACAGAATCTGTTTCCCCAAGGAATACGAGAATATAGTTTATTGTGTTTTTTATCATAGTGCTCAATTATAAATTTTTGACTACTTGGTTACATATTTCTTTTTTATCTTCCGCAAAGAATTCTTTACTTCTCGCAAAACAGGAACGAAAATTCTGTTATCCTTAAAAATTGTATAATACTCTGTCTGGTGTGCGCCGTACCAGCGGTAACTCCCTTCCACACCGTGAATCATACTGCCTTCAAAATCAAAGGTGTCAACATACTGTGACACATATTTGATTGTTTCATCCAAAAGGAATTCCGTGCCGCCGCTCGTCTTGTATTCGTTTTTGCGCATGGTGACAAGATAATAGGCACAGGTATTGTCCCATACCGTTAGATTGATTGCGTGAATGTTAGAGTTTTCGTCCTCGCAGTAGAATATGCGTCCTGCATTATGCTCATACACTGAACGGCACAAGTCGGTGAACTGTTTTCGCGTATAACTGACTTTTTCTCCGCGTTCATTCACGACTTTTTCAAAATAGTCATAAAAGGCATCAAAATCCATATCAAACTTGAGCGTTAGATTTTTTGCTTTTTGGATTTTTTGCTTTTTGTATCTGGCGTATCCGCCAAATACAAAATCGTGGTCTTTTATACCTGTTATCCTGTATGAATACCGTGTTGTCTGGCTAAAACCACGCCAATAGAATGCAAGCCAGTTCTTGTATGCCTGATCAAAGTTCAAATTCAGATTGTCGAACTTGGGCAGGAGGTCAATAATCTGACCGTAGATTTCATGCTCCTGCCCCAACCTCTTCATCTCCGAAATTTTGTTGGCATCATAGACGATATAGGGGCCGAGTTTCTGCGTAAGAACAGGCATCCCTATTGTTTTTAATCCGAGCCGTCCTTTGCGACAGACGAAAGGAAACGAGGCAACAATGTTGCCATTCTTGTCTTCTATCAAGACGACTTCCCAATTCTCCGCACCAGCCATGGTATCAAGCCACCAAGGTGCGGAGAAAATGCACATATCTGTGTGTGACAAGTAAAATTCTTTGTATTTTTCTTTGTTTGTCATATTTTCAATCCAATAAATCAGATTTCATTTTAGTCAATGTGGCATGTCTTTTTATATCATAGTCCTTTCTGAAAATCATCTCTTCAATTTGCTCATCCGTAAACGAGTATTTTCCGCTGCTATTCAACAACTTTTTAAACTCTGAAATTTTTGATGTTGGGAATTTTCTTTTTAAATCCAAAATTGACAAAGCCGTTGCTAGAATCGGTATAGAATTATACCTCTCTTGCAGTCTAAAAGCATCTATTCCGTGCTTATATTCAGTAGTAGAATTTAACCTCACTCTGTAGGCATTTATATTATCCAAATAATTAATCTTGTCTGCATCCCCGTTTTGAGGCCATACTTCAAACATGATATTGTTTTCATAGTCACAAATTTTACTCGTTGGGGCAATCTGCCTAAGTATATTTTTATCTGACAAAGATTTTATTGAATAAAATTTTAGTAGCCCCGTTTTGCTTTTTATTCTTGAATTGCAAATTTGACAAGACGGAACGAAATTCTTTAGAGAAAGACTTAACAAAGGGCAGTCTGCTTTAGGGAAGAAATGGTCTATATCGACAGTCAACCGTTTCCCCTTATCTTTCGTATAAACACCTATTGGATGAATGTCACAGTA
>CAZKPZ010000203.1:0-2729 GCA_964554745.1 uncultured Treponema sp. | reverse complement strand
CTATTTTTTTCAACAGTTTTCTACCTGTTAGTGTCCACTTTTAGTGTAGCATCAATGATTAAAAATATTTTATATTTATCATTTTATGATATTAGCACAGAATCAATTTCAAATATAAATTTATATTTCAATCTTATTCACCTTCTCCCTTCTCTCCAGCCAATTATCCACCAGCTCCTTCGGTTCTATCGGCCAGGCCTCATCAGCCCATTGCCAAACCCAAGTCCAGATAGCTTCGCGTTGATTACTTCGGAAACTTAGAATTATGCCGTCGTTTTTAGGACCGGGATTCTTCTTGTCTTTGACGATAGTTTGATTTTCTCCCCATACACACTTTTGAGCGACGCGTGCTGGGTACCCATGTAGATGGATTTTATAATTTTCATAATTCTTGTCGCAAAGGCAGCCAAAGGAACCTCTTGTCATTTTTCTAAAATCATAATCTTTTGGTAAAGTAAAAACTTCTTTTGTCAATTTGAGATTTTTAATTTCGCTGAGGGTATATCGGCGGCGGGCATTTTTTACAACATCCAATGCGTGTAGATTCCAGTTACCATTATCAAAAATCAGTTGCCATGGCTGGACTCGACGAGGTTTTGATTTATCATCTGTAAGAGACTGGTAATCAAAAGTGATAACACGATTTTCCATTAAGGCCAGATCTATAATACGCCAGGTCTCTGCAGGTATTTCTTTATTCGGAGCTCCAACAAAAATAATGCGATCATTCTCAGGCTTTTTGTTTATCTTAATATTTTCAATCGATAAATCATGATTTTCAATCGCGAGTGATTCAAAAACCTCCTGAGCTTCTTTATAAAGCGGATTTCCCTTTACCATGTCCATCAGCGTTTTGATAAGCTTTGCTGCCTTAGCAGCGTTTTCATCTGTGTAGAAGCGAGGAAGGCGGTATTTTGGATCGGTATAAAAGTATCCATTTGTTTCAAAGTCGGTATCTATAGGGGCACCGTATTTTTCTTCAAGTTCTGCGATATCTCGGAAGAAAGAAGTCTTGCTGGTTTTGAGATTATATTTGTTTTGAAGTTCTGAAATCATATCTTTCCATTTCAGTTTTCGCCCAGATGCTATTATCTCATCAATCACTTGAAAGCGTTTTGCTTTTTCGGTGAAGTCAACTGCCATATAAACACTCCTGCTTTTAATTAGTTTTTTTGCTCTTCAATAAATTCTTTTAATTCTCCAAGAAAACCTATTTCCCTTGGTAATAAGAACATGTTCCTAGGATTAGCATATTTGAAAAAGTGTTGTTTTATAGTTTCAATATTTATCTCTTCAATTTTATCTTTTTTATTGAAGCCAATTGCTTCTTTATGGCAAAGCGTCCAACCTATCGTTTCATTATTACCAAGAGCTTTTTTATATTTTGCATTTTCTTTTGAACTCTTTGTAGAGATGAACATGAAAGGAATTTCATCACTTAAAAGCATGGTTTTGATTTCTTCAAGGGAATATAGTTTATTTCTTATAACATTGCAGATAACCCAAGTCGCAAATGAATTATCAGAAAAAATAATTTCTCTGCCACTTGGATGAATTGTTGCTTCACCGCATCGTTTTGTTTCTTTTCTTACTACAAGAGGAAGTGTTTCATCATTAGTCCATTCATTTATTATGTTATACCAATGATTTATACTGTTTTCAGATATTTTAATTTTAGTAGGAGAGTTATACCAGATTCTTCCGATTTCTCGGATTTTATTTCTAATTTCATCTCCAACATAATCAATAGATTCCTGTTTATTGGAGTTTTGTAAACTTTTATGATTGATTGTGAGTGGCTGAATAATTTTTGAATTGTTATTTAAGTATTCTTTTGCCCAAGATGGAAAATTCTTGTAACTATAGATTCCTTGTTTCCAGCTTTCTGAAGCCACAACATTATCAAAATAAGTGTAAAAATCTTTTTTTGCTATCTTAAAAATACCTAAAGGCTCTATTTCATTGATATAAAAACCATCTTCATCAATTTGATCCATTACTTTTCTTTTGAAAGTTAGACGATTTTTTGATTTAAAATAACCAGTTTTCAAGGATTCCTCCAAATAAAATTAAGATAAAATTTGTTTTCTTTATTTTTATTATAAACAATTTGCATTCCCGTGCATTGGGAATAACTCTGTTCTATATTCTATATCATCAGGCGGAAATGTCAACTTTTGTTTGAGGAGGAGGACGCTATGAATTATCAATATCTGTTACGGCAGATTTATGACAAGCCAGAGTCGCAGAAAGAAGAATCTGCAATCATTGAAAATCCATATGAGTTGGATTCTCGCGAGCTCAAATCTATTAATTCTTCTTATGATTTATCTGTCTTAAATACTTCAATTCCAGCTCAGGAAATAGTCGAGATGGTTCAGAATGCCATTGTTAATGACAAGAATTCGCAGAGTAACGAAAAGGGTATTCGAATTCTCTTTTACGGATTAAGCGGTGCCGGAAAAACAAATCTTGCACATTTTATTGCTGAATCGTGAAAGAGCGTATGCGTCTCAAAGCTGGGAAATTACTCAGGTAAATGAGTTTCTTACCCAAATGGAAAAATTTGAGGGAATTGTAATCTGTACAACAAACCTTCGGAACCTTATGGATAAGGCAATGCAGAGGCGCTTTCATATTATGGTCGAGTTCAAAGCTTTGAAACATGAAGGAGTACAAAGTCTTTTGGGTAAGTATTTCCCTCAGTTTGATTTTAATGAAGAAGATAT
>CAZKPZ010000202.1:0-2744 GCA_964554745.1 uncultured Treponema sp. | reverse complement strand
ACCGCCAGAGGTTTGATACCCGAAACGCCAGCGTTTTGACACCATGAATGCTGGGGGTCACACACCATTAACCCTAGGGGTTACGCGCCATGGAAGTATACTGTCGCACGAGCGATTTACCTGCATTTAGAATATGGAAGTCCTGCAATAGTCTGTTGCTTTTTATCGTTCTCTTCTATATAATATTAGAATACGTTTTAGATAAATCATAAGTTATTTAGGGGAAATATATGCCAGTCAGATTGATCGGTACTCTTATTGTCGCTGCAATCGCAGCTTTGTTTACCGGATATAATTTGGGTAACACCTGTGATGTATGGGTTTTTCATACCTTTAAGGATGTTCCTGTCGCTTTTACCATAATCATCTCGTTGTTGGCCGGAGTGCTGATAATGGTTCCGTTTACTATCGGTAAGAATGCACCCCGGAAGCCTACGGAAAAGGATATGGCGCTGCTTGCCAAGGCAGAAAAAAAAGAAGCGCGTGAAAAACTAAAAAAGGAAAAGCAGGAAGCTAAGCTCTTAAAGAAATCCGCTAAGGCTGAAAAGAAAGCCGTTAAAGAAGAAAAGTCCGTTTCGGACGCTTCTTTGGCTGATGCTGAAGTTGTGGCCTCTGAGCCGGATGACGCGGCTGTTTCTACCACGGTTGAATATACAGACGGCAATCAGCTGTAAAAAGATAGAAAGTGTGTTCCTTAATCTGCCGACAATGAAGTTGGTGGGTTATTTTAATGCGGAAAGTCTTTTTCTTAGTTTTTTCTCTCATCATCTTAATTTCCTCAAATACAGTATTGTCCGCGGCCTCTCCTGATGAGGGAGAAAAGTCCGCCATGACTTTGAGGGCAAATGCCCTGCTGAAAGAGAGTGCAGGGGAAAGTCTCCGCTATCTTACTACTCATATAGGGCTTGCCAAGAATGATATGGAGCGGCGCTCCATTCTGTATTATACTGCCACGCTTCAAGAGCAAATGGGGCATTTTACGGAAGCTGCGGTATCCTATGCTTCTGCCGCAGGTATAAATGAACCTGACGCAAAGGGCATGCCTAAGGCGACTAATGCCCAGCTTTATATCTGTGCGGCTCGCGCCAGTTTGGGAGCCTGCGATTTTGAAAGCGCCGATTCATATTTGGATGCGTCTCCGGTGAATTCTTCGAAAGACCAGGGGATTATTGCGCAAAAACGCCTTTTGGGAGCATGGAGCGCACTGTGCAAAGTCTCTGACTATGAGGATGCACAAGGGGTTATTGCTAATCTGCAGGAATTTATAGAAGAGGAGGGCATGAAAGACGTGAAGCCGTCTGTTCTGTTCACCCTTTGGTATGTCACGGGCGAGTCAAAATATGGCGACAGCTTAAAGAAAGAATTCCCGTATAGTCCAGAGACGATGATTGTTGAGGGCAAAAGTGAGATTATGGGGCTTCCTTTCTGGTATTTTATGCCCCGTGCTTCTTTAAAAGACGATGCTCCCTCTGTTTATGAGCAGCCGCCGGCAGTAGCAAATACTGCGGAAAATGACGCGCAGGAGAGCGCTCCGTCTGAAAGCAAAAAGAAAGATAAGGTCGTGGAGCAGGTTGGCTTTTTTAGGGACAGGGAGAATGCCGTTGATTTGGTTTCCCGGGTCAAAGACAAGGGCTTTGAGGCCTACTATTATACGGAAACACGCTCGTCGGGCACTATGTATTACATTGTGGTGGTGGACGAGAACCGCGACGGCACGGTGGGAAAAGAGTTACGCGCGGCAGGGTTTGATTGTTATCCGATAAAGGAATAATAAATGTTAAACCAACGCTTGGAATTACCGATGATTACTATTGAAGAACTTTTGTTCGAGGGGATAAAATGCTGAGATTTGGCAGACGCAAATTTCTTTCTACATTTCTAATACTTGCGGCTCTTGTGATTCATTCTGCTGCGGCAGCTGCTGTTTCGTTCCAGATAATTCAGCATGATTCCTCCGTGGATACGGTGCGTCAGTCTTCCTATGTTATGGAAAATGTATTCTTTGACAGCTTTTTTGACAGCGGCCATATCACAACGAATTTCCCCACGGCGATATCAAAATCAGAAGCAGGGGACAAAGCTGTTTATTTCCGCTCATTGGACGAAGCTAAGAATACATACTGCAACTACCTTGTTGTATTGATGATTGATTATGACACGACATCTTCTGCAAGCCCGGAAGCTGTCTTGCTCAGCAACATAAAAGGCGTGAGCTGGATTTTGTATAACGCCAGAACTGGCGCAGAGATAGAAAGAGGTTCAAAAAAAGTAGAAAAGGTCTCTGATAATAAGAATAATGAGCGAGGTGTAAAAGAATTGACCCGTTCGATTGCTTCAGACATTGTTGGGGCTGTTCCAAAGAGCTGAGTGAGGATACTGTATGAAAAAGATAAGTAGCTTTTTCTTGTTGATATTTATTTCCATGTTCCTCTGGGCTGCTGATGTTCGTGACGGATATATTTATGGCAATCTGGAGATTGCCTATAACAATGAACTTCCTTCCGGCCTTTTTGCAAAGGCTCAGAATTATCTTCCTGGCGATACAATCCGCATTTCAAATCCCTTCTCCGGTGAAGAGTTAAGTGTATTGAACCTGGGTACTCTTGATTCTGGGCGGGATTCCGCACTGGTGCTTACAACTGAGGCCGCCGGTAAATTGGGCATTGATTTCAGCGAGCCGCTTTACGTAAAAATCAGTTCCCGCACTGATGATTATGATGATATTGCTGTTGGAACAGCTATGC
>CAZKPZ010000201.1:0-2778 GCA_964554745.1 uncultured Treponema sp. | reverse complement strand
CCGCTTTAAAAACGGTTACATCCTCAAGCCTTCTCTGCCATGACGGCGAAGTAACGTATTAATCAATCTTTAAATTTGTACTTTGCATACATTCCTGCAGTATATGAAAAAGCATCCATATCTGGATAGTTAGAGTACAAAGACTTTTTGTAGTACAAGACATTTTCAAAACCTATCGCAACGCTATTCGTCAGCGGAACTTCATAGCCGGCATTGAAATGATTGACCCACTCAAACCCCTTTGTCTCATGGTCTTTGTCCGGATCAGGCAAATCAAACATAAAATACGAATGCAAGGCAAACGAAAGCATGTCGCCGTTCTCCCAGAACCACTTAAAAGTACCTACAGCCTCAGCTCCCATTGTGTATGAGTAGGAGCGATCCTCATCACTTACAAGCAGAGGATAATAATCCTGACGCCTTGTATAAAACATATCAGTCGTTCCCAAAAGAAGAAAATCCAAATGCGCCTGATACTCAATATAGCTATGATCAAAATGTCTTCTTTGCTTAAAAGCAAAGCCTGGAGCCAGTGAAGAAAAATCACAGAAGCTGTTCAACATGAAATCATAGTCCATTACAAGACCCCAAGTCGTATCTGTGTTTATCTCTTCTGGGATTGACCTGGACAAAATCATACCGTTACTGAAAATGTGAATATCATACGCGACTTTTTTCTCTATTTCCCGGTAACCCTTGCCTGACGGAGCACCTACGCCGCCGCCGAAAGTAAGCTCAAATGAACTGTATGGAGAATTTGAATCGTGACCATAGGGGTCTCTGTATTCAACATTTGTCTCAATACCTAAAAGACCTGGATAAAGCTCTTCAAGATTGTCATTTCCCTCTTTAGGATAAGTAACTCCGTACATCGCATTCATATATGAACGCAAAGAAAGTTTATAGATATTATTATGCGGACCATTCGGCTTATGCCCGGTAGTAAAATCCGTATACAGGCGCATAGGATTCAACACATACCCCAACGGCTTCCATAAATCCGAACCGTCGATGCTCAGCCGGTACAACATCTCGCCAACAGCAAAGGCACCCACGGTCGTATAGACCATATCATTTATGGAAGGAGCATTTTTTTCACAAAAGAATTCCCATATAGTCGAACTGAGGACAGAAATACCGAACGAGCCTAATGTACCGAAATTTGAGTTTCTAGCCCCCATATATGCAAGAGCACCCTGATACGGATGCAAGACAAAATTTGTCCAATACCAGTCGTCATCAAATTCAAGCTTTCTATAATGATTTACATCTTCCCACTTGACCTTTGCCCATGAAGCTCTTGAGACAAAGCGGTTCCAGCTTCCGATAAAAACGAGCGGCACAACGGCAGAAGAAAACCCTGTTATCAAGTTAACCTTTCCGTCTTCCTCACTGACTTCCGGCTCATAGCCTACAGGCACAGGCTCTTCAGCAGCCTGTATCTCTGCTTCTTTTGCCGAGACTGTCAGCGGTGTCCCCAGAAAAATCAACGAGAGAGAGAAAAAAACAAGTACTTTCTTTGCCATAAACATATACGCCGATTATAGCTGTTTGATTTCGATTACGCAAGGGCTGAGCCAAAAGTCATTGACAAAACGTTATTACAGGCCACAACCTTTGTTTCCGCACCGATTACCAGCGGCATGGCCGGGCTGATATGCCCCACGTCCGCATCCATAACGACAGGAACATTGAGTTTTGCAATTATGTCAGTCACCGCATTATAACAGTCCACGCCCATTACGGACTGCCTGAATGCGGCAAGCGGGCGGCCTATTACAAAACCACAGGCTTTATCAAACCAGCCGGCTTCCTGCAAATGCCATATTTGCCGTCTGATTTCCATAGGGTTTCCGTCACATTCCTCCAAAACCCACACAATCTTATCTGAATTACGGTTAAAGTCATTGACACTGTCGAATCTTGTTCCAACAAGATTGGCCAGCACGTCAAGGCAGCCTCCCAGCAAGATACCAGAAAAAGAGACTGTAGAATCGGTCAAGACAAGCTTTCCGCCTTTGGGAACGAAAGTCTTGAGTACCTGCTTTTCATCAAATTCATAGGGTGCAAGAGGGTTTTGCGCCGAAATCTTTTCATCTGCCTCAGGGCTTTGAAAATACTCATACCCCCTGACACAGTTTATCTTTCCTTCCAGCAGTCCCAAGGCATCGTTTTCGGGGCGCTCCCAGGGCTTACCAAAGCCGGTAATAGTCGGTCCGTAGATGCCTGCCGTATGGCACATAACAGCCATCGGAAAGATAAAATTTGTGTTATCTGAATAACCCATGAACCATTTTGCCTTCGCCTTGGACAAGTGCTCAAAATCAATGCAGCTTATTGTCTCGCACATCATCTCTCCGCCACCGCAGGAAATAATTGCGTCTAAAGAATCATCCAGATAAAAGTCCATAAGCTCGTGTGCGGCTGCCTCAGGACTGGTACTTATGCCCAAACCGTCGCTTTTATGACAGGTCTCGCCTATCTTAAGTTTATAGCCGGCTTTCTTAAAGGCCGACACCGCATAATTAAAACGAGTTATATATGGTTCCGTCGTGGCTCCAAAAGACGGAGCGGTGATTCCGATAGTCGCTCCAGGAGCAATGAATTCAGGAAATTTAATAAACATACTTCCATTATATCAGAAAATACGCTATAATAATAGTTGAGTTATCACAAAATCAGCTCATCACTTCACAGTCAAGCCACCCAATCTATAGCTTTTCTTGAATATGTATTGACAACAGATTCGTTATTTTCACGCGAGTGAAACGTAGCTTA
>CAZKPZ010000200.1:0-2926 GCA_964554745.1 uncultured Treponema sp. | reverse complement strand
CGCGAGAACTGCTACTTGAGGAACCTCTGGAAGAACTAGAACTGCCCCTGCTTGAACTTGATGAACTTGACGAACTAGAACTGCTTTTTGTCCTGCCGCCGTTTACCTCAAAGCGCAGCTGGTCTTCCGTAAGCTCGATAAAATTGCTAAGGTCAAAGTCTTTGAAATCTTTATTTTTCATTAGAAAACTATCTCCTTATAACAATTGGTATACATCACAAAAAACTCTGTGTCAAGGGCACAGAATTGAGCCGAGTGTGACTCAGTTTTAGGAATTTCCAAAGGCGAGACGTACCGCCTAGGGCAAGGCAGTGTTACCAAGAGTGTAAGGTCGTGTTAGTTAGAGAGCAAGCCGATGTTACTAGGTTCATCCAGACTGCTGCAACTGTTCAAAAATCGTCAAGAAAAGAGTAATTATCCTATGAGCGTTGAAGAATTTCTGCTGGCGATAGGAAAGAAATATTTGCTTAAAATATTGCAGAGTGGCGACTGGAATCAGATTAACTCTCTAAGGTCGGAGTTCACGGAGAATTTACGAATGTATTATTTTACAGGAGGAATGCCGCTAAGCTTTTATTAGGAACATGAGAATTTCAAACTCTGCATGCATGACTACGGCCTATTTTGCACGCTTTCAAATACATCTCAGGATTTGATTTTCTGGGCGCAAGTTCCCGCATTGTGGATGCCTTGCAAAAAGCATAGTCGGCATCTTTTTAATCTGTTTACAAACCTTAATTTGTTTCTAGTTTTAATTAAAAGATGCATACAAGCTCTTGGTATATTTCTTTTTGTAAAATGTCAGAATGTAGTTTACCGTTAACATAAAAAGAAACTGCATAAAAACTGTCTTTCATTTTTTTGTAAGACAAATGTGTATAATCTTTTGAGTCAGAGAGTAACGTGCCATATTCTAAGAATCCTTTTCTCTCACAAGGATTTATAGTGGGTATGCAGTCAGGGTTCAAAAGATTAAATTCCTTACAATAATAGATTTTTTTACCTTTTTTATCTTTTATTGTAATATCCGTAATTTTAAAGTCAGGTTTGGAAAAATCACTATCTACAATACAGAAAAGAAACAGTAAATCATTTTCTTTGCGATGATAATCAGGTCGAGTTGTAATGAAGCAATAAAAGTTTTCGACTTTATATCTTTCAAAAGAACTCAATGGTACTGTTTCGTCCCAAAAACATTCTTCTTCAAACGAATCCAAGGCTTTACTCTTATATTCCCTAGTTGTTAGTATGAAACATGAGGAAAATAAAAAACAAAGCAAAGTCAAAATCAATAATATCAGTTTATTGGTCTCTTTCATTTTTCTTTTCATGCAAGTAATATGGCAAGAGATCGTCTTTGCCATGATCGAGCCAAGATTTCATTATATTCCCAATTCCATAAAGAGAAATGTTTTCACGAGAAAAAGATTGTCCTGTTTTATAATTATAAGTACCTTCATAACGAGGATCTAAATATAATTGGTATCCTCCATCATTTGAAAAATCTTTTGTATAAACAGCTTCTTTTCCGAAATCAGGACTTTTTTTATCGGTATTAACGAATTTGAGTTCAGGAGCACCCTTGTTATTTTGATGTTCTTGAGAAGCAAAAGAGCTTTGTAGCTGCCAGCTAGAATTTTGTATTATCTGGTCATAAGTAGGAAGATATCCTTGAGAAGCTGGATATTGATAAGATATATTCAACAGTTTTCTTTTTTCGTAAAATTTTACATCATTATTTTCTTTTACCGCTTTTTTCTTATTTGAAAAAGCTTGTTGATTCTTAGCAATTGCTTTTACAAAACCAAAACTTAGTCCATGACTTTTCCTTCTTTCTTCCCAAACATTTCTGCTTGTTTCTTTTACTTGTTCTTTTGTTGTTTCAACTTTATTTTGTGATGCATCGACTCTGTAATCCATATCGCTTATACTTTCAGAAGTAAGTGCATGTGGAAATTTTCCATTAGAAACATTATAATCCCCATAAGTTATTAGACTATCTGTTTTTGTTGAAAAACCTTGATTTTTAGAGTTATTTGTAGAGTTAGAACCATTTTCAGGCCATTTCTTTTTTTGTTCAGTAGAAGCCAAAGTTTTAATTTTTTGGATAAAATTGCTAAAAGAAGATTTTATCCTTGAACCATTTCCGCTTTTACCAGTTGCTGTCTTTGAAACTCCTGTACTTTTGCTTGAAGAAGTCCCAGAACCTCTGTCCGAAGCCCCTCTGGAAGAACTTGAATTGCTTCTGCTTGATGAACTTGACGAACTAGAACTGCTTTTTGTCCTTCCTCCGTTCACCTCAAAGCGGAGCTGGTCTTCCGTAAGCTCGATAAAATTGCTAAGGTCAAAGTCTTTGAAATCTTTATTTTTCATTAGAAAACTATCTCCTTATAACAATTGGTATACAATACAAATTGTTCTGTGTCAAGGAGCGCATAGCTGAGCTTGCGTCAAATGCTTTCCGCCTCATCGATAAAACGCCATGAGACTTTTTGCCTTGGTATAAAGCTCCATGACACAGAGTCAGAGCAAACAATGCCGTCTGCACCATACTCAAATTCCACAGTCAGAACAACTCGCATTGCCTTGCGGAACTTTCTGAACATACCGTTTACTCTGAGAATTCTGCCGTATATCTGTTTATAGTCCATCCGTAAGTCAAGAGTAGTGATGACAGAATTTAAACTCTGATAACACCGTTGGGTATAAGGCTTCGGCGAATTTTCTATCGGTTTTATATCCGCCTCTTTATTTACAGCCTTTTTTACAGCAAGTCCAAGTCCTTCCACATTCATTGCAATGGTCTTTGCTTTAAAATATGTGATACTCTTGTCCATATCTAAGAAGAAAGAAAAAAACAGACCGTCATATCCTATCTCTGGTTCAAAACAGATTGATTCAGTTTGATTAGGTTTATAAATAAAAT
>CAZKPZ010000199.1:1184-2934 GCA_964554745.1 uncultured Treponema sp. | reverse complement strand
CTCTAGACAATGTTGAATCTGTCTGCCTTCATGAAATTCTCAAGACTGTCTTCCCACTTTGGCAGCTTTATATGCAAGGCATCCTGAATTTTTGTTTTGTCCAGTACTGAGTATGCCGGGCGCTTGGCTTTCTGCGGAAAGTCCGTGCTCGCGCACGGCGAAATCTCACATTCCGTCGTGATGCGCTTATGCTTGCGTCCGCACTCATATATCTTTTTGGCAAAGTCAAACCAAGTGGTCTCGCCTAAGTCCGTGCAGTTGTATATTCCGTAGGGAATAGCCGCCTTTTTGCCGAAAAGCGCATGTGCGTTTTCCGAAGAGCTGATTATGCGCATAATCGTTGCGGCGAGCGTCGTTGTGCAGGTAGGGCAGCCTTTCTGGTCGTTGACTACGGTCACTCCGTCCCGCTCGTTCATCAGCCGTGTCATTGTGTACACAAAGTTTCTGCCTTCAAAGCCGTAGAGCCAGGACGTCCGCAGAATGTAGTACTGGGTCATCTCCTTTTCTATCAGGTCATCGCCGGCGGCCTTGCTCTTGCCGTATGCGCTTTGCGGATTCTTCTTGTCGTCTTCAGTATAGGGGCTGCTGCCACTGCCGTCGAATACGTAGTCGCTTGAAATATGAATAAGCTTTGCTCCTATGTGGCGTGCGGTACGCGCTATGTTCAGGGCACCCGTGGCATTCACCTTGTATGCTGTCTCGCTGTTGTCTTCCGCATCGTCAACCTTGGTATAGGCCGCGCAGTTTATCACCCAGGTGATTTTGCCGGGAACCTTGCCCTTGCTTGCTGCATAGCCGGTTCTGCCCGCGCTTGAGTCATGCGAGGCCGCATAGTTTTCAAGCTCGTCGGGATTTGTGATGTCAACATCGCTGTTCGTACCGACCCACTGCACGTTGTTCTGCGCAAAAACCTTAGCAAGCTCCTTTCCCAACATACCGTTCGAGCCTATGAGCCAAATCATTTTCTTATTTCTCCTTTTTTAATTACCAATCCACGCTGCGTTCAAGTCAAAGTACAGAGATTGCATATCAAACGCAGGGTGTTTTTCATCTTTTGCCGAAAGTACTGGTGTCACGCCGCTGGCAAATTCGTTCCAGTTCACGTTTACAGTCGGATCGTTCCACATAATGCCGCCCTCGTCTTCCGGGTGGTAAAAGTCCGTGCACTTGTAGGCGAATACCGCTGTGTCTGTGAGCACGTAAAAACCGTGGGCGAATCCCGGAGCGATATAAAAGGCGTTGTGCTTGTCACTGTCAAGCAGGACACCGTGATATTTGCCGAACGTGGCGGAGCCGACCCGTAAATCAACAGCAACATCGTACACCTTGCCGGCAACCGCGCTCACAAGCTTGCCCTGTGGATGTCGCTTTTGAAAGTGCAGTCCGCGCAGCACCCCCTTTGTGCTTGAGGACATATTGTCCTGCACGAAGTTCATGTTGAGCCCCGCAGCCTCAAAGTCCCGCTTGCTGTATGTTTCCAAGAAGAATCCCCGGTTGTCGCCGAATACTTTCGGCTGAATCTCAAAAAGGCCTTCTATCGGTGTTTTTTGTATGTCAAAAGCCATCTTAGTTCTGCCCCGCAATAAAAGAAAGGTATTCGCCGTAACTGGTCTTGTAGCCGGCGGCAAGAGAAAGCAGCTTGTCCTGCGCTATCCAGCCGTTACGGTATGCGATTTCTTCTATGCAGGAAACATACATTCCCTGCCGCTTCTGTATCGTAGCAATAAAGTTTGAGGCTTCCAGAAGCCCG
>CAZKPZ010000199.1:0-1174 GCA_964554745.1 uncultured Treponema sp. | reverse complement strand
GTATGTGCCGGTGTCAAGCCAGGCCATGCCGCGCCCCAGCAGCTCTACCTTGAGACTGCCGTTCTTGAGGTACGCGTTGTTTACGTCCGTTATCTCGATTTCTCCGCGGGATGAAGGCTTGATGTTCTTGGCAATATCAACAACGGAATTGTCATAAAAATAAAGACCGGGAACCGCATAGTTCGACTTGGGGGCTTTCGGCTTTTCCTCTATGCCCAGAACCTTGCCGTCCTTTGAGAATTCCACAACGCCGTATGCCGTAGGGTCTTTTACATAATAGCCAAAGATAACGGCGCCGCCGTCATGCTCTATAATCTGAGATGCGTTCTTGAGCGTCCGCGTAAAAGACTGACCGTAAAATACATTGTCGCCAAGGATAAGAGACACCGGGTCTTTGCCTATGAATTTCTCGCCAACAATAAAGGCGTCCGCAAGGCCGCGCGGCTTGTCCTGCACTGCATATTCAATCTTCATGCCCAGCCATGAGCCGTCACCGAACAGCTCCTTAAAAAGATTTATGTCGCGCGGAGTTGATATAATTAATATTTCCCTGATTTGAGAAAGCATCAGGACGCTCAGGGGGTAGTAAATCATCGGCTTGTCATAAAGCGGCAGAATCTGCTTGGAAACAGCTTTTGTAATAGGATAAAGACGGGTTCCTGAACCGCCTGCAAGAATAATACCTTTCATATTTATGAAAGTATAATGCAAAACACGTCCTTTTACAAGTTGAAAAAATATACAGCATAAGGTATACTTTCTGCGTTTGAATGATGCGCATAAAAGTAAGCCGTTATATACTCTTGATTCTCTCGTTTCTCATTATGTGTCCGTACTTTGCCGCCGCAAGAACATCGTCTTCTGCAGAGGAAGAAAAGCCGGTGGACACAACGCCTGTCATAGAGAACGATGAGGAGGCGGAGCCTTATGACGAAGACGAATTCCCCCAGTGGGCCAAGGATTTGCGCAGGACGGAAATCATCACATTCGGTGCAATGCCTTTTGTTACGCTGCTTGTAGGCGGCGGATACGGAGCATATAAATATCACAGCGGCAAGACGGACAGCTTTCCCAATCCGCTGAACACAAATGACGCGTTCGAAAAAAAAGAGATTCTGCAGATTGTGGGCGTATCGGCCGGAATCTGCGTTGGAATAGGAATTACGGATTTAAT
>CAZKPZ010000198.1:0-3003 GCA_964554745.1 uncultured Treponema sp. | reverse complement strand
GCGGCGGTATCAGGAACTGCAGGAACAGCAAAAGCGGCTGACCGACATCCTCGACCGCGTGACCCAGTCGCAGGGGAGATAAGACGAGGCAGGCACTCATTTGGTGCCTGCCTCGTTGTTATGTTTATGCAATATTTGTTTATTTTGCGACCGTGCTTATATCCCGAGCAGTTTTTATTGGCTCGCCATTTGGAAGAGTGAGTTCAAAGTACCCTTTTATACGGTTTATGTTAATTTTCGTACATCCATGCAATGCAGAACGAATTTGTTCGGGAAGCTTAATTTTTCCATCTTGATTTACTGATACGATATATTTCTGCATAACTTACCTCCTGTTTTTAAATACGACAAATAGCTTCTTTGTTAAAAACGAAACCTTTTCTGTCGCCAGTTAAAATCTTGTCGATATCCCAAACGTTAGCCCTGTAAAAATCAGTGGTACTCATAATAAAAGGCTTATTCCCAATTATCTCTTGTAAAGAGGTGAAGTGCTTGTCGTTGGATACCAAAATATCAGTCTTGTATTCCACAGCAGTAATAAGAATCGGCAGGTCTTTGCGGTCGCGCATGATTTTATCTAAGCCAAGGACATCATCGGTTATAGTAGGAAAACCTTGATGGGATTATTTTCTATAATCTCTTTTACGTTTTTAATATAATGTCGGTGAATATCCTTAGGAAACGCTTTGGTGTTTGTTGTATGTCTTGCCAGTTCATCTAAAACGTACTCATAAACAACTAACCCACCCGTCTTTTTTACATATTCAATCATGCCAATCAGAATTTCGTTTTGATGTAATGCAAGTGAAATAAAGAAATTTGTATCAAAAGTATATGTATATGTGCCAGTTGCATCAATCATTCAGGCACCGCCTTAGGTTATATGCAAAAGAATCTTCGAGTGTTACCTTATCATCTTCATCGGTGATTGGGAGAATGGTATTTTTTGAGGAAATCCCTAAATCATCCAAAATGCGTTTGGGCAGGGTAATAGTATCGCTGGAACTAACAGCCAACTCACAGGAATATATAGGTGTATCCTTATGGTGTACTGGCGTATTAAGCCCTTCCAGTGCTTCGATGACTTTCTTGTAGTCGTTTTTGTCGAAGCGGTTATCTTCAAGTTCCATCATGTAAATCAATTCATGAGGAATGCCCAGTAGATAAGCCACGTCTTTCTGTGACACGCCCTTTGTTTTGCGCAACTGGATTGTTTTTTAAATATGGGTTCATGTGTCTTACCTCCTTTTAGCAAGGCACATCATTCTGTTTGTCCGAAGTCTTGTCAATGAGCTTTAACTGTAAACCTAAAGTATCAGTAATTTTTAACAAAGTTTTCATAGATGGGAGAAACTGCCCTTTTTCTATGCGGGAAAGTACAGTCTGGCTCAGACCAGTTTCCTTTGCCAGCCGATAACGCGTCCATTTTCTTTCTTTACGCGTAGCAATTAGCTTTGCTATAATTTCCTGTTGCAAATAATCACATCCCTTGGAAATATGCTACCATAAAAGCAACTAAAAATACAAGCATATAATGTCTCAGGTATGTGTCAAGATGTTTTCGGTAAAAAAGACACCTGTATCGAAAATTTAATGCATCAGCAAGCAACGCCATCACCGAGAACTATTTTACACTAAGGAAGTTTTGACTATACCATCACTGATCCATTATGGACAGACTTGGCAGTATTATCGATATATTATATATGAAAATACCCGACAAACGGAGTAAAGATATGTTATAATTTTAGTAGAGTTCATCGGCGACTTGTCGCCACAACTGTCTCGAATTGGGGATCGTGGTTGGTTCTCCCCTCTCTTGCGGTTTCCACATGGCTGATAAGGAACTCGAATGGAAATCGTCGAAAGAAAAAGTGAAAGGATAGTGAATAAAGTAATGAAAAAAGATGTCATGGACTTGTTGAATAAAATCGGATATCGAGCAGATGCCATCAAAACCTTACCCAAAAAAGAATTACTGAAACGAGGAGAAATCTCGTCTCAGATCATGATCAAAAAAAACAAACAAGCATATGAAGCATTAGCATATCGGTAACCAAAAATGGAAACAATTAATTTTGTTGACAACTTCCTTGAACTGGTTATTAATCTACACAAAGATCTGGAAAAATCTTTAATTATGAGACCAGGGATCCATGATTTGGGATTATTAAAATCTGCTGTTTCCGAACCATTTCAGACATTCTTTAGCAATGATTTATATCCCACAATATGGGATAAGGCAGCAAAAATTTGCTATAATATTGCCAGTGACCATGCTTTTGAAGATGGGAATAAGCGAACTGGAATACATGCGATGCTTATATACCTTGATTTAAATGGGATTACATTACAGTTCACACAAAAAGAATTAGAAGACATTGTTGTGGATTTGGTAAACAAGAAAATTTCTTTAGAAGAAATGCGAAACTGGCTATTAGAAAAAGCCAGCGAAGCTATGTTTTCTAAACTAGAAAAATTCAATGATCCGGAACCGTCAAAAATTCAAGAAGGATTGACGGCTCAATCGGATAATCATGAGAATGAAATACTCCAAGAGAAGTTACAAGAACTGCAACAAAGATACGACAAACTACAACAACAATATAATGAATTAAAATCAACCATAGATCTGTCGAAGTCAGATCAGGATAAAGGATTCCATCCATGATGGAATCACGTAAGGATCTCGAATGGGATTCGTCGGAAGAAAAAGGGAAAGGATGATCAATATGGGCTTTATACTTCTCAAGAATCCCACGGCTTTAGCCGTGGGATTGTCAAATCATAATTGATTTTTCAAAGGCGAAGAATTAGCAATACTATTTTAAACAGGTAGTTATTATAGGGATTATCGCCGCCGAATCCGTTGCAGGGATGCTGCATGAAACGCCGCGAGAAAAGCCTGCAAACTGCACTGGAGTGAACGTATGGGCTCCTATTGTATACTGGTGTGCACCCCGTCAATAGGACACGCAAAAAAATAATGAAATTTTCACCTGC
>CAZKPZ010000197.1:0-3080 GCA_964554745.1 uncultured Treponema sp. | reverse complement strand
AGAGAGTCCATTCGTTTTCACTTACAGGAACATACGCAACCCCTTCACTGAATGAACACCCCAGCATCGGTAACATAGCAGGAGAGCGTTCATATCCGTAATAATTACGAGAGATAGGGCATTCTATGCAGAATTCTCCTTTGTTGTTTATAAATCCGGATTTATTGACCGTGACAACAGGCAACAGCCCTTCCGTAAAATTCCATCCGCTCTCAATGACGCCATGCAGAACAACATTTCCATCTGCATCAATTATTTTAAGTTTAAAATCTTCTGTCACAACCACGGCGGCATCATCCACCATAGGCAAAAGATGTTCGGTGATAAAAGGTACACGGAGAGCACTTTGCAGGTCAGCTGAATAATACGAACAATCCCAAGGCTGTTTTGTCATGTCTACGATTGCAAGTGGGAGATTTGTGTCAGAGGCTGTATATTTTACAAAGTTACTGTCATATAAAAAGAACGACTTTGGGATTTCCGTCACTTTACAAGAAGGAAGCTCGACAATAAGTTGACTGCCATCCATAATATTACGAACAAGACAAAGTTTTGACGTAACCCATGCAAATCTACGGAACCCAGCCGGAGAAGTCCATAGTTTATTTCCTTTACAGTCAAAAATATCTACATGGTCATCTCCGTACAGAACATAACCCACTGCCATATAATTACAGACATTAGCATAGGAAGACCCTGAATATTTAGGAGCAATTAAAACATTCAGATTGGAATCAACCATACCGTAAGATTTTCGCAATCTGAACGGAATAACTTCATTTGCGAATTCGTCATTGCACTCTACGTTCGTCAGAGACTCCAACTTATCGGACGGATTTTGCACACTCGAATCTGCAGTTTGTGATTCTGTAACAGTTGCTTCGTTCTGGGGAAGAATAATTCCTGCTTCAGCAGACTGTGAGTTCTCAACCGCAATCTCTTGTCCTTTGGCGGAACAGGATATGAGGAAAACTGCAAATATAAAAAAGATAATTAGTCGTGCCACGAGTATATAGTTAAGCTTGTATCAAATGCTTTCCGCCTCATCGATAAAACGCCATGAGACTTTTTTCGCTGGTATAAAGCTCAGTGTTACTGAATCTGAATATTCTTTATCCTTAGTTACATAGTTAAAATTTATCGTAATGATAACTTTCGTAGCTTTCTTGAATTTTCTGAACATACCGTCAACGGTCGTAAACATTCCATATCTTGTTTTGTATGCCATCCGCAAATCAGTTGTTGTAATTTTATAATATAAGTGTATGTATGACCAGTGTGAATATTCCGGTGCGAACCCTCCAAGTGATGCATCGACTACAGGAAATTCAATAGCCAGTTCCTTTTTTAAGTATAAATCCAGACCTTTTATTTCAATTGCAGTACAGTTAATTTTAAATGCAGAAAACTCATTATCCCCAAGGACATCCATACAGAATTCCAGACCATCGCATCCTAATTCAGGTTCAAATGAAATATAGCTATTATGATATGTTGGATTGTTTAGTTGAATACCGTTTTTATTAAATTGTTGAAATTCATAAGGTTTTAAGATGACAACATGGTTTTGCATACGGGTTTCAATAAAAAATCCGCATGCTGTGAATAGTACGCAAAAAGCTAATAACCTCATTACAGATTTTTTAGTGGTGGTCATAGTATAAATCCCAGAACGTCTTCGTATGGTCAGTTCCATATTGATTTTTCGTATAGCAGTGGTTAAATAAAGCTCTGTACCAAGGAGTTGTACCGTATTGTCTATAATACGGATTCATATCCCATCTTCCATGTTTCCCCCAAGAAGTCCAGCCGTTTATAGGGGAAGAGCTGTCTTTAGCATAATTATACGTACCCTTGTTAACACCATAATCAATCAGTATACCCGAACTTGTAAAAACAGCTTCTCGACCATCTTTTTTGTTTACAAATTTTTCATTTTCATCTCCAATGACACCATGTTGATGTTCAGACGCACCTATTCCGTCTCTTTTTTCCCAATCTGAAGTCATATCGCTTTTTGTGTATGGATATCCTGTATCGCTTATGTTAAGGAAATCTCTGCAATCCTCATTCATAAACCGTTCATCTGCGTCTATTAAAGCGTCCATATCAAATTTGTTAGGATTAAGATTTCGCATTTCATCTCGCAGATGTCGTGCTGCATCGGCCTTAGCTTGTGGAGTTGCATAATACCCGTCAACAATGGAATGAAGATAATTAAGCTCCGACTTTATTTTATTATATTTTTCAATATCTTTTTTTGAGAAAGCTTTTTTTTGACTTGTATCAGATTTATTTTCACTTGTATTTTTTCCAAATCTAAAATCAGGGTCATGAACATAAGCCTGTTTCTCGCCGTCTGTCATTTCTCCTGTCGGATGCAGTACATCTACTGGCATTGCATTTCCCTTATTCTGAGCTTCCTTATAGTCCGGGTCATGTCTGGTAGCATTCATTGTCGCTTGTAAAGATGAACCTCTGCTACCAGAACCGTTACCAGAATATCCTACGTAGCTTCCGTAGGAGCTGGAGCTGCTGCTTGCTGAACTTCCGCTGAAACCGCTAGACCATGATTTGCCAGAAGTTTTACTGCCGCCATCTGTCGTCGTGGTTGTCTGTGCTGGGCTTGATGTAGGAACTGAAGCCGGCGTATTGTCATGCGCCTTCGCGTAGTTGATGTCGCCTTTTGTTAGCGTTACATGTGTTCCGTCATTTCGCGTTATTGTGTCACCGGGCTTTGCGTTTGCGACAGCATGGTTTGTATTGGCAACTTCATGTCTGCCGGAACTCTGTTTGTTGCTGTTTTTCCCTGCACTGGAGCTGCTTGTTGTTGTGCCTGCGCTTGAAGAACTCGGTTTTGAAGTCGATGTCAAACTGCTTCCTCGCGAGCTGCCGCTTGAAGAACCTCTTGAAGAACTCGAATTGCTTCTACATGATGAGCTTGATGAGCTTGATGAGCTTGACGAACCGGAGCTGCTTTTCTTGCTGCCGCCGTTCACCTCAAAGCGCAGCTGGTCTTCCGTAAGCTCGATAAAATTGCTGAGGTCAAAGTTCTTAAATTTATCAAGTTCGTTATTTTT
>CAZKPZ010000196.1:0-3081 GCA_964554745.1 uncultured Treponema sp. | reverse complement strand
AAATTTCGTGCGTACTTTATCATTACTGATGTCATAACTTACTAAAAGCATTACTTTTCCCCAGAATCTTCAAAATAAAAGACAGGAAACTCTTCTACACTTTTATCACGCATAAAAGCACGGTAGTAAGACTGAATGTAAATGAAAATTTCATCCTTGTATTCCATAATCGCTTCTAAAATCAAACTGACATATTTTTTTGAATTCTTCCATGGAAGAATAAACTGATTCTGATTTTTCCAAAAATCCTTTTCACTCACTTGCCCAAGGTTCAAAGCCTTTAGAATCGCTGCATCAATAATCGGGCGGAACGGCTCTTCCAAATCGCAGACCAACGACTTTCGATGAAAAAATTCCGTGTGCAAAATCCCAACATAAACATCAAAACCGTACATTTCCAACAGTGCGTTTATAAAATTGAACAGAGTCGTGTAGCCAATGTCCATCAAAGTGTTCGTCATGTCACACTTGACCCTTGGTTGCCGACTTTTCCAGTTATAGTCCGCAAAGAGCGATTTAAAATAAACCTTGGCACTGATTCCTTCAATTCCCATGATTTCATGACTTGTTAAATCAGACTTCAAAACTGATTTTTCAAAACCCTCAAGTCTTTTGATTGTATCTTTTTCTTCTTCTGATTTATACCGTTTCTTCTTTAGTTGAAAATTTTGATTATGAATTTTATTTGAGATAATACGGGCTGCAATTTCATTTTTATTGTAGGCATATTGTTTTTTGCGGAGCATCACATTGCCTTCTGCCTTTGCATTTAAGATTGTCGTAATTCTAAGAGAGCTTGTCATAAAGACGATTGAAAAGCCGAACTTTTTTGCACGTTCCAAAAGGCCAGTCGTTACGCAATAGTCTCCGCAAATAAATAGAATAAAAAGCCTGTAGCACGTAGATTGGTGCTTCACCTTACCGTCTGCGTCTGTAACTAAAAGATTGTCGTTTTTAAAACTGATTTTTTCGCCATCTTGAGTAAAAACAAACGCTATCTGTTTGTGCTCAAAATCCCTTGTACTCATCATCTAAAAACCTCCGTTGTAGGCTTTTGGTGCAAGCGGCCGGTCGCAAAAATCGTTGTAAATGCATTTGCGGCACTTATCTGCATTAAACGGGATAAAATCTTGTGGATTGAATTTTTGCATTGCCGCATTTGTTGCCTTGAATTTTTCTAGCATCTCTGGATTTTCTTCTGGCAACGGAATTGGATACACTTTGTTGTCGTCACTCGAATAAAAACGGATTTTAGAAATTTTATAGCCCACCTCGCGCAAGCAAAAAGTTTGAGCATACAACTGAAAAATGTATACGTCATAAATTGTTTCGATATGCTTTTTGCGTTCTGTTAAAAGTTCTTTTTCTGTATCAAAAATGTCGATTTTGCCGCACAAGTTATATTCACTGGAAAAAATATCGATCCCCTGCAAAATATTTTTATGGGTTGAATAGCGTTTTTCGTCAACCGCAGTGTGAACCGCTTTTCCATCCAGCTGAGCTTTTCCGTAATAAAGCCTCTCCGATAAATCGCCATACAGCTGATGATAGTATATGGATAGAGGACAAAAGATAAAATCATTAAGGTAGGAGATTTTTAGGTATAATTCCATCAGCTTACTTAGTTTTTTTTAGTTTTTTTCTTTGCTTCTTTTTCCAAACCCTTTATTGAATCCAAATACGCCTTTTCCACTGGCGAAAGCGTATCTTTTTGATATTTCCTATATTCACTCTCCGCTTTTTCCATTGCCTTTTCATGACTGATTTTTCCGCTTCCTTCAAGTAATTTTCTGTTTCCAGATGAAAGTACAGAATCAAGCTGCTTAACATAGTCTTCCATATACATCGGTTTATGTTCAATTGCATTGATTTCCGCAAGGTCAAAATATCCAGAAACGAGATTGTACAAAATTTTCAACTCTGATTCTGTAAGATAGTTTTTCGCAATCTTGATATCTTTTAAAGCGGGCAATTCTCCAGAAAAACTTGTTAATCCCATAAAAGGCTTTGTAGAATCCGCACGCTCGTAAATCACTTCCGCCGCCGTGTGACCGTGTGCCGCATAGTGAAGCTTGTTCTGAACGATTTTAAAAAACTGAATTGATTCGCTGCTTTTTGGATTGTAATCAACGCTTGTAGCATACAAGTCAAGAACTTGGCGGTATAAAACTTTTTCTGAAGAACGGATGTCTCGGATTCTGTCAAGAAGTTCCTTCCAATAAGAGCCACCTCCACTTTGCTTCAGCCGCTCATCGTCTAGGGCAAAGCCCTTTTTTATGTATTCTTTTAAGACAGAATTTGCCCAGATTCGGAATTGGGTTCCACGCAAAGATTTTACTCGATACCCTACTGAAATAATCACATCAAGGTTGTAATACTCGATGTTGCGCTCAACTGCGCGAGCACCCTCATTTTGAACTGTTGCAAAATTTGCAACAGTTGAACTTTCGTCAAGTTCTCCCTCTGCAAAAACATTTTTTATATGCCGTGAAATAGTTGACTTGTCGCACTGGAAGAGCTCCGCCATTTGCTCAAGAGAAAGCCAGACCGTTTCATCTTGCAATTTGACAGACAGTTTTGATATTCCGTCTTTGCTCTGAAAAAATACGATTTCGCCCTTATTTTCCATATTCTACATCTCCCAGTATTCTTTTTTCTGTACAAACTTAAACCAGTCGGCATTGGAGATTCCTTGAATGTAGCCTTTTTCGTTTACGTTAAAATTGTTTTTCAATAGATAAAGACCTTTTAACGCAATGTGGTAAGCACCGTTTGCATCGGCATCAACAGGAAGTTTTGAGATCCACTTTCCGTTGGAATCTTTTCCTTTGGCGGCTTCAAGGCGGCTGTCATAGAAGGTTCCGTCCTCTGCCATAACAGGAGAAATCAGATAGTCGTCTTCCTGCTTTGAAGAATTAGGCATGGAGTTTCGCATTTGCAAGCTTGCATTGAATGAGCGTAAAAGTTCATCGTAGAATGGTGCGCTTTCTCGGACTGCTTGAACGCTGCGAATTGCTTCAATAAAGTTTTTTCCGTTACTAAAATCAATTCCTTGTTTTTCAAAAATTGATTTGTGGTTTT
>CAZKPZ010000195.1:0-3084 GCA_964554745.1 uncultured Treponema sp. | reverse complement strand
AGCTGGGACGGCTGGATTCGAACCAGCGGAATGACGGCACCAAAAGCCGTTGTCTTACCACTTGACGACGTCCCAAAATATATTCAAACAGCAGTCAGCACGATAAAAGCGCATGGCGCTCTTAATCCATGTCACCGCCGGCAGAAGCCTCTTCAAAATGCCCGGCATTGTACTCGCCGAGAATCTTTTCCTGCAGCTCATTGCGGAAATCAGGGCTGATTGGATGGGCAACATCCTTATACTCGCCGCTCGCAGTCTTTCTGCTGGGCATGGCGATGAACAAGCCTGTCTTTCCCTCAATAATCTTTACATTATGCACAACAAAGCAGTTGTCGAATGTCACAGTGACATACGCCTTGAGCTTTCCCTCATCATTAACTTTTCTAATTCTCAGCTCTGTAATCTGCATAAATACCCCCTGATAAACTCTCTATCTAAACTGCCCAAACCTTCCATTTTGCGGAAAGTTTTTCTGCAGCTTGTTTTGCACTGCATACACCGCCATGCGGAAAAATGCCGAACACCGTTGAACCGGAGCCTGACATATTGGCATATCTAGCTCCGCACGCGCACATGTCCGCAATAGCCTCGCTTACCGCCCCGTAACGGGAACAGACAGGCAGGGTAAAGTCATTGTCAAGCGCATCCCCGGTCCGAGAATCAAAAGACCAGTCTGTCACCGGCTTTTTGTATTCCTCTTCCCAGTCAATGTCTGCCCTTTCCGCCGCCTTGCCGCCCAACGAGACATGCAAGTCATCCACCCACGAATAAGCGTCCTTTGTAGAAACGCTCACGCCGGGTGAAAGCAACAGTATATCAAAGTCCGTCCGGGAAGCAATCTGCCGCACCTTCTCACCGCGCCCCCCGACAACGGCCGTATAGGGCTTTCCCTCTCCGGCCTCAACCAAGGCGTGCATAAAAAAGAATACGTCGCTCCCCACAGAAGCAGCAATCTTGTAAAAAGACTCAGCCTCTAAATGCGTGGCAAACAGTTTGTCAATGGATTGAATAAAAGACGCAGCATCACTTGATCCGCCCCCCAATCCACCGCCGGAAGGAATATGCTTGTCCACAAAAACACGGACAGAACATTCCACGCCAGTCAGCACGCAGAAAGCTTTGTATGCCGCAGTAAAAGTATTTTCCGGGGGAAGAGCCAAGCCCCTGCATTCCACAAGACACTCTTTCTTCCCGTCAGGAACAACACTCACTTTTATAGAATCAAAAAGTGCGACTGTCGTAAAGATACCGGCAATATCATGATATCCGTCCGCCCTTTTAGGAAAAACGCGCAAACCGATATTTATCTTAGCCGGAGCCAAAACAGTCATGCTGTCAGCCATACGCATTGGACTATAGCACAATACGGCCTTATCTGTCAAGTCAGACTGACTTTAAAGCCTGGTCAATATCGCTGATTATGTCCTTTACATTTTCTATGCCAACAGAAAAGCGCACAAGGTCAGGTGAGACACCGCAGGCCTCTAACTCCTCGTCCGTGAGCTGCCGGTGCGTAGATGACGCAGGGTGCAGAACACAGGTGTGTGCGTCGGCCACGTGAGTGGCTATCATGGCAATCTTCAAGTGGGACATAAAGCTTTCCGCAGCCTTGCGGCCGCCCTTTACGCCGAACGACACTACTCCGCAGGTTCCGTCAGGCATGTATTTCTTAGCCAAGTCATAATACTTGCTGCCCTTAAGACCAGGATAGTTAACCCAAGAGACATTGCTGTTAGAAGCCAGGAATTCCGCCACCTGCTGGGCATTCTCGCAGTGCCGCTTCATTCTTACAGGCAGAGACTCAAGCCCCAGGTTCAAGATAAAGGCATTGAAGGGAGCCTGAATAGAACCAAAGTCACGCATAAGCTGCGCAGTCGCCTTGGTTATGAATGCGCCGGCCTTGCCGAACTTTTCAGCATAGGTGATTCCGTGATAAGACTCGTCCGGCGTGCAAAGCCCCGGGAACTTATCTTTGTGAGCCATCCAGTCGAACTTGCCGGAGTCAACAATGCAGCCGCCAACGCAGCTGTCATGGCCGTCCATGTACTTTGTAGTAGAATGGGTCACAATGTCAGCGCCCCACTCTATCGGGCGGCAGTTCACCGGAGTCGCAAAGGTATTGTCCACGATAAGAGGAACGCCGTGCTTATGGGCGGCCTTTGCGAAGCGCTCAAAATCAAAGACGGCAAGAGACGGATTAGAAATCGTCTCGCCGAACACAGCCTTAGTGTTGTCCTTAAAGGCGGCTTCCAACTCCGCGTCTGTGCAGTCGGGTGAAACAAAGGTGAAGTCTATTCCCATCTTGCGCATGGTGACGTTGAACAGATTGAACGTACCGCCGTATATTGCGGAACAGGCAACGATATGGTCGCCGGAATTGGCAATGTTGAACGTGGCAAAAAAGTTCGCGGCCTGGCCGGAACTGGTCAGCATGGCGGCTGTTCCACCCTCAAGGGCTGCGATTTTAGCGGCAACCATGTCATTCGTTGGATTCTGCAGGCGTGAATAAAAATAGCCGTTCGCCTCCAGGTCAAACAGCTTTCCCATATCAGCACTCGTGTCATACTTAAAGGTCGTGCTCTGTACAATAGGAATCATGCGGCTCTCGCCGTTCTTTGGCTGATAACCGGCATCAATACATTTTGTCTCAAGTTCCATATTCCTGCTCCTTTTCTGTCATAATCCGTATATTTATACAATAGGCATATACAGATTATATCTTTTATGCAAATTGAGCAACACAAAAAGAGAGAAAACTTTAATAAAAATGAATAAACTTTAACAAGAAAAAGGACTGTTCTTTAACTTGCCGAACACGCCCTTATCCGCACCAAAAGGAACGATACTGCGCCCAGAAAGGAATGTTCCGCTACCACACACTACAAGTTACAAACCTTTCACTACATTTATTACAGGCTGTCTATTCCCCTCTGCCAAGTCATCTGCATAATAAACATTCCCGGCTCTGTCAACAAGAGAGTCGCTACCCCTAAAAGAAACCATCGCATAGCCGCCGTGAAAATCACAACCGCTATCAAACACACATGGAATAACAAGTTTTCCTTCTTTATTTGATTTCTTCAT
>CAZKPZ010000194.1:0-3103 GCA_964554745.1 uncultured Treponema sp. | reverse complement strand
TAAAACCAAAGTTCAAATCTTCCATAACAACAATCGCATTGTTTTCTACCATCAATTTTGCAATTTCGTGAACAATGTTAGAAAGGTAACCTTCCTTAAGCTCCTTGATATTACTGATTGACTGCCAGTTTTTGCGAGCAGCATCACGCTCGTTTTCTTTTTGGACAAGTTTTTCCTGATAATTCACGCTAACCTTTTTGTCATTGCGGGTTTGTTCAACTAAATTGAGAGTCTTCTGCAATTCAATTTCACCTTTTTGATTTATAAGCGAAAGATAAATCAAATGCCGCTCACCACGGTCAAGTCCAATTATTTTTACATCAGAATTGTTCTTCAAAAAGTTCTGAACTTTTTCGTTGAACTTTCTGCCAGTAATTTCTGGAGCCTTAAAGTTCATCGTAATTGGACAGTGGAAAAGGAATGTGTCCTGCTTAAAGTGCCTGTCTTTTACAATGTCGAATTTCGCTTTTTTGAAGACAACATTTCCACTTTCCAACAGATTCTTTGCTTCGTTAGAAATTGAATCAACCATTCCGTTTTTGAACTTGTAGATTTCTTGATACACATTATCTGGAATAGTTGCACCGTCTTTTGTGGTACGGTTTACAAGAATTGAATCCTTTCTGTGACAAACATCTTTAATGTTATCGTTTTTCTCTCGGAAAAAGAGTTCTGCTTCGCCATTGAGCTTTAAGCAGACATCACGCAAGTTTTCTGGCGTAAAAAGATTTTCCCAATAAAGAGTGTGCAAGTTTTTGTTGCCGGTCGAGCCGTTTGTTCCGTCCGTCCCTTTTGAAAAATCCTTGTTGTAGATTTGGAAGAGAAAGAGTTTCCCAGAATCAACAAGGGAGTTGATGTAGGATTCGGAAACATTTTGGAATGTGATTTTGTAGCCTTGTGTTGGAACTTCTTTAAAAAAGTCCGATAGTTTTTCATAGGAAGATGAATCAGAAAAATGAAAACTAAAGTCTTTGTATTTAAAACCATCTTTTTCATATTTATCTAAAAAGTTCTTGTAACAATCAATAATTTCCTTTAGCTTGCCTTTTGCTTCTTCATCTTTGATAATGATTTTGCCTTCCGAATTTAAGCAGTCTGCTGGACATTTCCAGCCATAATCCTGGGCAGTTTTAAAACATTTTCTTACAAAAGCACCAAGTCCCATTGGAAGCGCAATTTGTTTATAAACCATTTTTTCATAGCAAGTACCGTCATCAAGGGCACTGTCAAACTTCGGCTTGTCTTTTGGATTGAAGATTCCTAGAAAATAATCACCGCCTTTTTTTAGCAAAATTGCATCGTTGGAAGATTCCTTGTTCAAATCCCAACCGCTCGCCAATGTGGGGCAGTCAAAATTCAACTTAATCTTTTTAACTTCACTCGGCTTTTTAGTTACAAAGTTTCGAACCTTGTTGTAAAGCGGAATTATTTCAGAAAGGCTTGTTACAATCTCGTCAAACTTTGAATAGAAGGCAGAATCTTTTTGTTCTTCGCCACGATAGTCCACCAGGCACAAATAATGATAGAGATTTTGCACTTCGTCCAAGAAATTCTTGATTGGAACGGCGGCCTCTTTTTCTGCCTGCAAGTTTTGTTGATTTGAAAAATCGATTGCGGAAAAAGCATTCTCGATTTCATCCAAAAGTGAAACTTCTTTATTTTCGCCAGTTTTTTCTGTTTTTCGAGATTCTTGCAAAGAGAAATATTTTGTGACATCAATCCGCTCTGTAATGTTATTCTCATCTACCCAGCGTTGATAGGAATTTTTAATTTCTTCTAGAGAACAGTCTTTCTTTTCTATTTCCTTGTTGATTTTTTCGGTCTGACTTTCTGAAAGTTCTTTTTTGCTTTCGTCTTTCTTCAAAAGTAAAAGTCCTTCACGAATTACAGACCACGAGCCAAAGATTTTTAAAGAAAATGCAGTCTGTTCTTTTGCAGGAGCATAAATTTGATTCAAGTTGTAATCTTTGTAAGATTCAAAAAGATTTTTTATCTCATCCTTTGCAGGTTCAAAAATCCGTTCCTTAAACTGTTTAACAGAGTTATAAACTTTTTCGCTTGACTCAAGACTCTGTGGAATAAATGAATCAGCCTTTTTATCGCTCAAAATCTGCTTGTAAAGGAATGTCATCTTTTTGCGAAGTTTGTATTTTTCTTCTGTGGGAAGTTGCTGACTTGCAAGATTTATCTTTTCATTCAAGCCCTGGACTTTTTCTTTACCTGCCTCGTTTGATATTCCACCGATTACAGTGTTGTAAAAATCTATTCCGCTTTGAGTAAGGACAGCATTAAATCCATCTGCAGAAAAAATGTCAGAAAGTTTTTTTCCACTCAGAAAAGCCGACAAAGATTTTTCAGTGTCAGAAATTACATCAGGAAAATTTTTGCTAAGGTAATCAAAGACTTGAACATTGCCATAAAATTTTGGGAAATTTTCATTTACAATTCGGTTTGAAATCGCAGTCGCCTTTGCTTCTTCGCTGTACATATTTCTTCTGTTTTCATGCAATCCATTGAAATACGTTGCAAAACCTTTGAACGCATCAAGAGCCGTCTGCTTGTCGGTTATAGTGCCGCTCTCATCATTTTTTATTACCAATGGGACTAATTCTGTAAGCACATCTTTTTTGAACAGTTTTTCAAAACGCTCATCATCTTTGAACTTTTTGACAATCAGTTTTCGCCCTGCATCCTGCAAAGTTTTTAGATCTTTTTTTATTCTATTTTTCTTTTCTTTGTCTTTTTCACCTTGGAACAAATCGAACTGGTCATAAAGTGGCCCCCATTCAAAACTTGCCTTAGACAGAACATCTTCAATAAAAGAACGGTGGAAATCATCAATGAGATTTTTTACCTCGTTATATGCATCTGCTCGTGTTTTGTCATTTTTTAGCAGATCAAACTTCTTAAAATTCTCCTGAGTTTCCCCAATCGGAATAAGCCGATTCCTCAAAGTGATTGAACGAGAATATCCGTTTTTCTGTCCGCAAAAGTTTTCTGAAATGTTCATTTATATCTCCTATATGCTTTAAGTATTGCGCACCACCATCACGACCTGTTTTCCTGTGCTACAAGCTGGTCAGCTCCGTACATCTTGCGGAGC
>CAZKPZ010000193.1:1676-3109 GCA_964554745.1 uncultured Treponema sp. | reverse complement strand
GAGAAATCAACTGGGTAGAAGTGCCCGAACTGTAGGCTGTTGTTGGAGTCGGGAATTTGGTCTTTCCTGCTCCGCAGCCCCAGTAGGCGGCCTCTGCCATGACCTCAAAAGTCAGGACTTCTGCACCGTCGTATATAGTCTGGTTTCCGGCGAACAGTTTTGTGAGCTTCCTTATCGCATCGTTCCTTTCCTTTGCGAACAGGTCTTCATAAAGGTAATAGGCCCTGTTTTCCTCAACAGGGAAATATGCAGAGGTGAAGTAGTCGTATTCTTTTTGCGTTATCTTCTCTTCTTCAAGGAGCTTCTGCATCGTGGGCAGGACCTGGCTTTCAAAGAGGTTTTTATCCCATTTAACAAGGAAGCCTTCCTTGTTTGTATCTATCGCGACAAGGCGCACTTCGTATTTTAATGTGTCGGGAACGTCAACTATGAGTTTTACGGACTTGGCGGAAGGCTGGTGCCAAATCATGTTTTGAACTTCCTTTCTTTCATCAACTTTATGGAAAGACGGTATTAGCTTGATGTTAGAAGAGGGGTTGTTTATGGTAAAGCTTGTTTCACCCTTGATAAAGGTTGTATAGTCGGGCATCTGCCCCTGGAACGAAAGCCCCATCCTCCAGAAACGTCCGGGAATAAAAGGCTCTCTCTCAAAATCTGGCTGTGACCTTATGCTTGCAGTTGGCAAAAGCTGGTCTGCTTCGTCTTTGGGCAGGTGGGAATAGATGAATTTTTCTGGCGCGAGCATATAATAGTCAGTGCTGTATTCTCGCAAAAAGGTCTTGTAGGCAACGGCTCCTGCGTCAAAGGTTACGTCAACTAGCTTCCAGCTGCCGCCAATCTTTACCTTGTTCCAGGCATGGTTAGTTCCTGTGTATATGACATGCCCCTCGTAGCCGAATCCCTTTGACCAGCCGGAGACTACCTCGCATTGGACTCCTGCAAGGCTGCACATTTTTGCCATGAGGTTTGAGTAGCCTGCGCAGATGCCGCGCTTGCGCTTTAAGACGTTCACGTAGTTTTGTTCCGGCATCTTGAAGTCTTTTTTGAAAAGGTCTGTGTCGTAGGCTATATTGTCGCAAATCCAGTCATGCAGAACGCGCGTCTTTGCTTCATCTCCGGAAAGACCGGATGTGAGGCTCTTTACCAGGGCGGAGATGTATTTTTCTGGCTCTTCAAAAACTCCCTGCTGAATCTCATCAGGCACTTGCCGTACGCGCGCGCTCATCATTGCAGCGTGCAGGGGTGAAGTTAGATATGCCAAAACCAGAAGCACCTGAGCGAGGCGCAGATAAAAAGAAGTCTTAAAAGTCTTATTCATCAGTTAAACATTATACCATTAATAAATGGTAAGGGCAAAAGATTTATTAGCGAGATTGCCTTATGACTGGACTAGTCGGCAACAGGACTGTGCAGTGTGTCAGCAATTATGGAAG
>CAZKPZ010000193.1:0-1666 GCA_964554745.1 uncultured Treponema sp. | reverse complement strand
GCATGACCTTTTGCAGTGGTCATACTCCCATAAAATCGTTTTTGTTGCAGGTAAAGATGTGTTACTCGTTGCTGAATGACAGGGAATAGCCGTTTGCTTCACTGTCTGCGTCACTTCCCTGCAGTCCATGGAGCGGCCCGTAGGGAATGTCCTTAAGGGCGTACAAGTTACAGTACCGGGCAACGTCCATTGTACCGGTCTTTGCTACCGCCGCAGTTGTGGCGACCGAGGATGTGACCATCGTTCCGAGGCTGATGATGGACGTGATAAGATCCAGCGTTGCGAAGCC
This sequence comes from uncultured Treponema sp., assembly GCA_964554745.1. GTDB lineage: Bacteria > Spirochaetota > Spirochaetia > Treponematales > Treponemataceae > Treponema_D. The sequence continues at coordinate 1,377 of CAZKPZ010000193.1, read as the reverse complement.
CGTATTCGTAGAGAGGTTTGACGCGCCGCTTACTATCTTTGCATTCGTCTCCGCCAGGCTGTATGTGTATGTGGTGGCGTGGCTGAATACGGTGTTGCCGGTCTTTGTGGAGCGCAGGGCATACTTTGCTGACACCTGTATCGTCTTTATTGTTGCGGACTTTGTCCACTTGTCTATTTCCGTGAACAGAAGGTAGTCTGCACCGAACAGCTCCCTGAATTTAGACAGATTCGGTTCTGAGATGAACAGCTCCGAATCGTTCGCACTCTCTTCCTGCAAGGTGCGCAGCGAAAGCACAGGCGGGTATACATACCAGCCGCTGGAGGCAAGCTCCGTGTTGAGTGTGTAATAGAAGTACTCCTTTGCCTCCACGTTGTTAGTATGGTTTATGGGCGGCATAATCAGAATCGTAGCGCCTGCATCATCCGTAAACATCTCCGGGTATGCTTCTGCTTTGGTCTGTGAATATGAGGAAACAACGAATGCACGTGCCTGTAAAAGCGCAAGACATAAATACTTACTCTTCTTCATCATAGCTACCTCCGGGGTTATTCTCTTCTATTCGGGCTATAATCTTGCTTAAAAACGGCTCTGACTCAGGGTAGAGTTCCATTTCTTTTTTCAGGTATACCAGACCTTCCTCTTCTTTGCCCTCGTCAATCAGCATATACCCGTAGTCGGCGTAGATTCCCGGAGGAACCTGCCCTGCAATGGTGGCGTTCTGGTTTTCCATGATTTCCTCGTAAGCTTCCATCATCTTCTTACGGGAATCGTCATCCTTCGTCCGCACATAATCGTATGTAACCGTGGAATACTCGTCCCAGTTATAGGGTCTGTTCCTGTCGGCGTTCTTTGCAGACAGGCACGACGTGAGCATTCCAACCGCCAGCACGGTGGGAATCAAAAGTAAAGCGTTTTCCTTCTTCATGGCAACTCCACAATCTTTACCTCTCCTGGGGAGGCATAAATATTCTTCTCAACTATCACTTTGCCTTTATTTGTCACTGTGACAGAATGAGAACCTGTGCTTATGGGGTACTGATTTTTATGCTTGTTGTCGTTCCTGTCGTTGATTCCGGCAGAAAAGAATTCATCGCCGTCTATGCTTACACGGACTGTACTCGGATAGTTCTTTGTGTTCCCTACGATTTCAAGCGCTGCTGTGTCGGGGCGGCCGGCTTTCTGCGTCTGCACGCTTCCGCATGAAAAGAACAGCAGACTTGCAAGCACTGCCAGAGTCGCTGCAAGAAGTTTTCTGGTGGACTGTCTCATTTGCGAATCTCCTGGATTATGTAGTCTGTGTAGTCTTCCTGCGCCTTGGGCACATCTCCGCTCACGGAAACAAAGGACATCTGGTCTTCCGGCAGTCCGTCGCCG
>CAZKPZ010000192.1:0-3112 GCA_964554745.1 uncultured Treponema sp. | reverse complement strand
CCTTTACACATCAATAAAAAATCAAGGCGAATGTTGTAAAACGCAGGGCGAAATCGCAGAAAGCTAAGGCGTAACTTGTAAAACGTAGGGCGAAAAAACTGAAATGCAAGGCATTTCTGGCAAAGGGGCTGTAGTGCCGAGAGCATATCGGGCGTAATGTCGCCGTATTGCTCTCATCCGGCCAGAACTTGTCTTATTCTTCCTTGATTTTCATTTTTACGACGATAGCCTGATTCTCTTCATCACGGAGAATGTATTCAATGTCCAGGTTCTCGCTGTCAAAATTGGCCTTCTCGGCAGCCTCCTTTTTTACCAGTTCCGTTATTTCCTCATCGCTTGCCTTGAGCAGAGCCTTCATTGGCGTGCTTTCATCAAGAGTGAGAGGCTTCTTTTTGCATGAAACAAGTGCCACCGACAACGCCACGGCTGCCGACAGAATGACAAAAGATTTTTTCATTTCCGCCTCCTTTTTACATGTCCTTGAATGCATTGTTCAGACTTTCCTGTGAGACAAAGATAGTGTACTTGTATCCACCGTCAAAGAAAGCCAGCTCAACGGCAGATTCCTTGTTGCCAAGAACGACAAGATTTTCCTTTTTGTTTATGATTTTGAAAAGCAACTCGTCCATATCCATGTCACTGTTCTTGAAAAGCTCTATGTCCTGCCATGTCTTTATGGAAGCCGTCTCGTCCATAACCTTTTCTCCCATCACGGAGATATAGCTGTTCACGACCTTCTTACCGTCCTCCCCAGCCGTCACCACGGACAAGACCTCATCGCAGCTTGTCAGCAGAAATACCAGCAGCAACGAAAAGAGCAAGCCCCATAATTTTTTCTTCATAAAATCCTCCTCAGACTTATATCTGCGCATGGCGGAAACTACCTTTATTCTATACTTTTGGGCAACATATTTAAAGCCTCATACGTCAAAACCACAGGTATTCCCGTACCATTTGTTTTTTCTGCAAATGTGCTACACTGTTTCCGTATGACTTTAGGCGAACTAAAATCTGGACAGACCTGCACTGTCTCTGCCGTGGGCGGCGACGGCGAGGGGAATGACGCCGAGCCTTCTTTGCCGAACAATGTGCGCAACACCTTTGCCCTTGCGGGAAACCAGAACTGCGGCAAGACAACGCTGTTCAACGCGCTGACCGGCTCCAACCAGCACGTCGGGAACTTCCCTGGCGTTACGGTTGACAGAAAGAGCGGCGCGATAAAGGGCTATCCGCAGACGGAAGTGGTTGACCTGCCCGGCATTAAGAACGTCCTGCAGTTGATGTGTGATAAGGCGAAGGATTAATTGCACCGGCCTTTAAGCCGCTCGGCCTTGGCGGCTGGAAATACACTCTTGTGATGGTGCTCTTCCAGTGCGTCTATGCCTGGTGCGCGGCACTGCTTGTGCATGGGGTGGGTATGCTGTTTTAGTTGGATGTACTTGGTCTAGCCTAGTAGTTTACTCACATCTACTAGGCTGGATGTGCCTGTGTTAGCCCAGTAACACTGCCTTGCCTTCTTAGTAACACTGCCTTGTCCTCTTAGTAACAGTGGCTTGTCCTCTTAGTAACACTGCCTTGCCTTCTTAGTAACACTGCCTTACCCTGGCGGTAAACGGTGCGTTTTGTAATGTTTAATCCACAATCAAACACGGCTTCTTTGATTTATATTATGCCATATCAGCGTGAGCAAAAAGAATCCAAAAAAAATCACCGTTGGTGACAGGGATTTGCTAAAACAAGAACTCGCGTCTGGAGGTTTTTATGGCAACAAAAATTCTTGACAAGGACGACAACAGTTTTGTTAAGCTTCGTAACGGTGCGGGCGGTCACGTTCAGGTAATGATGCGTCCCGGCAAAGTGCAGAACTCCGACGGCAGCACAGTGACAGGCTATTACGGCAGGGTAACGCGCTTTACGTATTCAAACCAGAATGTGCTTGACCTTATGGCGGACGAGTTGCCCGACATGACGACTGGGCGCATTGCCGATGTAATGACAGCATACACCAAGGTCATACTCGACATTCTTGGATCTGGTAACGCGGTGAAATTCGGCGCACTGGGGACTTTTTATATAGCCGCCAAGGGTATAAGTGCTGACCCGAATTTTCACGGTCCGCTCACCGTTCGCTTTACACCGGAGCCTCTTCTGATAGACAGCGTAAGCAAGGTGGAAGTGTCGGATACAAGGCTTTCCGTGCGCACTGCACAGCTGTCAAAGGTGACGGACGTTGGAAGGGCTGAAAGCGACGGAACGATTGTCGCTGGAAACACGGTGCTTGTGCAGGGCAGCGGACTCAAGACGGATGACGGAGAGGACAGCGGCATCTGGATTGCACAGGCAAAGGAAGACGGAAGCGGCTACAAGAGCACGGACGAGGGCGGTTCAATGCAAAAAATCACCACAGTGTTCCGCAACACAGACAAGATGCAGATGTTCACCATTCCCAAGAACTTGGACAGCGGAACGTACTGTTTTGTTCTTCGGACAAGATGGAATCGGCATGGCGCCAAGCTTAGGGAAAACTTTATCGAAGGCGTAAGCCCTGCCTTCGAAGTTCTTAAGCAGTAAGGATCACAGGGGGAGAAAGCGTGCGAACTTGTAGCGTGCGGCTTTCTCCCGTAAAACAACAGCAAGAGTACGAATATACATGTCGATTTTTGCAAAATGAATTGTGACGGAAGGGTGAATGTTCTATCCCTAAAAGTAATAGAATTCCATAACTAAATACAATTTGCAATATTGCCTATTCTGCGTTATAGTTTAGGTTGCAAGGAGGAAACTTACGTGAAAAAAATCGCCGCAATTTTAGCAATCTTATTCGCTGTATTGAATATCGCTTGTGCAAAGGACACGGAGGCAAAAAAAGTGAACGAAATCTATCTCACCGCAAATGGAACGACTTGGACTGTAACGCTTGAACAAAACAAATCGTCAGCCGCACTTGTGGAACTTTTGCGAAAGGGCGACTTAACAATCCACACGCACGACAAGGCAGAGTCTGCTCTCTGCTTTGGGAAGCGGAGACGTGGATTTGGTGCTGTCGGTGGGAAAATGACAAAAGGACTTTGGTAAAATGGCGATAACGGTAAACATTTATTACACAGGAAAA
>CAZKPZ010000191.1:0-3141 GCA_964554745.1 uncultured Treponema sp. | reverse complement strand
AAAGTCTCCGGCCACCTGTACGAGGGCGAAAGCGTGGTTAAGCTGTCTTGACCCACTTGTCATCCCATATTTGCCAGCTGTATCCGTCATCTGAGAAGGTGATGCGGCCTACTCGGAACACGCGGGCACTGACCGGGAATCGTACGTCTGTGTGGCAGTCAACGGCAGCTGCCCGGGCAAGCGTTGCGTGCTCTGCCTTGGCAAAAACTATCTTTAGCACTACAACGTTTTCACTGCCGGACTCTTTCAGCTCAAGCGGAAAATAAAAGCTGTTGTCCGCCTGTTTCGGTGCCAAGATAGTGCAGGACGTAAAACTGCCCGAAAGCTCAGTGTCGGAATACGCAAAGAGCGGAAATACCGGCACAATAAAGCCGTTCCCTGCGTTTTGCCTGTTGTACTGGGTTATAAAGCCTCTCGCGGCCTTTGCCAGGATAAGCAGCGTGTCTTTCTGGGGTAACAAAGCAAACATAGCGCTAGTGTAGACAAAAACTGCAAAAAAGCCTAGTATTTCCGCATGAATCATAAATTAATAGAAGCTATTTTTCTGATGCTTTCCTGCTTGCTTTTTTTTTGTGCCAGCTTCTTTGTTACAGACAAATTGGCGCTTTCGTCTTCTCCGCTGGGAATAAACGGCGAAAGCTTTCCTGCCATGACCAGACAGTCTGCCAGATCAAGAATTTCAAATCCAGATAAAAATGCATCGCTTTACTTTAAGTTCACCGAAAATCAGCGCGTCCACCTAAAAAATGAAATCGCCTCAAAAGGCGCGGTTTGTGTAGTCGCAACAATAAAAACACTGGGCAGAAAACACTCCGGCAAAAAGAGCACCGTGGAAAAGAGCTTTCCCTTTCAGTTCGGCTTCCTCTATGTAAAGTCATCGGGCGGCCAGCAGTCCTACGCTCCGGGCAACAACTTTATCTCTGGTGATTACGCACTGTTTGACAACGCTGGCATCGAGGCCTTTACGGTTTCGCTTACGCTGGGCAAGAATGACGTTATTCCGGCAGGATTCTTTCTGCACTCATCACATCCGTGCGCGATAGACAAGGTGACGTTCGGCGAAGCCCGCCTTGGCTGGGACTTTTCTTCGGCAGTTCCTGTGTATGCCTTTTCCAGCAAGGGCGGAACAATAAACATGCTTTCCACCGCGTCGTTCGATTTTTCTGTGGCGGAAGGACTCTTTCCTGCCAGTAACACGCAGAAAGCCGTCTTGCCCAAGATAGCAGTCACGCTTGCCGCGACGGATGACGCGGGCACCTGGAACAGGCAGCGCAAGCTTTATGCGCATTACGGCAGCGAGGAATTCGCCATAAGGCGGCATATCTCGGCGCAAAAAGAGCAGTACACGCTGCAGCTTTCAGCTTTTGACTCAGGCTACACAAAGCTGGACTTTGGCTCCACGAACGAAGTTCTTGCCATGATGATGAGCGCCAACAATACCGCCGCCCTGCCGCGCAAAGACGGCACGGTGTTGCATCCGCTCGTTACAGACTTGGGCTTGATTCCTGACTGGCCAAAGAAGAACTGGCGCACCGCGGATTATGAACTGTTTGAGTGGGAAGAAGTGCCGCACGTTCTCTTTTTTGACTTTGCGGATTACAGCGTTCAGAACGATTTTTTGACTAGACTTGCATACTTTGCAGAAAAGACCGGATACAAGGGAACTCTGGTTGACGACGAGTTTGTTGCGACCCATCACGGCTACAATGCGCATGACTACCGTGACAGGGACTTGGCCGCCTTCTTTACCCTGACTGCACAGCAGGGCTTTCAGCTGAACAGCCGCGAACTGCTCCTGAGGGATATCTTGTTGGCTAACGGCGTTATAAAAAGCAAAAAGGACGGAACATACGAGCCAGGAGTAGGGGCAGTCGTTTCTATTGCAAGGGAATCTGCTGATTACCTGCGCTGGCAGTTCCTGTCGCACGAAAGCTGGCACGGCATATATTTTACGTCCGAAGTCTTCCGCAGGGAAGTTGACACCGTATATGACGGCTTTGACCCGGTGAGCCTTGATTTTATACAGACATTCTGGGAAACCCAGCCCGGATTGAACTACGACCGCTCTGACGACTACCTTATGCGCAATGAATTCATGGCGTACATCATGCAGCAGGGGCTGGGCAACGTAGGCCCGTATTTTGTAGGACTTGCAAAGCGGGATTCCGTGAACCGTATAGAAGGTCATCTGGCTTCTTACATCCGGGATACGGAAGCCGGAGCGTTCGTGCGGGCCGGTCAGGAACTGAATGCCTGGGCGTTTGAAAACTACGGCTTTGCGGCGGGCAGAGTCAATTTGGTTTATAGGATATATCCAGATTGAACTGCTTTTCGCTTTCTATAGTAGAAGGCGGTCCGTGCCCCGGCATGAGCACCATGGAGTCCATCTGTGAAAAAATCTTTTCTTTTATGTTGTCTGTAAGACACTGCCGGGAGTACTTGCTGGTTGTCTCACCTATAATGCCGGACGTAATGGTGTCTCCCGTGAACAGCACGCTGCCTATTCTGTAGACCATGCTGTCTGCGCTGTGACCGGGCACAGAAAAGTATTCCACGCTAAGACCTGCTATTTCAAGCTCGCCGTTACCCCTTAAGACAATTGACTTTGCTCCGCCTACGTCATAGTCAGCCGCATAGACATACGGAGAGTAAATCTTTCTAAGGGTGGAAAGCCCCTTTACGTGGTTCGCATGATTGTGCGTTATTAGAACCCCGGTCAGATTATAGTTGTCACATTCAATCTGCCGTATTATTTCCGTGGTGATTTTACCGGGGTCAATAATAAGCGCCTGCTTTACTTCGGGGTCATCGTTTACAATGACATAGCAGTTCGTGAATTCTTCGAGGCTAAGATTAAAATAGATTTTCACAAATTGCTCTCCCGTTCAAGACCGTCATCCAGGTTTTCCGCAATGTCTCCCATGAGTCCGCCTTTTTCCCGGTCTGTCAGAGCCTCGCGTGTGTTAGACATCTTGAATGAAACCGCGTTTCGCATGGAATTATAAAATACCGTCTTCTTGAGGTTGCAGTTAGCCATAGAAGTATTTATCAAAACGGCTTTTATAAAGCGTGTGTTGTACAGGTCGGAATCATCAAAACTGCACTGATACGCCGTTATTCCGTTAAAATTGTTGTGTATAA
>CAZKPZ010000190.1:0-3182 GCA_964554745.1 uncultured Treponema sp. | reverse complement strand
AAGGTTACCTTCTCAGCCGATAAGGTAAAGAGCGCTAATGACTTCGCCGATAAGGTAAGCGGCAAGACAATGAATGTCGGAGATTATAAAACAAAAGTTGATCTCAGTCAGGCAGACTTCTATCCCGTTTTCGACTATGTTGAAAAGGACAGCGATAATCTCAAATTGACGCTCAAGCTCTATGCAATCGGCGGCGCTTATGACAAAAATATTAAGGCAGACGCCGTAAGCTTTGCCGATGATTTTGAAGAGGCAAAGGCTGAGTCCGTAAAGGTTGATAGGGACACGCTTGCTACTCTTATTCTTTCCGTTCCGGCGAATGGCTTCACTGCCGAGACAATGAAATATAACGGCACTGTCAAGCTCAGCGCGGGCGCAATTACAAACACTTGGGGTGAAAAGACTTCGTCGGAATTATCCTTCACCCGTGATTATTCGAATGAATCACTCGGCAAAGGTGATTTTGACGATTGGACAGTACTAAACAGCACCAACGCTACTCTGAATACCAAAACACTGCTGGAAATCCAGAAATACACCAGAGGTCTTAATACGGTTTTCGGCTCGATCTGTTATTATGGTCAAGCGGCGGCTTCTGCAATTTCTCTGGCAAAAGACATTTCATGGGTTACAATTACCATAGTTGTTCCTTCATCAGCCAGAGTGCGAATTACAGAAAGTACTTCACCAGTAAGTTCCGGGTCAAGTGCTGATGTTGGCTCATCAAACAGAATTACTTCCGGATTCACTGCAATTGCACGGGCAATTCCAACACGCTGCTGCTGACCGCCTGAAAGACTTACAGGATAAAAATCTGCACGGTCCTTCAGCCCTACTTTTTCCAGAGCCTTCATTGCAATATCTTTTGCCTGTAGCTTTGGAATTTTTCTTGCAATTACAAGACCTTCCATTACATTTTCAAGAGCTGTTTTATTGCTAAAAAGATTATAATTCTGAAAGACAAAGGCAGTTTTTCTTCTGATTGAAAGAACTGTTTTTTTAGAAACCTTCTTTAAGTCTAGTTTTTCATCATCAAAATCCATTTCACCCGAATCAGCTTTTTCAAGAAAATTCATACAGCGGAGAAGAGTTGTTTTGCCGGCACCAGAAGGACCAATGATTGCAGTAACACAACCTTTTTCTACATTCAGCGAAATCCCTTTTAAAACCTTTACCTTTCCAAATGACTTATGAACGTCAGATAGTTTTAGCACGTCGCACCCCCGCAAACACAACCCGTCTTTCTATTTTCTTAAATATTAATTCTACAGCAAGACATACAAATATATAAATGATAAAAATATCAATGTAGGATTCAACGTAATTATAGCCATAAGCAGCTTCGATTTTAGCCACCGCTGTAATTTCCTTTACCGTCATCATAAATGCAAGAGAAGTATTTTTGATTAAAATAACTGTAACACTGCAGAGATTCGGAAGAGCAGACACAGCAGCCTGTGGCAGAACTATTCTTCTGAAGGTCTGAAATGGAGTAAGACCTGCACACAAAGCCGCTTCGGTCTGGCCACGCGGAACAGCAGAAATTGCAGAACGGAAAACTTCACTTAATGTTGCTGCAGAATTCAAGCCGAATACGACAAAGGCATAAATAATCGGGTTCAATTCAAAAACATTTACAGAAAGTCCCGTTTTTTTTACAAAAGAATTTAAGAGACTTGGCATAATGCTGTATACAATCAGAATCTGCAGAACCATTGGAGTACCGCGGATAAAAGAAACAAATATTCGTCCAAGCTGATCCAGGACTTTTACATGATGGATACGGCATAAAGCAATCAAAAGAGCCGGAATGACGGCAAGCAGCAAAGACACAATTGTAATTTCAAGAGTTACTGGAATTGCTTTTACACAGAGCCAGAAGGTTTTAGCAAGGTATGAAAAATCAAGCTGCATGATTTTCCTCCCTGCCTCTGCCATAATGTTTTTCGAGGCGTAAAAAAATCTGTTCTATAATAAGAGTAAGCACCCAATAAATAACAGCAAGGGCAAGATAAGTTTCAAGAGAATAAGCTCCGTAGTTTCGGGAAATTATAAGATTACCCGCCCCCATCATATCAATCAAACCGATTGTAAAAGCAAGACTACCCTCCTTAAAAAGAGAAATCAAAGAATTTCCAAGATTTGGCAATGCGTACACAAGCCCCTGCGGAAGCATAATGCGCCACACAGCCTGAAAAGGTGTCAGCCCGATTGAAATAGCCGCCTCATACTGAGCTTTACCCAGTGCAAGATAAGCCGAACGGATAATTTCAGAAAGAGTGGCAGAATAAATGAGTGCCAGTGAAATAATTACATAAGTAATTTTTGAAGAAAAGTTCAGGTCTATGGCAAAAAGCCCGAGAGCAATTTTTGGAATTCCGTAATAGACAATAAAAAGAAGAACGATACTGGGGGTACAACGGATTACATTAATGTAACCTTCGGCAAGAATACGAACAAAACGTTTTTCACTTTTTTTCTGGATAAATAAAAGAATTGCAAGAGCTGTGCCCAGAATTATTGTTCCAAGCACAACTCCAAAAGTAACACCGGCATACGGAATGATTTTCAGAAAACTATTCCAGATTTGAACTGGCGAAAATGGTCTGTTCATTCCGTATGTACTCCTTAGTCAGTCACAAAATTAAATACGTCTTCTCCAAAATATTTCTGTGACAGTGCTGATATTGTACCATTTTCTTTCAACTGTTGCACGGCCTTATCGTAAGCAGCAGCAAGTTCAGTTTCTTTTTTGTTGAACAATGGCCATGTTGGGATTCCTTTATATGGAACATAAGCAAGTTTATCTGCAAACTGATGATATGGACCTGTTTCTTTCAAAACATTCTTTTCAAAAGAAAGTTTGAGTACAAAGTATGCATCATAGCGGCCTTCGAGTACCCAGAGGTAAGAATCAGCAATATCAAAAACATCAGAAGGAACAAGCTTAATCTGATTTGCAGGATGCTTTTCGTTGAAGTCCTGAATAACAGAAAACTGTGCGCTCTGAGGAGAAATTGGAATGAGTTTTCCAGAAAACTTTGCAAAACTTTCAAGGTCTTTTATCTGATTTGCATTTTCTTTACGGAAGGCTATACCAATTACACTTGCGGCAAGAGGATTACTTGGAATCAAAAACTTCTTTTTGCGTTCTTCTGTAATCCAGGCACCCTTTGTACCAA
>CAZKPZ010000189.1:1439-3256 GCA_964554745.1 uncultured Treponema sp. | reverse complement strand
TCGCAAAAACTTTCCACCGGTGTTGACGCTCAGAACGTTCGGAACATCGTGCTTATGCGTCCGGTGAACAACATGATTGAATTCAAGCAGATAATCGGGCGCGGCACTAGGCTTTTTGACGACAAATATTATTTTACGATTTATGACTTTGTTGGCGCACACCAGAATTTCTACGACCCGGAGTGGGACGGCGAGCCTGTCTGTCCTAAATGTGGTAACTGGCCTTGCACTTGTGGTGAAACCCTTCCGGGGCCTATTCCCCCAAAACCGCCGAAAGTTTGCCCGAAGTGCGGCTGTTCGCCATGCCAGTGCGTGCCAAAGCCTTGCCCCGTTTGTGGAAACAATCCATGCACCTGTCCAAAGCCTGCAAAAGACATAATCGAAATAGAGCTTTCTCCTGAGCGGAAAATCAAAGTGAAAGGCGGCTTTGCGTGGGAAGAGTGTTTTATGTTTGATGGCAAGTTGATTTCGCTGAATGACTTTATAAAAATCCTTTTCGGGAAGCTCCCTTTGTTCTTTAAGGACGATGAGGACTTGCACACCCAGTGGCAGAATCCAAAGACGCGGACGGCTCTCCTTGACCAGCTTGAACGGGAGGGCTTTCCACTTGAGAAAATCCGCATGGTGCAGAGCCTCTTGAACATGGACAAGTGCGACTTGCTTGACGTTCTGGAATATCTTGCCTACAACACAACACCAATTGAACGGGAGCAGCGTGTGGCTCTGGTAAAAGCGGATATCGTTGCGGCCTTGAATCAGCAGCAGACTGCCTTCGTGGACTTCGTTTTGCAGCAGTATATTCAGCAGGGCTACGGCGAGCTTTCCATGGAGAATCTGCCGGAACTCATAAAACTAAAGTACGGAACAATCAACGACGCAAAGGCGGAACTCGGCTCAATCGGCGAGATAAACAAAGTCTTTGTGGGATTCCAGAAAAACTTGTATGCAGCGTAGCTTGAAATCCCTAGCGGTTTTCTTGACAACTCTTTTACGGATATGTATTATATTCTTGCCCTGTTGGGCTAAAAGAGAGAACATACGAGGTTTATTATGGAAAAAACAGGAAAAACGCTGATTCGTACGGTTGTCGCAATCGGCATCGGTTCCGCCCTCTTTGTGGCGTTGACGACTGTCCAGATTCCTTTGGGATTTATTCCTAATACGGCGCTTCAGGTACGCTCTGCAGTGCTTGCGTTCTTTGCGGCTGTGTTCGGTCCTGTCGCCGGTCTGGCGATTGGTCTTATCGGACATGCTCTAGGTGATGCTCTTTTTTATGGAAGCGTCTGGTGGAGCTGGGTTATTCCTGACGGTGTGTTCGGTCTTTTGGTTGGACTTTTTGCAAAGAACTATGCAGTGGAGCAGGGCGGATTCAAGGTAAAAGCTTGTGTCCTGTTCAATGTTGTTCAAGTTTTGGCAAATGCTGTCGCTTGGATTGTGTGTGCTCCTGTTTTTGACATTTTGATTTACAAGGAACCGGCAAACAAGGTGTTCGCCCAGGGTTTTGCGGCCTTTATTGCAAATATAATTGTCGTTGCGGTACTCGGCAGCTTGCTTGCTTTGGTTTATTCCCGTATAAAAACTTCGTCTTCGTCTCTGAAAGCGGAGAATGAGTAAATAAAAATGTACAGCCGGAACTTTTGACTCTTATTTTATTGTTGTCTCTGGCTGTTTTTTTTCATTGATTTTTTATGGAACCACTTATTTCATTTAAAAATTTCTCATTCAAATATAGGACTCAAGTCGAGCCTACGCTACGTGATATAAATCTTGATATTTTCCCCGGAGAGAAGGTTCTGATAACGGGTGCTTCAGGTTCT
>CAZKPZ010000189.1:0-1429 GCA_964554745.1 uncultured Treponema sp. | reverse complement strand
GACAACGCTTGCTCAGTGTATTAATGCACTGATTCCTTGCTGTTATCCAGGGAATATTTCTGGTACGCTGACGGTTGCAGGGCTTAATCCTGCGGAAGCAGGGATCTTTGGAATGTCAAAACATGTGGGCACTGTGTTGCAGGACACGGACGGTCAGTTTATAGGCCTTACAGTTGCGGAAGATATAGCGTTTGCCCTTGAGAATGACATGTTGCCGCGCAATCAGATGCTTGATGTGGTGAATAAGGCTGCATCTACAGTCGGTATTACAGAACTTATGCGAATGTTTCCGGGGGCACTGAGCGGAGGTCAGAAACAGAGAGTTTCTATGGCTGGAGTTCTGGTCGATGATGTGGATATTCTTTTGTTTGATGAGCCGCTGGCGAACCTTGATCCTGCTACGGGTAAGAGCACAATTGAGCTGATTGACCGGTTGCGGAATGAAAAAAAGAAGACAGTCATTATCATAGAACACCGTCTTGAGGATGTTTTGTGGCGCTCTGTTGACCGCATCGTTTTGGTGAGCGGTGGGCGCATTGCTGCAGACATGAAGCCGGATGAGCTTTTGTGTACTGATATTCTCAGAAATGAAGGAATCCGCGAGCCGCTGTATATTGCGGCACTTAAGCAGGCTGGCTGCAAGCTTATGCCAGAAAGCAAACCTTCTGATGTGCAGCAGATGAATCTTGCACCGTATCTGCCGGCTATTAAGAACTGGTACGGAACAGTCCATCTTGCACGCGATATGAATGAAGAGAATACCGTCTTGGATATTGAGCATCTTGCCTTTTCTTATGATGCTGGCGGGCAGAAGCGCAAGACTCTTGATGATATTTCCTTTACAGTAAAGCGTGGTGAGATGCTCAGCATTGTAGGCAAAAACGGTGCCGGAAAATCCACTCTGTCTTCTTTAATCTGCGGCTTTTTTAATCCTGACAGTGGAAAAATTTTGCTTGACGGAAATGATATCAGCAGATTCTCAATCAAGGAGAGAGGCGAACGTATTGGTCTTGTGATGCAGAATCCGAATCAGATGATTTCAAAGCCTCTGGTTTTTGATGAAGTCGCCCTGGGCTTAAGGGTGCGAAATGTTTCGGCTGAAGAAACAGAACGCCAGGTGAATGAGGTTCTAAAACTCTGCGGACTCTATCCTTTTAGGCATTGGCCGATAGGAGCATTGAGTTTTGGTCAGAAAAAACGAGTGACGATAGCCTCGATTCTTGTGCTGAAACCAGAGATTTTGATTCTTGACGAACCTACTGCCGGACAGGATTATCGCCATTATACTGATATCATGGAATTCCTAAAGAAGATTCATGAACAGGAAAAAATCACGATTCTGATGATTACGCATGATATGAACTTGATGCTTGAATTCACCGACAGGGCGATTGTGCTTGCGGACGGAAAAATTGTTGCGGATGGAACG
>CAZKPZ010000188.1:0-3282 GCA_964554745.1 uncultured Treponema sp. | reverse complement strand
AGCAAGGATCTTAACTTTTAAAAAGTGCCTGTCAGTTTATTGGACAGGTGTGATAATAAGTTTTAGGAGGAAGCCCGATATGAAAAGATACATTTTGATTCTGTTCTTCACCCTTTTGCCACTCGCGCTCTTTGCCGCTCCGTTCGGCTTAAAAATGGGGATGACCATTGAAGAAATAGCAGAACAGTGTGAAGAAGAGCCGTCTTTTGTGGACGACGATATATACATGATTAAACCTGTAAAGCGGCATCCTGTTTTTGAATACTACGCTGTCTATGTGAATGAAAAATCTGGACTTTATCAAATCCGTGCTATATCGTCACCTATTACGACAAACAAATATGGAACAGAACTGCAAAATGCATTTAATACGGTAAAGAACAGGATCTCTAAAACTTACGGTAACGCAAAAATAAACAATAAAGTGGATAAAGATATTTATTCTTCATATCAGAAGGATGACTATTGGTTTTATACTTTAAGAGAAGGCTCACGAGAATTATCTGCTGTCTGGGGGACAAATTCCTCTTTGGCAGACAACCTTATGAACGTTGCATTAGAGTGCAAAACAGCTAGCGGAACTTTTGATGGAACGGGGATACTTGTTCTGTATTATACGTTTACAAATACACAATCTGTAGAAGATGAGCAGGATTCTGTGTTTTAGATTGCAATTTTTATGCTTTATCTCATAATTTTCACAGTTCTTGTAATCTCAATTATTCTCATCATCATCTCCATAAAACGCCGCAAACGTCTTGCTAAAGAACTTTTATGTTTCAACATCAAACAATCGGTTTATTCAGACGGAATCACGAAAATATGGCAGCCTCTTTTCAAACATTGACGGAAAATCTTTAGATGACCAGCAACGTGAAGCCGTCATCACGGATGAAGACAGAATCTTAGTTCTTGCAGGTGCAGGAAGTGGAAAAACGCTCACTATTTCTGCAAAAGTAAAATATCTTTGCGAAGTAAAAAACATAAATCCGAAAGACATTCTTTTAATTTCGTTTACAAGAAAGTCTGCACAAGAAATGACGGAGCGGATTCAAAACAAACTTGGAATCCCCGCTGAAGCGATAATCTTTCACAAACTTGGACTTGATATAATCAAAAATACCGACGGAAAAAGACCTGAAATTGCAGATGAGAATGCTCTGAATCAATTTGTTCATAATTTTTTTGAAAATGAACTTTTGAATCATCCCGATTTAGTAAAGGCTCTGACGGAATATTTTGCCTACTTCTTGGAAATTCCTAACAATCTGGAAGATTATTCTTCTTTAGGCGAACTTTATGAAGAAGAAAAAACTGCCGACCTTGAAACGCTGAAATCAAAATACGACAGGGAAAACTATATTCGGCAGATGGGAGCAGAAAAAGCAAAAGCCTTACAAACGCTTAACGATGAACAGGTAAAAAGTATTGAGGAAACGAAAATCGCAAATTTTCTTTTTATGCACGGCGTAAATTACGAATACGAAAAACTCTATCCTTTTGAAAGCGATGACCCGATGCGAAAATCATATCGCCCGGATTTTTATTTGACAGACTATAACATTTACCTTGAACATTTCGGCGTGTCAAAAGATTCTACGCTTCCCTGGCTTTCTCCAGTTGAAGAAAAAAAGTATCTCGAAGGGATTGAATGGAAACGTGCTTTTCATCAAGAGCACGTAACAAAGTTGATTGAAACATATTCCCATCTCAGTTCGGAAGGCCTTTTGCTGAAAAAACTTGAAGAACTTTTAATTTCAAACGGAGTTGAATTTAAGGACCGTGATTTTTCCGATATTTTCAACACAGTTTATGCAAGCAAGAGCAATAAATATTTTTCAGAATTCATCAATCTCTGTTGCACATTCATAACGCTTTTCAAATCGAACAATTATAAAATAGAAGAAATTGAAACTTTGCGTCAAAGGTCTTGTTCTCAAGAAACGAACGAATTTTTGCGTGAGCGAACAAATCTTTTTCTCGACATCATAAAAATCATTTTGACTGAATATCAAAATCACCTTGTCAAAAACAATTCGATTGATTTTTCGGATATGATAAACAATGCGGCGGAACTTGTTCAGTCTGGCGGTTCAGTTCCACCGTATAAATATGTAATTGTCGATGAATACCAAGATATTTCAAAGTCGCGTTTTAATTTCTTAAAAGCAATTGTTGATAGAACTGGAGCAAAAGTCTTCTGCGTAGGCGATGACTGGCAGTCGATTTACCGATTTGCAGGAAGCGATATCTCACTTTTCACTGACTTTGAAAAATATTTCGGCTACACAAAAGTCTTGAAAATTGAAAAAACTTACCGCAATTCCCAACAGTCGATAGACGAGGCTTCCCGTTTTGTGCTTAGGAATCCTCTACAACTGAAAAAGTCTTTACGTTCTGACAAAAGCCTCGACTATCCGCTTGTTTTCTGGGGCTTTGATGACGAGCCGAAAAAGACATTGGATTTAATGATTAGAAAAATCGTAGATGATTTTGGAATCAATTCTTCAATTTTGCTTTTATGCAGAACTAATTATGACATTGAGATTGCAAAGAAAACAGGGCTTTTCAGAACTTTCTACAAGGACAGAAAAGAATGTCCGGAATACATTCCACTCCCCGAATTGGATATTGATTTTCTTTCGGTTCACAAGTCAAAGGGACTTGAGGCGGACAATGTAATCATCTTGAATTTCAAAAATGACAAATTGGGATTTCCGAATCAGATTGCCGATGACAAAGTTTTGAATCTTGTTTTGACAAATGCAGAGGATTTTAAATTTGCCGAAGAACGCCGCCTTTTTTATGTTGCAATCACACGTACCAAAAACAGAACCTTTGTTCTGACCGACAATAAAAATCCATCGCCATTTCTAAAAGAATTCGAAGAACCAAAAGAATCTAAATCTGTCTGTTTCCTCACGACAAGAGAAAAGCCGTTCAGAAAAGGAAGCTCAAACAAAATGTCCGCTTTGCAAGACAGGAAATCTTTTAAAAGTCCAACACGACGGAAAATATTTTATTGGCTGCTCTAACTTTCCTCGCTGCCATTACACTTTGAGAGACGCGACAATCTTGCAAAATCCTAAAAAATGTCCTGCTTGCGGTGGCTTTCTTGTAAAAAGAAAAGGCAAGAATGGACATTGGTTCAGCGGTTGCAAGAATTATCCATATTGTGAATATACGGAGCAGTTAAAAAGAGAATAATTTTTCTTGTATTGATTTTCCTTTCCATTGACAAAAACTAATCTGATTAGTTATAATAATAACATAATTAGTCAG
>CAZKPZ010000187.1:1336-3372 GCA_964554745.1 uncultured Treponema sp. | reverse complement strand
GGTACAGCAAAGAGTTTAGGGAAGAGGCGATGACGCTTTCGGACGAAATCGGGGTAAAAAAGCCGCGCAGCAACTTGGGATAAACTACGCGATGCTGATTGACTGGAGGAAGAAGAGGAGCAGAAAAAAAGAAAAACAGGATTTGGCGGACGAGCCAAGGACGGTGGAAGAACTCCGGAAAGAAAACGCGGAGCTAAGGAATGCGAACGAAATACTGAAGGATGCCATCGGTTTTTTCGCGCTAGACCGGAGGAAGTGAGGAAGAGTGACGTCTTCGCCTATGTCCTCTTCAAGAAGGGCATGGAGAGCGGGGCGGACATTCGGTAAGGGATTACTGCAAGGTTCTTTCGGTCAGCGAGACGGGCTACTACAAGTGGAAGAGAAACAGGGGCAAGAAGACCGCGGTGCAAAAACTGCTCGACGAGATCTATAAAATCCTTGACGAGCACCCGGACAACCACAACTACGGCGTAGAAAGGATGCGGCTGGCGCTTGCCCGGAAGGGCATCAAAAAGTCATATTCCACGGTGAAAAGGGCAATGCGCTGCTTCACGAGAGCCGCAGAAGCCCGGACGACCTCACAAAGGCGGACAAAAAGGCCCAGAGACCTTGCAATATAATCAACCGGGACTTCACGGCGGAACAATCGGACAAGAAGTGGCTGACGGACATCACGGAAGTCCACTGCATGGACGGAAAGCTCTACATCGCGCCGGTCATGGACTGCTGCGGAGGAGAAATCGTGGCCATGGCGATGGACACGAACATGAAAAAACAGCTCTGCATAAGGGCGATAAAGGAGGCTTACAGGAACAGGAGGCCAAACGGCGGAACAATCTGCCACAGCGACGCGGGAAGTCAGTACACGAGCAAGTCCTACAGGAATACTTTGGGAGAGCTGAACATAGTCCAGAGCATGAGCGATGTCGGGAAGTGCTACGACAACTGCCGGATGGAAAGCTTTTTCGCGACACTGAAAAAGGAAAAAGTCTACCAGATGGACACAATCAAGATGACCGTCGAAGAAGTGAAGAAAGAAGTCTGGAGATATGTTTTTGCCTACTACAACACGGTAAGAATCAGTATTGTGAACGGAGGACTGCCTCCTGTAAAATACAGGCTGGCAAAAACAAGTCAGCCACTGGCTGCTTGATTTAAGGGGTGTTTGGGGACTGCACTAATATTGACTATTTCAGAGAGAATGGCGGCAGCTTGCTGTCGGCATTCGTGGAGCGACTTGGCTTGGGAGCGAGGGGGAGGCTTCCCCCATCTAAAAGCAGCGAGCTTTCACACGCAACGGAAGCGTGGGAGAATAAGAAGGTGTTGATTTCTTTGAGCAACAAGGAAAGCCAGAAAGACCAGGCGCTCGCAATTGGTAAGACTTTGGCAGGGCTTGGATTCACGCTTGTTGGAACAAAGGCGAGTTTTGCAATCCGATTTTTATGAATCGAATGCAAAACTCGTTAGCGAAGCGACGAACTGCGGACTTCTACACGGCGAACGGTATCAAGTGCCAGACCGTAAACAAGATTGGTGGCGGCCGCCCTGACGTAGTTGACCTTATTATGAACAAGGACGTTTGTTTGGTAATCAACACACCGAAAGCAAAGAGAAACTACCACGAGGACAGGAAGACTATCCGCAAGGCTTGCTTGAAGTACAAGGTGCCGTATATTACCACGCTGGCTGGAGCGGTTGCTGCGGTAAAAGGTATAGAGGCGGTGAAGACTGGTAAGGGCGGAGTAAAGAGCTTGCAGGATTACCATGAGATGATTAGGTAAATCTAAATATATAGTAGGCTTGTTTTTTATGAACAAGCCTACTATAATAAAAGAATTAAGGGGTTTTATAAGCCATGCCTTTTCAAAAAGATGATAAAGTCAGATACGATTATGACAATTCTGTTGGGGTTATTACTGGTCAAGTCCATGGAAATCGTTGGCAGGTAAGATTTAATGCAGGCCAATCTCCCTTTATTCCAGAAGAAAACCTTGAGTTGATAAAAGAAACTCAAAATATGTTCGATTACCTCCAAG
>CAZKPZ010000187.1:0-1325 GCA_964554745.1 uncultured Treponema sp. | reverse complement strand
AAATTTCAGGGAATAAAGGATTTCAGAAGGACAATTTACCGATATAGGTTAACAGGAGAACTCACGAATATTTTTTATTCGATGAACAATAGTTCTACGAAATTCATGGCTCACCAATTCATTCCTGTCATAAAATTCTTGGAGTCATATACAAATCGACTTCTCATCGCCGATGAGGTTGGTCTTGGAAAAACAATCGAGTCAATGTACATTTGGGAGGAACTGAAAACTCGAAGCAACGCAAAGCGACTTCTAATTGTTGTACCATCGGTTCTTAGTTTCAAGTGGCAGAGTGACTTAAAAAAATTTTTTAACATTGATGCACAAATTGTTTCAGCCCAAAATCAAAACAAGGGAGACACTTTGTTGCAGCACATAGAATATGCTCTGAGTAATCCTATCAAAGAAAGTTTTTCCTTGATAATCAGTTTGGAGGGGTTGAGAATTTCTTCAAAAGTGAAAGATTTGCTTGAGGACAACATCGACAATAACAAAATTTTTGACTTGGTGATAATCGATGAAGCGCATAATATGCGAAACAGCGGAACTAAAAGTTTTAAAACAGGTGCGCTATTGAGAGACACTTCCAACAACCTTCTTTTGCTTTCGGCAACTCCAATACAAACTGGTTCGGATAATTTATTTAATTTGCTCAATCTTCTTTCACCAGAAGACTTTTACAACAAGATCCCTTTCGATATGCAATTGAAAGAAAATATACCGCTCGTTCAATTGACAAATGCCATCGATTCAAATTCGGACAAGAAAATCATAAGTAAAAAACTTGAAGAAACATTAAGTGAAGATATTTTTTCAGCTGATGAAGATTTAATTTCGATAAAACAAAATTTTGAAAATATTTTGCAATCCGTCTCAAAGCGGGTTGAGACTGTTCAGAAATTAAAAGAAAAATATTTTTACAACAATTTTGTCACAAGAACTCGAAAAAGAGATGTGATGGAAGATAGAACGGAACGGAAAGCGATGACTATAGATTTTCGTTTGTCTGATACCGAGAAAGAATTTTATGCTCGAGTGACAGCATTTTTAAAAAGCAAAAAAAACGACAACGACACATTGAGCATTTTCAGACTTATCGCCCGGCAAAGGCAAATGGCAAGTTGTATGCCAGCTGCCCTTAAGTCGTGGAGAGAAACTTCAAAAGAGAAAGGATATGAACTGACAGATGAAGAAAGTTCTATTTTTTACGACATTTGGGGCGACAACGAAGATGAGATAAAAGCTTTCTCAATGCCAACATTTGACGACATAAATTTGGAAAAACATGAAAAAATAGCCGCCCGTTATGGACGGCTATCACTGAG
>CAZKPZ010000186.1:0-3385 GCA_964554745.1 uncultured Treponema sp. | reverse complement strand
AAGTTATTATTTTATTGTCGCGGATTCAGTAAAAGTCGGCGCGATGCGGATTGTGGACAAGAAAGACGGAAGCCGCAAAAGAATCTCGCCCTTATGGATAATGCCGCAATTCAGAAATAAAGGCTATGCGCAAAAGGCGATAGTGGAGGCCGAGCGGATGCATGGCTCTGACAACTGGTGCCTTGATACTATATTTCAGGAGAAGGGGAATCTCCATCTTTATGAGAAGCTTGGCTACCATCAGAGCGGGAAAATGGAGCACATCAACGAGCGCATGGATATTGTTTTTTATGAGAAGGATTGAATTATGAACACACTTGAGGCAATCAAAAACAGGCACAGCTACAGAGGAAAATTCAAGGACACAAAAGTTCCTCGCGAAGACCTGAAAACAATAATGCAGGCAGGAATCGATGCCCCGTCCGGCTGCAACAAGCAGACAACTTATTTTATTGCAGTAGACGATTCGGGGACACTTGGCAAGCTGAAAAGCGTCATCGACCCACCTGTGGCAGAGACCGCTCCGGCAGCGATATGTGTTCTGACGCAAAGAATAAATGCGTATCGGAACAGGTGTTTTGCGGTGCAGGATTATTCTGCCGCCATCGAGAATATGCTGCTTGCCATAGTTGAACTGGGCTACCAGAGCTGCTGGTATGAAGGCCACATAACGGATGATGACGGAATCAACCATAAGATGGAAGAGATTCTGAATGTGCCCAAAGGATATGATTTGGTATGCTTTTTGCCGATAGGTGTAGTCGCAGATGATATCAGAGCGCCTTCAAAGAAATCGTTTGGAGAGCGGGCTTGGTTCAACTCGTTTGAAAATGCGGATTAAGTTTTATGAAAAAAAAGCATTTGCTTTTGTGTGGCTTTCTGAAATGTCACGCAGAGTAGTTATTGACAAAGGCATAAAAGAAATGCTTATATTTTAAATATGAAACATCATATTATCGTAAAATTCAATGACAAAGTTTTAAACTTGGATGAAATGTATCAGAGAGTTCTGGAGCATTTTGCTCCAGTGAAACAACTTGAGGGTATTACAGGATTGCATATATACAGAAATTGTATTCCGCGTGACAACCGCTACAATCTGATGATTGTTATCGAAATGGAAAAGAATTCTCTTTCAATCTTTGACGCATCTGAAATCCACATAAAATGGAAAGAGAATTTCGGACAATACATAGAAAGCAAAGCGATATTTGATTGCGAAGACTGAGCAGAATATGTAAGAATGAATGTGGAGATTTCACCTGATGGATAACTATACATTCAAACAGCTTGGCGAAGAGTATTTTGAGCAAATGGCAGTGTTCTACCGCGATGTGTTTTCAAGTCCGCCGTGGAACGATGACTGGAGCGACAGCAAACAGCTTATGGCATACATAAAGGACATTGCCGGTTGCTGGAATTCCTTGACTTACGCCCTTTATAATGGAAGCGAGATGATTGCGCTTGCGTTCGGCTGCATCCGCCATTGGTGGGGCGGAACTGAATATGTAATAGAAGAATTCTGCGTGTCTGCAAAAATGCAGGGCAGGGGAATCGGGAGCTGCTTTCTTAAGCTGATTGAAGATGAAATTAAAAAGCAGGGAATGAACGGAATCTATCTTTGCACAGAGCGCGATAAGCCAGCGTATGGTTTTTATATTAAAAACGGCTTTGAGCCGATGCCTAATCACATAAGCTTTTACAAGAGCCTTAAAGTTTAAAATTGTGCTGGAGTATGGCAAAATAAAAATCGCTTTTGAATTCTTCAAAAAACTTGTCTGTATCTTCTGAATAAGTATATGAAGTTTTTAATGGGCGATATTTATGCCATTTGTAAATGGCAAGGGAATTGTTCATCTTGCCGTAGTCACCAGTTTTGTAATAATAGAAGCTTTTAAACTTGTTGAACAGCATTTTCAAAAATATTATGTCGGACTTTGTTATAAAAAATCCGTTTCCTATGTGCATATCATCAAACTCTTCAAGGAGTCGCTCGCAAGCAGTATAATCCTCTGATTGCATTAGGGCAAATAATTTGTGAACTTTCAAAAACTTTATGAGGTTCTGGCTTAGGCCTTCAACTTTAAGAAAACTTGACATAAACCTTGACTTTCAAAATAAAATAGAGTACACTTTGTTTTGGGAGCTTTCCTGCCCTAAGTGGAAAACTTAAACTGAGTACGTTCCGACTCTAAGCGGAAAACTTAAACTGGGTACGCTCCGACCCTAACAGGAGAACTTAATAGGCGACTTTGTGGTCGCCTTTTTTTATGGAGCTACAAAAGTGGCGGAAGATAAAATATTCTTCATTTTAAGTGATGAATACATCTCAAAGGCAATGGAAGTTGATTCGCATGTAATGTCCAACAAGGTGTCCGAACGAACCTATCACAGAAAATACGTTGGCATCTTAACGGAGCTTAATGGGTTCAAATATTTTGTTCCTATGTCTTCTCCGAAAGAAAAGGACTATGCAAGCGGAAAGATTAAAAAGAATTCTCTTACAACGATATACATGAAGAATAAAGAAAAGTTGTATGGAACATTACGTTTTAATTGTATGCTGCCAGTTCCGCTTTCCCAAGTAAAACCGTATTCCATTAATGAGGAAGGTGATTTCAGCTATAAAATGCTTATGCTTGCCGAATATAATTTTTGCAAGGAAAACAGGGAGAAAATTGAAAAAACTGCAAAGAATCTTTATAGGAAAAAGTTTTCTAATGATAAGACTTTGGAACATATATTAAAAATCGTTGTTGATTTTACAAAACTTGAAAATTTGTGTAAGTCCTATGATTGCGAGGGAGCTGTTTTATGATGATGCTTGTAAGTTACGATGTGGCTCGCGATGAAAAAGGTGAAAAACGTTTGCGCCATGTCGCTAAGATTCTTGAAAACTACGGGCAACGCGTTCAGTATTCAGTTTTTGAGTGTCTGGTTGAACCTGCGCAATGGGTTGAACTGAAGACAAAACTTTTGAACGAGATAAACACTAAATATGACAGTCTACGTTTTTATTCACTTGGTGCTAATTGGGAGCGCAAAGTCGAGCACGTAGGTCAAAAAGAGCCTGTTAATCCGCAAGGTGTTCTGATTGTTTAATTGTTAAGAATTTTAAGGTGCGAACCTAAAGCTGACGGATATTTTCTCTTTATTTAATTTATTGTATTATAATGAATTGTACTTTAAAGGCTTTCTTCCAAAAGAGGGTTCGCGGAAAATGGGGACTATCTTTTTATTTGATAATGAGTTAGAGTGTATATTGTCGCTCCCTCACGGGGGCGTGAATTGAAACAGATACCTCCTGCTGACTGTCCTAGTGCTTTCCCCGTCGCTCCCTCACGGGGGCGTGAATTGAAACTTCCATTGCCGTACATTAACGTTC
>CAZKPZ010000185.1:0-3407 GCA_964554745.1 uncultured Treponema sp. | reverse complement strand
TTTTTTTTATAAAACAACTCTTATGCTGCATGAGCCTGTATCATTATTCGTCTTGGTTACTACCGAAGGAAGATTACGAGAAATTCGGCCGATTCCCTTGACTTATTATAGAAAAATTTGATAAACTACAGCACACTATATGTTCAGGCTTGTGACAGATCCGCTACCTGTCATGGCAAATATGATTTTCAGAGGTTAATAATGTACGCTATTGTTGAATATAACGGCAACCAGTACAAAGTGGAAAAGGACGCTGTCCTCACATTCGCTAAAATCAACGATGCCAAAGAAGGCGATACAGTTACAATTGACAAGGTTCTTTTGGTAAGTGACGGTGATAAGGTTTCTGTAGGAACTCCTTATGTTGCCGGTGCAAAGGTAACTGTAGAAGTCGGCAATACTTTCAGAGACAAGAAAGTTTTGGTTTTCAAGTACAAGTCAAAGAAGGACTATCACCGCTTGCACGGACACCGCGAAAGCTTTACTGATGTAAAGGTAAAGGATATCGTAGTAGCCTAAATTGCATAAGCCGTTTAGTACGGTTTGTGGAACAGTTTCGGTATGACTGATGTGCTTTTGGTTTGTTCAGACGACGGGTGTGTCCGGGAGATAAAAGCCTCTGGACATGCAGGTTTCTTGAAGAAAGGTAAAGACATAGTTTGTTCTGCTGAAACTGCGCTTCTTCGCACTGCGTTACAGGTGCTTGAAGAAACGGCTGGCGTAAAACTTACAAAAGATGTTTCTACGCGCGGCAGGCTTTGCTTCCGTGTGGAGAGCATCGGCAGTGCAAGCAAGGAGCGCTTGGTTTGCATTGCGGATTTTGTCAGGAAAGGGATAACTTCCTTGAGTGATGAATATCCTGATTGTATCCGGTTTGCAGAAAGCCGGCAAAGTTAGGGTTGTATATTTTTTTTAGATTATAAGTCCGGTTTTACCGGCGGAGGATTAATATGGGACGTAGCAAAGGCGGTAGCGGTGCAAAGAACGGCCGCGATTCAAACCCGAAGCACTTGGGCGTTAAGGCTTATGGCGGACAGTTGGTTACAGCCGGTTCAATCATTGTAAAGCAGCGCGGGACTCCAATCCATCCCGGCGATAATGTGAGAAGAGCTGGTGATGACAGCCTTTTTGCCGCAGTTGACGGTAAGGTTGTCTTCGGCGAAAGAAAGGGACGTAAGATTGCTTCTGTAGAGCCGATGGCTGTTGAGTCTATTTATATCGGAAGAAACGAGCCTAAGCTTGTTCCTGCCAAGGCATAAGTAGTACACTTCTTTATTACGTTATCTGAATGCCCAGCTTGGATTGGTCCAGGCCGGGCATTTTTTTTGTAAGGACATCTTTATGATAGATTTTGCAGATGAGGCCATTATACGTGTTGTTTCTGGCAAAGGCGGAAACGGCTGTATCTCTTTCCGCCGGGAAAAGTATATTCCTAACGGCGGCCCTAACGGCGGTGACGGCGGCAGAGGTGGCGACGTTGTTTTTTGTGTAAAGCGCAATCTCCGCACGCTGGTGCATTTACGTTTTCATCCGATTTTTAAGGCAAAGAACGGCGGCGACGGCATGGGCTGGAATAAATACGGCAAAGACGGTGAGGACGTTGTGATTCCTGTTCCTCCGGGAACAATTCTGCGTGATGCCGAGACTAACGAGCTGATTCATGACTTTAAGGATGACGATGAGGGAACTACTCTTTTATTCTTAAAAGGCGGAAAAGGCGGATGGGGCAATGTGCACTTTAAGAGCAGTACGAACCAGGCGCCGCGCTATGCTCACAAGGGTACGCCGGGGGAAGAGAAAGTCTTGAAGGTGGAGCTTTCTATTATGGCTGACATCGGTCTTGTAGGCTTCCCTAATGCCGGAAAATCCAGCCTTCTTGACTTGTTTACGAATGCCCGCCCTAAGATTGCGCCGTATCCGTTCACAACAAAGGTTCCTAATCTCGGTGTCCTGCATGTTGACGAGAATAATGACATTATCATTGCCGACATACCGGGAATAATCGAGGGCGCGTCAGAAGGCGCGGGGCTTGGAACAAGATTCCTAAAGCATATTTCGCGTACGGCCGGGCTGCTTTTTATGATTGACTGCTCTGACGACTCTTGTCTTAATGCGTATCAGTCGTTGGTGGATGAGCTTGAAAAATACGGCGGTGGTTTGGCTGAAAAGCCGAGAATCGTTCTTTGCAACAAGATTGACGTAGAAGGGGCAAAAGAGCGCGCTATGCAGGTGAGGGACGTAATTGCCTCAGTCTCTCCTGATGTTCCTGTGATTCCTGTTTCTGTTATGGCTCGTGAGAACATCGGTAATGCGCGGAAAACGATAATTGATCTTGTTGAAAAGATGGAACGCACTCATGCTCCCGGAAAAAATCATGCGGGCGACGGTTCTGACGGCGGCGAAAAGCACAGTTCTTTCTTGGAAACTCGCTCTGTGGACGAAAGCATGGGAGAGCAGTTTCCCGGTTCGGAGTCATGACAGGGTACAATGAAGATTGCTATTTTAGGCGGAAGCTTTAACCCGATTCATATCGGTCATCTTGCCCTGGCGGATGAAGTCTGCTCTTCCTTGGGCTATGACAAGGTTCTGTTTGTTCCAACATATAAAGCGCCTCATAAAGATGCTCAGGATGTTGTTTCCGCGGAAGAGCGCCTTGAGATGGTGCGCCTGGCATGTGAGTGCGATTCTCGCTTTGAAGCGGAGCCTTGCGAGATTGAGAGGGAGGGCGTTTCGTATACCTGGGATACAGTCTGTTTTCTTGAAGAGAAATACAATGGGCAGCTGCATGATAAGATAGGCCTCATTATGGGCGACGACCTTTTGCCGGGATTTCATCTTTGGAAAAACGCACAGGCACTTTCCCAAAAGTGTAATTTGATTCTGGCGAACCGACCGTATACTCAAGAAAGCGCTTCACATGCAAATAAACCCCGTGGGGAGTATGCAAAAGCTGAGTTTTCGGCCAATCTGGACTACGACAGCGGTTCCGACCCGCTCTTTTTTGCTGCGTCAAGACTTAAAAATGCTGTGCTGCCGCTCAGTTCCACTGATATACGTGCCCGTGTCGCCGGAGGACATGGCTTTAGATACCTTGTTCCTCCAACAGTTTTCCGTTATATTATAGATAAGGGGCTTTATACGCATGGAAATAACTAAGGACTTGATTGACAAAGTGAGCGAGACAGCTCAAAAGGCAGAAAAGAAAGAGCGTTGGGAACATAGCGTCAGGGTCGCGGCTACTGCTGAAATTATGTGCTCTATGTTCGGGGTTGAGAAAGAAAAGGGATATCTCGCCGGCATTGCCCATGATATGTGCAAGGACTTGGACGATGACAAGCTTTTGAAGCTTGCGGCAAAAGACGGCCAGCCGATTTCTGACGTTGAACGGAAAAAGCCCGCTCTTCTGC
>CAZKPZ010000184.1:0-3457 GCA_964554745.1 uncultured Treponema sp. | reverse complement strand
GCAGACCGTATTTTTATTTGCCCTGATGTTGATGTAAACAAGGAATTGAGCGATGAAGCCATTGAAAAGAATGGCGGCTTTGACCAATGTTTGAATGTCATTGCCTCTAAAGCTAAAAAGGCCAACAAAAAGCATTCTAATGATGAGAATGAAGGTGCAAACCAGGAATATAAGAGAAAAGACTTCCTTGATGACTATATTGAAAAATTAAATAATGATTTGAAGCTCATAGATGATCTCTGTTCAAAATGGGATGTTCAGAATTCTGACCCTAAGATGAGTACATTCATCTTTAATACAGCCAGCCAGTTCTTGAATACTTCACGAAACAAACACCGGAAACTGGTAATTTTTACAGAATGTATAGCCACACAAAAAGCTTTGGTTCAGAAACTTGAAGAAATGCCGATAGAAGGATGTAATGTATTATCAATTACAGCAAAGAATCGTGATGATATGAAAGAAGTAATCGCAGCTAACTTCGATGCCAATTTCAAAGGAACAAAGAGAGATGATTATCAGATTCTTATTACAACAGATGTTCTTGCGGAAGGGGTCAACTTGCATCGTTCTAATTCTATCTTGAACTACGATTCTCCTTGGAATGCTACGCGTTTGATGCAGCGTCTTGGTCGTATAAACCGTATTGGTACAGATGCCAAAAAGATTTGGAACTATAACTTCTATCCCTCAACATTGGGTGACAACCAAATTAATCTGAAAAATCGTACATATGTAAAACTTCAGGCATTCCATGAATTGTTCGGTGAAGATAGTCAGATATATTCAAGCGATGAGGAAGTAAAACACTTTGATAAAGTTGTGCATGACGAGGTAGAGGATTCGGAAACGCCAATCATGCCATTTATTTCAGAGCTTCGCAGTTTTAAAGAAAATAATGCAGAAAAGTATGATGAGCTTGCAAATATAACTACAAACGTCGTTTCTACGATTGGAGCTGAAAAAAAACAGAGTTTTGCAAGTCTTCATGAATTGGATGAAGCGGATAATTTAGTGCACTCACTTTTGTATATTACAAATGAAGATGGAACTTCAACAAAAGTAAGTCAGCTTGAATTCTTTGAGACAATAAAACCTTTGTCAGAAAATGAGTCAGTAGAGACAACAGAAGAGCTTGTAAAAAACTGCAAGGATGCTGTTTTGAACTGTTATGCTGCAGACAAGCAGAATGCATTGCTTTCAATGAGAAGTAAACTTAGAGCCGGAGCCAAGGAAATTTCCGCCGCTACAAAGAAAATTCAGGCATTATATGATATTGAAGGACTCGAAGACTCCGTGTTTGATAAGCTGGATGAAATCTGTACAAGCATTACAAACAAGAACTTTAGTTTAATACATAAGGTTCTTGAAATGGATTTTCAGAACAGCGGGCTGGGAACAATTCAGATTGAAGGTGACATTGATTACCTTTATAAATTTACAAGAGTTCATTCTGCTGACACAAAGGCAGATGTTGCCATAGAGTTTATTGTAAAGTAATTGGAGAAATAAATGGAAAACTTACGTACACTTTTTGAAAGCGATTATCCAGGAAAGGAAGTTCTTTTTAACGAACTTGTAAAACCAATTTTTGCAAAAGCAAAAGATACAACACTTACAGACGAACTGGAATTATCGGATGTTGATAAAAAGCAGATAAAATCATTCAAGATTTTTGCTCAGGTTCGAGGAGGTTTTCCTGTAACATTTGCAGATGTTGAACTTAATGATTCTGTTGCCCTAAAAAGAAGTCGCGTAAATATTCAGAATTGTGTACGCAAAGTAATGGCTAATGATTCAAATGCCATTATCTTTTTTCATTTTACAGACAGCAAAAAGGAATGGCGTGTCAGCTATGTAAATCGCGGAGATACATTGAAAAATAGTACCAATGCAAAACGATATACTTATTTGTGTGGTGCTGACCATTCCTGCAGAACAATTGCCGAAAGATTTGAAACCCTTCAGGGGCTTTCTGTGATAAAAGATGAAAATATGCTTGACGCATTCAGCGTTGAACCATTAAGCAAGGACTTCTTTGAAAAATACCGTGAGCACTATGCCGACCTGGTAGAGTACATCAGCGGAAAGCGCTTTGTAAAAAAAGGCGGAAAATTTGTTGAAGAAAAGACAAAGAATGCAAATGGAGCTTTCAAGGAAGTCTTTGGAGGCGATGACAAAGCCGTTCGTGACTTTGTAAAGAAAATGATGGGTCGTTTGGTTTTCCTTCAGTTCTTGCAGAAAAAAGGCTGGCTTGGCGTTGAAGCAGGACAGGCTTGGGGAACTGGTGACAAGAATTTTATCTATAATTTGTTCCAAAATGCATCGGAAGATGTAAAAAAAGACTTTCTTGAGCAGGCTTTGGAACCTTTATTTTTCAATAGTTTGAATAATGACCGTGGAGATGAGGCAATTGCTCCAAAATCCGTATGTAATATTTACGGTAAAAAAATTCGTATTCCTTACCTCAACGGAGGTTTGTTTGAAGAAGATGAGCTTGATAAAAAGAAAGTAAAGTTTAAGAAAGAGCATTTCCAAGATTTGCTTGACTTCTTCAATCAGTATAATTTTACAATTGATGAAACAGACCCAGATGATATGGAGATTGGTGTTGACCCGGAAATGCTGGGAAAAATCTTTGAAAACCTTCTTGAAGATAATAAAGACAAGGGTGCTTTCTATACTCCAAAAGAAATCGTTCAATACATGTGCAGGGAGAGCTTAATTGCATACCTTCTTACTGATTCAAAGATTTCAGAAGAAAAAATCAGAGATTTTGTAGTAAATCACAATTGCTCACTGAATGAAGCAGAAAAAGCTGATGTTTTAAAAGCTTTGCTTGATGTAAAAATATGTGACCCTGCTGTAGGATCAGGAGCTTTCCCAATGGGAATGCTTAACGAGCTTCTGGCATGTACACAACTTTTGACTGGTGAGGGAAAAACAAGGGCAGACTTAAAGAAGCATATTGTAAAAAACAACATTTACGGTGTTGATATTGAAAAGGGTGCTGTTGATATTGCCCGATTAAGATTCTGGCTTGCAATCATCGTCGATGAAGAAACTCCATTACCTCTTCCGAACCTTGATTACAAGATTATGCAGGGAAACAGCCTTCTTGAAAGTTTTGAAAATACTGACCTTAGCAATTTAACTACAAAGAGCGGCTCACTTTTTGACAATGAAGATATGATTGCCGAACTTGTAAAGGCCATAAATGGTTTCTATATCCCTCATGACAATATTGCAAAATCAAAAATTAGGGCACAGATTAGTGAAAATGTATTAATGCTACTGAAGGAAAGGCAGATTGGAACAGAAGTATTGAATAAGTTAAAGAAAATTGATTTGCACGAAAATAATCAGTTCTTCTTATGGCATACCTGGTTTAATGATGTATTTAACCGAACGAATGAAAGCACCAGGAACGGGTTTGATATTGTAATCGGTAATCCTC
>CAZKPZ010000183.1:0-3466 GCA_964554745.1 uncultured Treponema sp. | reverse complement strand
TCACGACCTGTTTTCCTGTGCTACAAGCTGGTCAGCTCCGTACATCTTGCGGAGCTTTGGCTTTTCTATCTTGCCGGTGGCATTGCGTGGAATCTCGTCAAAAATGATTTCTTTCGGTCGCTTATAGCGCGGAAGCAGCGTGCAGAACTTTTCAAGCTCTTCTTTTGTGCACGTCATGCCGTCTTTTATTTCAACAATAGCGGCTGTTTTTTCTCCAAGCCGGTGATCCGGCAGACCGATTACGGCAACGTCTTTTATCTTGTCGTACTTGCGCATAAAGTCCTCAATCTGCACAGGATAGATATTCTCTCCGCCAGAGACGATAACGTCTTTCTTGCGGTCAACAAGAAAATAGAAGCCGTCTTTGTCCTGCATGGCCATGTCCCCGGTGTAGAGCCAGCCGTCCTTTAAGGTCTCCGCCGTAGCCTCGGGGTTCTTGTAGTAGCAGGTCATCACGCCGGGACCTTTTACGCACAGTTCCCCAACATCCCCCTGCTTAACGAGATTGCCGCTTTCGTCCACAATCTTGCATTCCCAGCGGTAGCCGGGCACACCGATAGCCCCAACCTTGTCGATATTCTCAATGCCCAAGTGCACACAGCCCGGTCCTGTAGACTCTGAAAGTCCGTAGTTCGTGTCGTACTGGTGATTCGGGAAGTAGGCCTTCCAGCGCTTTATTAAAGACGGAGGCACCGGCTGCGCGCCGATGTGCATGAGCCGCCACTGCGAAAGCTCGTAGTCCTCAAGGCGTATATCGCCGCGGTCAAGGGCATCCAGAATGTCCTGCGCCCAAGGAACCAAAAGCCATGCAATCGTACAGTGCTCAGATGACATTGCAGAAAGGATTGTCTTGGGCTTCGTTCCTTTTAAAAGAACTGCCCTGCTCCCTGCGACAAGAGAACCCATCCAGTGGAACTTAGCGCCGGTATGATACAGCGGAGGAATACAAAGGAAGTTGTCGCTGCGGCTTGTTGAATGGTGCTTCTGCTCCATCTCCGCAGCCTGAACCAGCGACAGGTGCTTGTGCAATATCGCCTTAGGAAAGCCAGTTGTACCGGAAGAAAAATAAATCGCGCCAAAGTCATCATCACTAATCTCAATATCAGGATTGGAACTTGAGCAATTCGACACAAGCTGATAGTAGTTCTCCGCGAATTCGGGGCAGTTGTCACCAACATAAATAAGCAGTCTGCCCATGCTCAGGCGCTCGGCATTAGATTCCACGCGAGAAATGAATTCTGGTCCGAATACAAGAACGTTAATCTCAGCAAGGTCTGCGCAATACAAAATCTCGTCCGCATCATAGCGAAAGTTGAACGGCACGGCAATTGCGCCGGTCTTGAGCACGCCAAAATAAATCGGCAGCCATTCAATGCAGTTATACATCAGGATGCCGACTTTCTCGCCCTTTTTCACACCGTTCGACAAGAGCATATTCGCAAAGCGGTTGGCCTTCTCATTGAACACGCTCCAAGTAATCTCGCGGCGGAACGGCTCAAAGCGGCTTGGTTCAATAAGCTCAGCTTCCTTCCATGTGCTGCGGTGCTTATCAGGTTCTTCCGGGTTCAGCTCAACAAGCGCAACCTCGTTCGCATACAACTCCGCGTTACGCTCAAGATACTTCATTACGGGCATATATATATTCTCCTATTTTTTACAGATAAAAGTGCTGTGCCAGCAGTATAATTAAAATAGTATAAATGATAAATCTCCGATTCGCAATTAAAATTTCTTTCAAAATATCATATATCATGCTATCCTACTATAAATGGAGTGCAAATGACACAAAGAGAACGAATGGACAAGGGGCTAATATATAACCCCGGCGACAGCCAAATCATGAGCGAGCAGAGCAGCTATTGGGAAACTCTGTACGAATTCAATGCGACCAGACCTTCAGAAATGCAAAAGCGGCAGGAACTGCTGAAAAAGATGTTCGGCCATATCGGCGAAAACTGCTACATTGAACCGCCGTTCCATGCAAACTGGGCTGGCAAGCACGTATTTATGGGTGACAACTGCTATGCAAATTTCAATCTTACTCTGGTAGACGACGGCAATATCTATATAGGAAACAAAGTGATGTTCGGTCCGAACGTAACCATTGCCACAGCAAACCATCCCCTTAATCCGGAGCTGCGTGCAAAGGCACTGCAATACAATAAAGCCGTGCATATCGGTGACAACGTATGGATTGGAAGCGGAGTTGTTATTGTACCGGGAATTACCATAGGAGAAAACTCCGTAATTGGCGCAGGCAGCATTGTCACCAAAGACATACCGCCAAACGTCGTCGCATACGGAAATCCCTGCCGTGTCGCAAGAGAAATTGGGGAACACGACAGGGAATACTTTTATAAATCAGAAGCGATAGACTGGCAAAACCTATAGCGCAAAACACGATAACATTTGCTTGTTTTTATGAATGCCCGCCTCTCACGTCCGAAATAATCTTTCGGGCTTCCTTGCAAAGTCTCGTCACTTCGCCCCAGTTCTGGCTTTCAATCAAGTCTGCCTTTACCATAAATGAACCGCCGCATGCCGCAATCACAGAGCAGCTTATGTATTCAGCCAAGTTCTTCAGTGAGATTCCGCCTGTCGGCATCACCTTAAACATAGGGAACGGAGCTGACAACGCCTTTATCTTTGCAAGACCGCCTTCCTGCTCAGCAGGAAAGAATTTTATGATTTCAAGCCCGAATTTAAAGGCTGCGTGATAATCACTCGCTGACGAGCAGCCCGGGAATATTGGAATATCCTTTTTCTGGGCATATTCAACAAGCTCAGCATCAAAGCCCGGGCTTACAACAAATTTTCCGCCCGCGTCAATCGTCTTGTCAATCTGCTCCTTTGTCAAAACAGTACCCGCGCCTACAAGCATCTGCGGCTGCTCTTTGAGCATAAGGGCAATGGCTTTTTCCGCCCCTGCCGCACGGAAGGTAACTTCCGCCACACCAACGTCGCCCTCGCAAAGGGCGCGTGCCAACGGAACGGCATCGCGCTCCGGGTTTGAAAACTTTATAACCGGAACAATACCGATATCAGAAATTCTTTTATTTATCTCTGTCATACTAACACCTTATCAGAATTTATGATTTTATCATAGCTCAAAATAACTCTTTGCATTTGCAAAAGAAATATCCCTTACAATCTTCTTCAAGCTTTCCATGTCGGCAGGGAACATTCCCTCTTCAACCCATGAAGCCAACAGATTGCACAGAATGCGGCGGAAATACTCATGCCGCGGATACGACAAAAAGCTCCGGCTGTCGGTCAGCATTCCAACAAATGCGGGTATCATGCCCAGCGCGCCCAGCGTCCTAAGCTGCTCCCTCATGCCCTCTATGTGGTCAAGGAACCACCAGGCTGAACCCAGCTGGATTTTACCGCGTATGCCGCCGCCTTGGAAACTCCCCATAATCGAAGCCATCGGGTAATAGCCTGCAGGGTTGAGCGTATACAAAAT
>CAZKPZ010000182.1:0-3505 GCA_964554745.1 uncultured Treponema sp. | reverse complement strand
ACGAGGGACGCAAAATCTGGCAAAAGTATTTTGAGACTGACTTTAACCATCAGATTCGCGACACATACAAACTGAACCGCACAGATGTAGGCTGGTATCAAATCCGCATGGCACTAAAGGCCTGGAACGAAAGCGGCGAGAACATTCCCGTAAGCTTTGAAGCCTTTGAAAACGCATACAGAGCCTTAACCGAAAAGCTGCAGCCCCTGGTCTATGAATACGGCTTCTTAAAATAGACTCTTTAAGCACTTGTTGAAGTTATTCCCCCGAGCCTATATACTTATAGTATTATGATAAGCGAAAACTTAAAAAATGCTGTTGCAAAATTGGGTTTGGAACTGCCTGCCGTGGCGGTGCGGCTGTGTTTTGAACAACCGCAGGGGGTGGAACACTGGAGCGGTTCTCCTGTCGCTTTTTGTCAATTTGTGCATGAGGCGCAGGTTGGCGGCAAGGCTTTTTATATAACGGAGCAGGACGACGCGTGTTATGGCAAAGTGTCGCTGGGAATGACTGATAAGTCGCCAGTTACGGCATCGGGGCAGGCTGGATATGATTTTGGATGCTACCGCACTCCTGCTGCCTGCCGTGCGCTGTATCAGAATCTTCCGGTGATAGAGCGGCATACCGTAAACTATGTGGAGTTTTCTCCTTTAGAGCAGTGCGCGTTTAATCCGGATTTGCTAGTGTTTGTTGCGTCTCTTCCGCAGGCAGACATAATTATGCGCGCTACCTCTTATATTTCAGGCGATTTATGGGAAAGCAAGTCATCCCCGGTTATGAGTTGTGCATGGATGTATGCATACCCGGTAATAAGCGGCAAGGTAAATCATATTACTACAGGCTTTTATCACGGACTAAAACGGCGTCACATCTATCCCGAAGGCTTACGTATGATTTCAGTTCCGTATCAAAAGCTAACTGAATTTGAGCAGGCGCTTACTGAAATGGACTGGGAACTTATTGCTTTCCGCGATGATGAGGAGAGCCGTGCAGAACTGTCCCGGCGCATGGAGCACTGGCAGCGTATGGCAGAAAGTTACGGCGGTACGTGTGCTTTACACGAAGAACGGTAGGCAAAAAGTCTCCGTCTGTTTTTTTATGTCTTATATACCATTTTGTAATCTTGTATTACATTTTAGCTCATAAAAAGCCAAAATGGTATAAAATTGAAAGTGTCTCCCCATTCTAATAAAGCAAATACGTGTTAGACTTAGGAATATATAATCTAAGCGGGGGTTTGCATGGAACTCAAGAACACTGGTATTACTGCGGAAAACAACGTCTTTACTCTTCAGACAAAGAATTCAACATATCAGATGATTGCGGACAAGTACGGCTTTTTGCTGCATTTGTATTACGGAAAGAAAGCTGCCGGAATAATGGACTATCAGCTGCTTTATGCAGACCGCGGCTTTTCTCCAAATCCGTATGATGTCGAGGGGAACAGGGCGTATTCGCTGGATACCTTGCCGCAGGAATTCCCTGTGCGCGGCAACGGAGATTTCAGAAGCCCTGCATTTGACGTAAAGTATGCGGATTCTTCTTGGGGCTTGGACCTGCGCTACAAGAGCTATAAAATCAGCAAGGGCAAATATGCCCTGCCGGGGCTTCCTGCCGTATATTCAGAAGACGCCAAGGCGGACAAGGCCGAGACGCTTGAAATCGTTCTGGAAGATGTTGTCTCAAAGATAGAAGTGTCCTTGCTGTACGGCCTTCTGCCGGAGCTTGACATAATCACGCGTAGTGTTGCCGTAAAGAACTGCGGCAGCGAGACATTCTGCATAGAAAAATTGCAGTCGGCCTGTCTTGATTTTGTAAGCGGCGACTACGACTTTATAAAATTGCACGGCCGCCATGCCATGGAGCGCAATGTAGAGCGCTCTGCAATAGGACATACCGCGCAGGTTATCGGCAGCCGCAGGGGAACTTCAAGCCATCACTATAGTCCTCTTATGATTGTCGCAAAGTCCGACGCGACGGAAAGCGCCGGCAGCTGCTGGGCGCTTGAGTTCGTGTATTCCGGCGGCTTTAAGGGCGAGGCGGAAAAAGACCAGACTAACGCAACACGCGTGCAGCTTGGCTTGCAGGACGAAATGCTTTCATACCCGGTAAAGGCCGGTCAGACCTTCTACGCGCCAGAAGTCATAATGACCTATTCTTCTGAGGGCTTGGGCAAGCTTTCACGCAATCTGCACAAGTGTATTCGCAGCCATATCTGCCGCGGCAAGTTCCGCGACAGCGTGCGCCCTGTTCTGATTAACAGCTGGGAAGCGAACTATTTTGACATCTCAAAGGATTCCATTCTTACGCTTGCAAAACAGGCTAAGGAGCTGGGCATAGAGATGCTCGTTATGGATGACGGTTGGTTCGGCAAGCGCGACAACGACTTGTCTGGTCTTGGCGACTGGACGATTAACGAAAAGAAAATAGGCTGCTCCCTCAGGGAGCTTGTTGACAACGTGAACAAGATGGGCTTGAAGTTCGGCATTTGGTTTGAGCCGGAGATGATAAACGAAGACTCTGACCTTTACCGTGCCCATCCTGACTACGCGCTGAACTTTAAGGGACGTAAGCCTGTGCGCGGCCGCCATCAGCTGGTGCTGGACTATTCACGCCCGGAAGTCGTGGATGCCGTTTTTAACCAGATGTGCGCCGTGCTTGACAGCGCCAACATAGAGTACGTAAAGTGGGACTTTAACCGCAGCATAAACGACGTGTATTCCTGCGCTGCAGAAAACCAAGGCTCCGTGCTCTACGACTTTGTGCTCGGCACTTATACCCTTGCGGAAAAACTCACCAAGCGCTATCCGAACATTTTGTTTGAAGGCTGCTCCGGCGGCGGCGGAAGATTTGATGCCGGCATGATGTACTACACGCCGCAGATTTGGTGTTCCGACAATACAGACGCAATCGACCGTACCGCAATCCAGTACGGCACGTCGTTCGGCTACCCGGTCTCCACAGTTGGAGCGCACGTTTCTATCGTTCCGAACCACCAGACAGGACGCGTAACTCCTATGAAGACGCGCGGCATTGTCGCAATGGCAGGAACTTTTGGCTACGAGCTGAATCTGTCTAAAATCTCTGAAGATGACAAGGCGCAAATTAGGCAGCAAGTGCAGGACTTCCACAAGTTTGCTCCGCTGATTCAAAACGGCGACTATTACCGCCTGAGCAATCCGCTTACAGACGGGACGGCTGCCTGGGCTGTTGTTGCCGAAGACAAGAGCGAGGCGCTCGTTTCATGCGTACTGCTTGCCATACACGGCAACATGCCGAACGTGTACATTAGCGTACGCGGACTTGAATGCGGCTGCCTGTACCGCGACGAAGAGAGCGGCGCTGTTTATTCAGCAGATGCGCTTGCGGAAATCGGTCTGCCGGTCACAGTGCCGATGAGCGAATACGCGGCGTTCCGCTGGCATCTAAAGCGGGTATAGCCAGTTAGTCCGTTTTGCCCGGGACCTTTATGTTCCGGGCAAAAATATATTGCTACCAAACTTGA
>CAZKPZ010000181.1:3280-3519 GCA_964554745.1 uncultured Treponema sp. | reverse complement strand
ACAGAAATATGTAAAAGATGTAAATCACGATGGCAAGGTCAACTGCATTGATTATGCCTGCAGCTTCAAAATGATTTGGGATGCTATTTACCCCGAACAGGCTGATGACTGCATCATCATACGTAATCATTCACTGACTCTTAATCACCTGTATGTTGGCGTATATGAAAATAACTCTCTTGTGTATGTAGAGCCATGGACCAATAATCCTGATGTTTATGATATGCAGACAATCTGGG
>CAZKPZ010000181.1:0-3270 GCA_964554745.1 uncultured Treponema sp. | reverse complement strand
GGAATCCTAGATTCAACAAATATGATGAAACAGAAAAATGGCTGCATGCAGCAAGGAGATATTAATTATGGAAAAATACCGAAAGATAGATCTGTTTACTCTCGAACTTGGATATGCTCTTTGTGATGAAGAACATCTTGAAAGCATTCTTAAACCTATTGTTGAAATCCGTGAAAATATTTTTGAAAAACATGGTGTAGCAATTCATCATGTAAGAGTGAAAGATAATTCGAAGCTTCTCCCTTTCGAATATGTTATCAAGGTATCTGATTGTGAAGTCGCTCGTTATACACTCAAAAAGGATTCTATTCTAATTATTGATACAGGTAGTGTTACAACTACAATGAAAGGAAGTTCGACTACAGAACCTGCCTTTGGCTCCCCTGCCCTTTGGATCTCATCTGCTAAAGAAGAGGAAGCAAAAAAAAATGGTTATGTAGTTGCTCCATACAGCAAGATTATAATAGCTCACCTTGAAGAAATTATCAGAAATAATCTCCCTTCTGTAATTACAACTCAATATGTCAGTGATTTACTAGATGAAGTAATTTTGAATGACAATAAAGCTCTATGTGAAATTATTGCACATAAATATGGTTACGATTCTTACAGAGTGGTGAAAGAAATTTTACAAACCCTCTTAAAAGAAAGAGTCTCAATTCGTAATATCATACCAATCTTTGAGATCATTGCGGATGAAGAAAAGATTCCAAGAAACGGCCTTCCCCACCTTTATGAAAAGGTTCGTCTTTCCATAGCACCTGATATAATAGCTCCGCTTATAGAAAATAATTGCCTAAAGGTTTTAAGACTTAATCAGAAATTATCTGAATATTTATTTGATAATGGAAATGAAATTTTTAATTTCTGTATTAGCGATAGAGAACTCATAGACTCTTTTTCAAAAGAATATGTAGAAATATCTGGAAAACTAGATTCAACACCAATTATTATCTGTGTCAGTGCAATCCGACATATTGTAAAAACATTCATCAATGATATCTGCCATATAAAAAATGTGGTTGTAATTTCTGATATTGAAGCAGCATCTGCAATGGAACATTTTAGTAATATGAGATTGGAAGTTATCTCAGACTTGGGAGAGTCTACCGTTATACCTGAAAAGAAAGACTCAGATCAAAATCATTCTGAAAAAACTGAGGAAGAAAAACCTGCTCCAACAAATGAAAAGGAGGCTTACAATATTCTCCAGAAACAGTTGAAAACAATTCTCAATAAACTCCCTGAACAGGAACGAGATGTCATTTCCATGCGTTTCGGACTGGACGGAAATGGAAGTCATACCTTGGATGAGATTGGGTCATACTTCAATCTTACTCGCGAAGAAATCCGTAGCATTGAAGCAAGAACTCTTCAGTTGTTGCGAAAGAAGATGTAATTACAGGATCTCCTCAATCCTATCCAGAATCAACAAATCCGCAGGCAGCCAGTCTACAGAACGCAGTGTTTCTTTGGTAAGCCAGCGGGCCGCTTCGTGTTCCAGAAGCTTCAGTTCGCCAGAAACGATTGTGCACAAAATGCAATGCATGGTCAGATGGAAGGTTGGGTAATCGTACTCTACGACGCCGAGAATGCGTTCCGCGCGGACCTCGGTTGCAAGCTCCTCGCGGATTTCTCGTTCAATGCACTGCTGGGGAGTTTCGCCTGGTTCAAGCTTTCCGCCAGGGAATTCCCAGCCATCCTTGTAGTCGCCGTAACCGCGCTGAGTTGCGAATATTTCTTTCCTGTTAGTTTCTGGATTTGTGCGGAGAATGATTGCTCCGCTGACGGTTATTTGTTTCATTTTTTGTCACTTATTTTATTTATTCTGCATGCCAAATACAGTGGAACATTTATCATATCTTCCTGTTCTTTGTATTCCAGTTGCGAGAATCTTATTGCAAGGTCGGGCTTTTGTTCTCTTCGGTAGCGCTTAAAACTTGCAGATGTCACATTTCCGCCTGCCTTACATTCAACAGGAATTATCTGCATTTCATTCTGCAAAAGAAAATCTACTTCGTAATTCTGTGCAGGAGAATAATAATGAATGTCATTTTCAAGATTTGCATGAAACTGTTGCAAACAATAATTTTCTGTAAGAGCACCTTTGAACTGAAAGTCAGAATCCAGTACAATCTGTTTATTCTCAACCTGGGCTGCGCATTTTGCTAAACCAACATCAAAAAAGAAAAGCTTAAAGCTTGAAAAATCTTCGAATACTTTTAGTGGATGTTCAGGCTTTCTTACATCATAAATTCTAAGAACAAGACCTGCACTTACAAGCCATTCTATGGCCACTTCAAATTCGCGTGCACGCGCACCCTGTTTTACACAACCGTAAATAAATTTTTCATTCTCTTTTGAAAGCTGAGTTACGAGACTTTTAAACACAAGGAGAATGCGACCCGCATCAATTTTTTTATTATATTTTGCTATATCATTTTCATACAAAGAAAGAAGCTCTTTTTGAATCTGCAAAACAGTTCCTGAATTCTGATCTTCTGCCCAGCTTGCTACACATTCAGGAAGGCCTCCCACTATAAGATAGTTATGATACTGTTCTATAAGTTTTGTATGTTGGATTGAAATGATTTCTTGCGGTGGAGTTTCTTCAAGATATTTTAAAAGAGGAGGATTTACGGCCCCCAGGAATTCTTCAAAATCCATTGGATAAACATTAAGAAGATTTACTTTTCCAACCGGATAACTCATTGGCTCTGCCAGCAATGTTCCAAGAAGGCTACCGGCGGCTATTACATGGTAATCATTGGCATCTTCGCAAAAGTATTTTAATGAATTAAGGGCATTTGGGCATTCCTGAATTTCATCAAAAATAATAAGGTGTTTTTCTTTTTCGATTTTATCGTTTTTAATTGTTCCTAAAAGCGAAACTATTCTGTAGGGATCTTTATTTGTTGCAAAAATCTTTTGCAGCTCACTGTCATTTTCAAAAGAAAAATAAAAAGTCTTTTCGTAATTCTGTTTACCAAATTCTTTCATGAGCCAGGTCTTTCCAACCTGACGCGCACCCTTTAAAATAAGCGGTTTTCTGCGAGAAGACGATTTCCATTCTGCAAGTTTATTCAATACCTTTCTATACATACCAGAATATTATACCGTTTTTACACAAAAATAAAGATTTTTAGAGCAATTTTTACACATTTTTATTGATAAATTTTATTGATTTTACACATTTTTAAGTTTTTTTTTGCATTTTGTACCAGTCAATAAAAGTGGACAAAAAAAATGTTTTTTCTTAATTTTCTTTTT
>CAZKPZ010000180.1:0-3526 GCA_964554745.1 uncultured Treponema sp. | reverse complement strand
CTTTCCCCATTTTTACACCTCCGTGGGTGTCCTAATTTAGGGGGTCAGTTCAAGCTGAACATGAATTTTAGGCCGGTGAAGTAAGTATCTTTCATAAATATTCGCAATAGAACTTTACAATTATTGATTTATAAACTATTATGGAAGATATGGCTATGATTATTGCTCAGCAGTTGACAAAATACTATGAGACATACAAGGATACCGAAGTCATCTTTACCAAGGATATAATCAAGACTTTGGCCATGGATCCGCGGCAGATTTATATCAAGTGCGCGGACGGTCAGTGGCCCTGTATAATTAATTCACTGTCATTTTCTCTTGCCAGAATCATAATTGGAACAAAAGGCGGCGCTTATCAGAAGATGTCCGCTCCGAATCCGCCGGCAATGAACTTGCGCTTGTGCTTTTACAAGCCGGACGGTCAGCAGTTAAGTTTCTTTATTTCATGTAAGGTCAAGGAGATTACGCCTTATATGAACAGCAAGGATTTGGTTATTGTAGCGCTCAGCTATACACAGCGTCCGCCGGATGACTTGATAGAAAAGATGGGGCTTCTTATCGAGGCGAACGACAATTCTTTGCGCCGTAAGGAAGACAGAATCGCTATTACTCCTGACAGTTGCCGCAAGCTGGGTATTCCAAAAGAAGAGTGTGTCGCAATCGTGCAGAATGTTCCGCGCCGTTGTATCTTGCGCGACCTTTCTTTTGGCGGTGCCAAGATTGTTATTCTTGGTCTTGCGCAGTACCTGATGGACAAGGACGTGCAGATTTCGCTCGAATTTGACGATCCGCATGAGATAATTCAGCTTAGGGGTGTCGTTACCGGCACTAACGAAGTGCAGGGGCGTAAGGATATGGTTGTTGCCAACGTTAAGTACTATGAGGAAACTCTTCCGCTGTCGTACAAGATTCATATCAACAACTACCTTACTTCTGTACGAAAGCAGAATTTGACTTCTGACGTAGTTGCGGACGAAAATGC
Source organism: uncultured Treponema sp. (assembly GCA_964554745.1). Taxonomy (GTDB): domain Bacteria; phylum Spirochaetota; class Spirochaetia; order Treponematales; family Treponemataceae; genus Treponema_D. Next base: position 2,541 of record CAZKPZ010000180.1, on the reverse strand, counting down.
AGGTAAGCAGCCTGCCGATACAGGAACTGACGAGATATAATGAACCCTTCCAATCCACTTGACTCGATTTACTTCATAAAGCTTCCGGAGGGCTTTACGCTCTCCCATCATGCAATGCAGATTGATCCGCAGATTCCGCTGCCGGTGCAAAAGAAAGACAAGGAAGCTCCCGGCAACTTTGACATGAAGGAACTTACCCAGGAGCAGGTTCTTGCCGGAATCCTTACGGTGCTTGCCTATGACCGTGAGAATGCCAATCTGGATTACTACCGCAAGATTCTCAAGGAAGCGCGTCCTGACATAAAGAAGGAGCTTGCCGAAGCTGCTATCCTTAAGGCGCGCAACGAAGACTGGGAGCTTGCCGAAGAAATATGGGATGCGGTGCACGGCTTTGACCCGGAAGACAAGGCGATTATTCTTGACATGGCGCTCTTCTTTGACCAGAGGGCGGACAGCTACCGCAAGAATGCCCTGTATGACGATGCGGATGCCTATGATTCCAGTGCTGAGGCGTATTACAAGGACGCGCTGGACAGTGACCCGGAAATACCCGATGCGTTCTTTAATGCGGGATTCTTCTATCTTAAGAAGCATAACTTTTCTGAGGCGAAGAACTGCTTTGAAAGCTATACTGCGCTCATGGCGGACGTAAAAGAAGATGAGCTGGGCGAGAACGGCGAGTATAAGCTCAAGCGCGCGCAGGAGATTCTTGAAAAGATAAAGGACAGGAATCTTGAGAACGACCGCTTCCACCGCGCCTATGAGTTGATTTCCAGTGGCGAGGAAGAGAAGGGGCTGGTTGAGATCCGCCGCTTTATACAGGATAATCCTGCTGTGTGGAATGCCTGGTTCATGTTGGGCTGGGGACTCCGCCGCTTGGAGCGCTTTGAGGATGCCAGGCAGGCCTTTGAGAAGGCAAAGGAATGTGAGGGCGGCGACGAGAATGCCGACACCTTTAATGAGCTTGCCATTTGCCAGATGGAGACCGGGGACTATTCAGGTGCGCAGGAAAGCCTGATAGATGCGCTGAACCTTGACCCCGACAATACGAAGGTCATCAGCAACTTGGGCTATCTGTGTCTCAAGCAGGGGGACGAAGCCGAGGCCCGCAAGTACTTTATGACGGTACTTGAGATTGACCCCGATGACCCCATCGCCGCGCAGGAACTCAAGAAGCTTGAAACCGAGGTCTAGGCGCTAGTTTGAGGCAGCGTCTACCGCTGCCTGCAGCTCTTCGTCAGTAAGCTTATCCGGGTATTTTTCAAGGACTTTTTGGTAGAATGCTATGGTTCTCTTGCCGAATACGCCGGGCGTAAAGTTCTTGGAAATCTCATAGCTCTTTTCGCCGAACGCCTTGCGCTTCTGCGCGTCTTGCACCAGTTCCAGCAAGTATCCGTCCATCTCTTCGTCTGTGTCGGCCAGATAGCCGTTCACGCCGTGGTATATTGTGTCAGAGAAAGAGGAGTCTTTTCTTGCCACAAGCGGCAGGTGCGACATAAGGGCTTCCAGTACCGTCATGGAGTGCATTTCTGAGAGGGATGCCGTGATAAAGATGTCTGCAATGCCGTAATAGTAGTGTACTTTTGTCCACGGTATATAGCCGGTGAAGATGATTCTGTCTGAGACTTCGCGGCTTTTTTTCTCCAAATCCTGTACGGCTCCGCCCGCGCCTACAAAGAGCACCTTTATCTTGCTGTCCTTGTTGATGACTCTCATGCAGACTTCAAGCAGCTCCTCAACCCGCTTTTCTTCGACCACGCGGCCAAGGAAGAGCAGTACGATGTCGTCCGGCTGTATGCCCCACTGCTTGCGCATTGACGCAAGGTCTTGCGGAGACAGCTCTTTTTGCATAAAGCTTTCGCTGTCGAGCGCGTTCGGAATGATTGCGGAAGGCGTATTCGGCAGCAGGAACGGCTCCTTGAAGTAGTCATGGGCTTTCTCGGAGACGTTTATGAGCGCATAGAACTTTTTGTACAGCCGCTTTACGCCCTTGCGTATGAGCTTTACCGGTATCATGCGCCCCATAGGCAGGTAGTAGACGTAAAAGTCTTCCCAGAGAGTGTGTGTGGTTGCAATTACCGGAATATGCAGCTTTTTGCCCGAAAGCTTTGCCGCGTGCGCAACAAGGAATTCCGTGTGTGAATGGATAATCTGTATGTTGTGCTTTTTGAGGAAGGGGATAATCTGCCTTTCAAAGGGAATGCCTACATACTGGTCAGGAATGTTGAACGCCTTTGTGGGTATCGATTTTATGCGCAGGATGTCCGGGTCGTGGTCAATTTCTGCGTCATGGTAGTTGAACGCGTTTACGGTGACGATTACAACGTGATGCCCCATTTCCATCAGGACTTTTCTAAGCTGCAGCACTACGGTGACGATGCCGCTTTTTGTCGGTATATAGGAATCTGTGAAGAGTGCGATGTTCATGCTAATGATATTAGCAGAAACGTCAGACTTTTGGAAGATACCGGGGGTTTTACTTGTAAACACACCTGTCCAATTAACTCGCTAACTCCACAAAAAGCCACTGACTGCCTAGAA
>CAZKPZ010000179.1:0-3563 GCA_964554745.1 uncultured Treponema sp. | reverse complement strand
ATTTCAGTTCTGTCATTTGAGGCAAATATATCATACAATGCGATTTTTGCCTATACACAAGGCTTTGCTCCTTAAGTTAATTTTGTTGTGTAAAAAAGCATATAGGGGTTTGAGCCTGTAAGATAGATATCTGTATTTATTTTAGGACAATTTCTTTAGTATGTTCCCACAGCGCTAACGCATTTTTACACAAACATCTGCTGCAGCAGGGCTTTTTTGCGTTGCTGCCAGGCGCTTAGTATTTTTTGCTGATTTTGGATTAGGGAATCCATGCTGGAAAGGAAGTCGGAGATTTTTTGCTGCTCGGCGAGAGATGGAACGGGAAAAGCCAGCTGTTGTAAATCACTATTATGCAAATGCACAATAGATTTACCTTGTGCAAGTTTTGCCATTTGCTTTTTTGATTCTCCATTTGAGATATTCAAAGCTATAAATTCAGGACAATAGTAATTACTATCTACTGTAATTATATTTAAATCTCCGCCTATTATTATTCCTTTGCTCTTTATTACAGAAGCACGTGAAATATCTTCAGCAGTTTCACCTGATGCGGGCACAATAATTTCATTCCCTTTAGAAACAACAGAACCTTTTTTCAATGTAACAAAGGTGTCCACCGACGTAATTTTGATTTCATAATTCGTGTACATACGCCCATATAAAATAATTGGGTCTCCATTTTTTGTTAAATCGCTTTTTGAATATCCACTTCCCTTTGAAAATTTCGCAATCTCCCCCAGCTTCCTCTCTTCCCAATCGGGGAACTGGCTGCCGTCGTCGGCTTTGAAGCGGAGCTTTTGGGAGAAGATTTTTTGCATGAGGGCTTTTTTCTTCTTTTGCAGGGAGCCCAGTATTTTTGCCTCCGCAGCGATTATTGAATCCACGGTTGAAAGAAAATCGGCAATCTTTTTTTGTTCAGTGGGGGAAGGTGAAAGAATGTGTTTAGTTTCAAAAAACGCTTCCGTAGGAATATTTAATAATCCATGATTTCTTGCACCTTCGGTGCTGATTAATGAAACTGACTGATTCCATTTCATCGAATCAAAATAATGAGTAATGTAATCGCTGTTGATTCCTTCTTTTAGGTTCATGCAAATATAAAGCGTAGAAACAACACCATCGTCATATTTATCAAGCCTTTTTATCGAACCGTAATCGTAACCGGCAGAATAACTTTTATTGTATGCAAAGTCGCCTTTTTTCAATAAGTAATAGCCGGTGGTATTTTTACTGGCAACCTGTTTCTTAAAGAAATCCCCTTGGGCAATAAGCCCATCGACAGATGAGATTGTCAAAGCACGATTTGATTCATTATTAGAATTTTTTCGAGTCAATCGGGTCATAAAATCAGACAGTCTCTTTTCTTCCCATTCACCGCTGAATTCCGGGAATCTTAATTTTGGTGTATTTCTCATTCTGCTTCCTTGAATTTTTTTGCCACGCAGCACACCAACTTGCAAACTCAAGTCAAAAGTGCTACAGAGCGTAGCAGTTTTTGGTCATTGTTACAATTATGCTCATTTTTTCTGAAGTCTGAAAAATTCTTTTTGACGCTCTATTTCCCGTTGAAATTCTTCAGGCGAAGGAATTTCTGTCATGTACTTTGAGGCAAAAATTTGCTGACTGTCATGGAGTATAGAATACTTTGCTATGTCAGGATCTGTTTCAGAACAAAGAAGAATTCCTAATGTTGGATTATGACCTTCTTTAAGGTATTTCTCGTCAAACATTCTTACATACATATCCATTTGCCCAACATCCTGATGTGTGATTTTCTTTGTTTTAAGGTCAATCAGGACAAAGCATTTTAAATTAAAATTATAGAAAACCAAATCAATGTAATAATCCTCACATTCTGTCAGCACATGCTTTTGTCTGGCAACAAATGAAAAACCTCTGCCCAGTTCCATTAAAAATTTTTGCAAATGGTCAATTATGGACTGTTCTAACTGACTTTCGTTAAATTCGGTTGGAGAAGAAAGCCCTAAAAATTCTGCTACTAGAGGATTTTTTATGAATTCCAATTTATCAACCAAATCATCTGACTGCATAATAGGTAATTCAGCGTTTTTTTGCTGTGCAGACAATCGGCGTTCAAAAAACTGTGTCTGTACATTACGGTCAAGAGTTCTTACAGACCAATTTTCATGCGAAGCCTCATTCATATACCATTCTCGGATTTGAGGATTTTCTACCCGAAACAACATTCGAAAATGAGTCCATGTCAAATTTGGCACTCGCGAGTGCCAAATTTCCTTGTCAGGAAACTTTATATAAAACTGCCTGTATTCCCTAAGATTTCTAGGCGAAAAGCCTTTCCCATAGTCGTGGGTCAAGATTTCGGACAGCGAATCTATAAGTTTTTCACCATAGCCGGCTCTCTCTTTACCTTTTTGCTCTTGTTCCACTATTCTGCATCCAATAGCCCAATAAGTTGAAAGCATTGCTTTTGACACAGCAGAATAAGAGGATTTTCTGCCTTCATCAATAATTTTCCGTATATCTGCAACAAATGCTGTATCAAGCGAGTAAGTTTTCAAGTAATCCATAGTCATTCTCCCTTAAATCCCCAGTTCCCTAGCGTATTTTTCATATTCTTTCATCAATTTGTCGAATCTGCGTGGTATGTTTGTAATTCCCGCATTACTTTATGCTCTTAATTTGGGAGTGTATGGAAAACTTTCTGCATAAACAGTTTCTGGGGCAATGTCAATTTCGCCATTGTTCCAAGTAATCACTCCGTGAAATATAGTCGGGTTTGAGAAAATGTTTTCATCTTTTAAGGACAAAAAAGCACTCCCTGTCAGTTGCGTCGTATCAAATAGCCTCTGCTCACCTGTTGTAAAAGTAACGAGCATCATACCGCCTCTGAGAGGTTCTGCTTCCTTTATTTTAATTTCCTCTGCAGGTTCACCTGCATAGCATACATCATCTTTTAAATACATACGCCCTCCTTAGAGCGTAGCAGTTTCTAAATCCCCAGTTCCTTGGTGTATTTTTTATAAACTGATGCGTCAGGCTCCTTAGTCCATTGCATGAATAAACGACAAGTCTCCTTCCTTTTTTTCGGAAAGAATATCCAAAAGGCGGTATGCAGGTCCTGTGGGGTGTGTCCTGCCACACTCCCACGCTTCGACAGTCTTTTTTGAAACACCGAAGTAGGCTGCAAAGGTTGATTGCGTCATGCCGGTATTATTGCGAATTTCCTTTATTTGCGAATTTGAGAATTCTTTAACTGGCTCAATGATGTATGTTGTTTTTTTTGCCGTGCCAAGTCCCTTTTCATAATTGATGGCCTCGGTCAGTCCTTCCTTCAAATCTTCAAAAAGCGAATTCATGTTTCACCTCCTGTTTTTTGCAGCCTCGTCCTTCAAAGCCTTTACAAGTTTTTTCAAGTCTATAAAGGTTCTTGTCATCGCTTACTCCTAGGCTTAATATACACCCTATTTTATAGGGTGTCAACTGTTACGACAAAACTGCTATTTCCGTTCAAAGTGACATTTTTGTCATTATGCTTAAAGTGGCATCCCCAGTTCCTTGGCGTATTTTTCATATTCTTTCAT
>CAZKPZ010000178.1:0-3608 GCA_964554745.1 uncultured Treponema sp. | reverse complement strand
TGTTCTAGAAAATTATATATTTTTTTTTATTTTTAGATAATTCTTTTAGGAGTTGGAGGAAAGGTTTTTTCTTTTTTATACGTTGCAATCAGATCTTCAAACATAGCTGTTTTTTTTTATGCTGATGTTGACGGCCAGTGGGACTACCTGTCCGATAGGAATGCCTATTTCCGCGATGCCGATAAAAAATACAACCTCTACTATGTGGCGGACAAGTTTGAGGGCGAGCTTGAGCGAGCCGTAAAGACGCTTTCAAAAGACACGCATGTGCGTATAGGCTTGGACAGCAAGCAGAAGTATCCGCTGGTGATTCCGCTTTTGGTTCTGGCAGTCTACGTTTTTTTTGCGCTTATCTCGTTCAAGCGGCGTTTTTTTTTGCTGCCGGCGCTCTTTCCTCTGCTCTTGGCTTTTGCCGTGCCCTTCTATCCGGTGGCGTGCGGAACGAGTATTCTGCTGTTCGCCCTGTTCCTTTCAAACCGTGTCTGGGGGCGGAAGGATTCCGTACGGACGCTTGCAAAGAACTTTTACGTTGTTTTCCTGCTGGGCGCAGCGCTGTTGCTGTGTGTTTCTGAGTCCATAAAGTGCTTTTTGCTTTCGCTATTGGTGTTGGCGGCGATGGTCTCTTCTTTCTTGCTGTTTAAGGAGATGCGCGCCATCAAGGACAAGCACAGCTCTTTTACTTTCTCTTTGATTTTCACCGCGCGGCAGATTCCGCTGCTTTACGTGCGGACGGCAAAATACCTGCTCTATCTGTGCATTCCGCTTTTTGCACTGCTGCTTCATTTTATCTATTCGGCATAGTTTTCTGCTTCTGTTTCTGCAAGCGGCATATCTATGCCGATGCGTCTGCATTCTTCAGAAGCTGTCTCTGACTCCGAGCGGCTGCCGAACATGGATGACTACTTTAAATGGGCTTGGAAAGTGATGTCTTTCCCTTATGTGAGTCTTAATTCTTCCGCTCAGACGGTGGAAGTCCAGGACGGAGACAAGATTGTTGTTCCCCGCTATACTGAAAGTAACGGAAAGATTCAGGAAAAAGACGAGACTGTTATGACGTATAACAATGAGTTCAGGCGGTCTATGGAAAAATCCGTGGCAGCCCTGTCATATCCGGCTGTGGAAAAATTCCTGGACGCTCAGGAGCGGGATGTTCTTGTCTCGTATTCCGCCTATTCCCGCGGGAACGGTGGCAGGGGCGACGTGTTCAGCTTGCTGGCGATTATATTCGCAATCTGTGTGCCGCTTTTGCTTTCAACGGTGTATTATTCTTTTAACAGGGCTAGGGCATGAAAACTATAAATAATTTAATGAATTCTTACAGAACGAGTTTCTCTGACAGTGTTACTTCTTTTTTGCCGTCAACGGTGCTCGTTCCGTTCAACCGCCTGGCGGACAAGAAATACAAGTGTGTCATATCCATGGGGGACATTGTTCGCGAGGGGCAGATTATCGCCGTTCCGCTGGATGACGCCAGTTTGGACGAGTCTGCCGTGAATGCTCCGCTTCCGGGCTATGCGGAAGAAATCGTCACCTGCCCCCTGCCTGACGGCCGGATGGGGCAGGCGCTTAAAATAAAAGTGGGAGGCAGCTTTAGCTATTCTGGCAAAAAGCTGGTTGAGCAGGACTGGAAGATGCAGAGTGATGATGAGATTTTAAAAATCCTGCTTTCCAAAGGCGTGGTGAACACGTTTACCCAGTCTCCAGGCCTGGTGCATCAGATTCTGCACAGCCGCAAGAGGCATGGCATGTATCTTGTGGTTCGCATGTTTGACAATGACCCCAGCCGTTCGACGGACACTTTTGTGGGGGCGTACTGCACAAAGGAAGTTGAGCAGGGTGCTGCGGTTCTTGCGCGGCTGATGAATGCCCAGGGCGTTATCTTTTTGCTGCCGAAGGGCAACAATGTGCAGATAGATAATTCGCTCGTCAAGGACTTTGCGGTCTTGAGCATGGAAGTGGACGACAATAAGTATCCGTCGGGATTCAGGGAAAATATTATCCGCATGGTCAAAAAGCATGTAAAGAACACACAGACTGAATATTTTGGTGACATCGGAATCAATTCGCTTTTTGTGGATTCCGGAACCGCCTATTCTGTATATGAGGCTGTGGTTCTGGGCAAGCCTGCCATAGAGACGTACGTCCAGGTTTCAGGCAGTTGTCTTAAGACTTCTGCTATGTTCCGGGTAAAGGTCGGCACTACGCTCGGCGAATTGGCCCGTCAGTGCGGCGGATTCAAGGGTAATGTCGCCAGAATCATAATAAACGGAATGTTTACTGGCAGTATGGTTAACAGTCTGGATGTACCGGTGACAAAAACGGTCAAGTCCGTGACGTTCCTGTCTGCCCAGGAGCTGTTCAATCAGAACTTTGTCGCCTGCATACGCTGCGGCAAGTGCCGTTCAGTGTGCCCGGAGAACTTGTGCCCGGATTTGCTTGCCAGTCCGGTGCTGTTCTCTGTTCCTGTTGATAACATATTCACTGAGAGCACTGCTTTGTGTTCCCTTTGCAATCTTTGTAACTCGGTTTGTCCTTCGCGCATTCCGTTGAGTCAGATTATTTCTTTGCTTAAGAAGGCGTAAAGATGATTACTAGTAAGCATGAAAAGACATATTTGTTTCAGAGTCCTTTTGTATATGTTTCACCGTCATTCAGGACAATGCTTTTAGCGATAATCGCAGTATTGTTGCCGCAGGTGTTTATGCTTTTTTTTACAAAGTCATATTCAGCCATGCTGGTAATCCTTGCTTCTGTGTCGGTTTCTTGTCTGGCTGAGTTTTTGTATGGTCTTAAGAAAGCGTGTTCGGTAGTCTCGGTGCTGGTCGCGTTTTTTCAGGGGCTGGTGGTCGGCTTTCTTTTGCCGGAGTCGTATCCTCCGGCGGCTGTCTTCTTGGTTACGTTTTGTTCGATGTTCATCGGTAAGTATGCGTTTGCGGGCTTTGCAGCTTCATGGGCAAACCCGGTGGCGCTCTCCGTTGCTATTGCATACATACTGTATGCGACACCCTTTCCGACATTTTTGACGGGTGTCTCTGTCCTTAGTGAGAAGAATGCGGCGCTGTCCCTTATGCAGAGAGGCGTGCTGCAGGTGAGTCCTTTTGATTCCGCAATAACCGATTTTATAAACAGAAATGTCTTTGTCCATTTCGGCATGGAAATACCAGACGGCTATGTGTCGCTTTTCTGGGACTCCGGTTCGCCGATTCCGGCGTTCCGCTTTAATGTGCTTACATTGGTAGCCTCGCTGTTTCTTTTTTCTTCTGAGATTGTAGGCTGCCTGATTCCTGCTGTTTTTGCATTCACGTATTCAGCGCTGATTCACTTTGTGCCGCTGTCTTATTTTGTGGGGACTCAGGTTTACGGCGATATACTGCTGGCCTTTCTTTCCAGCGGCGTTTTGTTTTCAACGCTCTTTGTGCTGCAGTGGTATGGAACAGTTCCGTTTACGGTGTGGGGAAAGCTGATGTACGGTGTCGTCGCCGGTTTGATGGCATACATTATTATGGGCTACGGTACTTCTTCGGTAGGCTATGTGTTTGTGATTCTGATAATGAACTTTATCTCCGTTTTTATTCCGGTAAACGATATGCTTTCTTGTGTCTTCCCAT
>CAZKPZ010000177.1:0-3681 GCA_964554745.1 uncultured Treponema sp. | reverse complement strand
GATGCGAATGACAGCATCGGCGGGCGCGGTGCGAGCCGGCTTAAATGCATGGCGGAAGACGCAAAGCGGAACACTCTTGAAAATGTTTGGGCGAGACCAAACATTTTCAAGGCGCAGAACTCTTTGATTATGTTTTGGGCGGTATGCCTAAAACATAATCAAAGCCGTGAAAAAACAGTTATTTGCTGTGCAAATTTGCACAGGAAATAAGGCTTGAGGATTTAATAGGTAGCCCTGCTTGCTGGCGGTAACTGGAATAACGCTGCGAATTGCGGCTCGCGTTGTCGCAATGGCAACAACGCGCGGTCGAATGCGAATGACAGCATCGGCGGGCGCGGTGCGATACGGAGAATATTGTTAAAGGCTTTTGCCTTAATAGTGCCAACTCCGGGCATAAAATAGCGAGAACTCCGGCTGAATCCTTAAACCCGGCGATGAGCCGAAACACACAACGGAGGGGCGCGGCATTTGGTAGCCGTCTGTAGCGAAGATTGACGCGCCCGACTTTTTTTTAAAATTGGAACGGGGGATTTATGACTACATACGGTGCAAACGGCGAAATGTGGGAGCGGTTCAGAACCCGTGAAAATTTCGACTTGGCTCAAAAACGCTCTAGGCTGCACAAAGGAACTAGGCACGATGTTCAGAGATTCGAGAGAGACAGGGAGAAAAACATCGAGAAACAAATGGAAAGGGCGCTTTCCGCCGACTTCCATTTTTCCGAATACAAGACGAAGAAGATTTACGAGCCGAAAGAGCGGATTATCTATGTGTTGCCCTACGAGGACAGAATAATACAACACGCCGCGCTAAACGTTCTTATACCGTATTATATGCGGCTTTTTGACTATCACAGTTATTCCTGCATACCCGGACGCGGACAGACAACGGCAAGCCGTAGGACAATGGAGTTTGTGCGCAGGTATAAATGGTGCTATGAGAGCGATGTTCACCACTGCTTTCCGACAATCAACCTTGACATTTTGAGCGGTATGCACCATGAGAAATTCCGCGACAAGAAATTCTTGGAGTTCAACGACAAGATAATTTATAGCATTAACGATGTAAACGAATCTCTTAAAACCGTATATACGGCGGACGGAGAGCCATATATTGTAACAGAAAAGAGCAACTGCCCTATCGGGAATCCGACAAGCCAATGGTATATGAATTTCTATCTCAACCAGTGGGATTTGTATATGGCGCATAAACTGAAACTGCCTCATATACGGTTCTGCGACAACGGAAATGTGTATTCAAATAGCCTTGACGATGTGAAACGGGCGAAAGACAAGACGGAGGAATTTTATGACAAGGTTTTGAATATTTCTTTAAGCAAAAGCAACATAAGGCGTTGCGAGGACGGAATAGATTTTGTAGGCTACAGGCACTTCCCAAACGGAAAATTGCTTGTAAGAAAATCAACCGTCAAGAAACAGAAGAAGGAACTTGCGAGACTTCCCGAAATGCTTGAAGTCGGCTTGATTACTCAAGAACAGATGAGGTCAACCATTGATAGCACTTTGGGCTGGTGGAAGCACGCGCAAACATATCATTTGAAAAAGTCAACAGGAATATTGGAAATGCGGGAGGCATATTGTGGAAGAATGTGTGCATAAATTCAGCGACTTTGCCGCTGATGATGAAATGCCTATCGAAGGTGAAAAGGTTAGGATTGAGGCTATACTCAACAAGTCTATCGTGATTACGAAGTGCAAGATTCGCAATTCAAAATACAAGAAGGACAACTGCGACAGGTGCGCGAGCGTCCAGTTCTACGAAGTGGAAACGCCTAGTAGAAAGGAAATGTTCTTTACCGGGAGCAATGTTATTATCGACTTGCTTGAAAAATACGGCGACAAGATACCGTTTGAAACTGTTATCAAGAAGATTGATAAATATTACACTTTGACTTAATTGGAGGTTTGTAAATGAAGGGGTTTCCTCGTTCATTCTCAACAAAAGGGGATTATCTTAATGCCCTTAAGATGTACCCGGAGCAGACAAAGAAAGCTCTGCGGCATCTCTACAATGACCGCTTTATCTGGAAGGTGTCCGGCACGTACACGAACAAGAAAGACCTTGTAAGTGACTCAACTCACCGATGGACAGAGGGCAGGGACGCGGGCGGCAAGACGGTCTACACGCAGACGGAACGGGTAGAGGATGACCACGCGCGCTATATCCGGCTGGGCTTCACTCGCAACGAGATAACGCGGCTGATGCAGTGAGCGTAGATTATTTTACTTGACAAAAAAAACAAAATTTTAGTATAAGAATTTGACGGTCTATTGTAAATTTCGTTAAATTCAAAAAATAACCGCCAGTCCCATTGTTTCGCGACAGCTCGGACAGGCGGTTTCAACGGCAAATCCCTGAACAGCCTTTTACAGGCTGATGTCAGGCACTTGCATTTACAAGATAATGAAAAAGAAATTCATTGTCAAGTAATTCGGTGTCCTCCGGGAAACACAGGAGGAGCCTATGAAGAAATTGTATTCTGCGGAAGAAATAAAAGCTCTGAGTGCAATGATAGACGAGAATGGCCATCTTACTTATCAAAGCACCGCAGAGCTTGAAGAAGATTACTTCAAGCGGACAGGCGTACACCGTGTAAGCGGTGCCTTGTACATGGCGGCCTGGCGTTTAGAACGCGGCTACTATGACAAAATGCTGTCTGCGTAAGTAACACTTGTTTTCCCCGTAGCTGTCGGCGGGGTTCTTTATACTTCGGATGATTTCACACCGAAGTTGAATCATTCAGCCCTTTTTCAAAAGGGTCTCCACAATAAGCCGCGAAAGCGGAATGCCCCTCTCCTGCGCAAGGGCTTTTAGGGCTGCCAGCTCCTCCGGCTGGCAGGACACGGAAAAGCTGACGCGCCTAACCCCTGTCGGCTTGCGTCCGCCGCCATGGTAGCCGTAGCCTGTGTACTTAGGCTCTACTTTCGTTTCGTCGCTCAATTATTTTCCCCACTGCATAAAGAATAAGCCCCGCTCCGATAAGAAGCAGTCCGACCGCCTTTACAATCTCGATGATGGTCAAAAAGTCCATGTTGACACCTCGAAAAAAGAGTGGTAATCTAGATGCGAGAGGTTAGCAAAGCCTCTCGCCCACTCGCTAATATCCTGACAGTCAATCAGCGAGTTTGAAGATTACCTTCAAGAGTTCGGCAAGCCCTGCAAGGAATGCACCGATTCCTGCAAGCAAAGCCGCCGAAACTTGAAGCCAAGAGCCATGGGGTTTCTTCATCACCAAACCTCCTGACATCTCCTATTATACGATATTATTTATTTTGTGTCAATACATTTTACAAAAAAAACAAGGTTGATAACGTTTTGCAAGGTTTTGGGGTTGCCGCCCGGATGTCTCCCTGCTGGTATCGGTGTTGGACGGTGTTAGACACCGTGTGATGGGTGTTCAACGGTGTCGAATAACTCTATACTCTAAATACTAATAAGAAATTTGTGACAATCAACATGTTAAGGTTGTCGGATTTTAAACCGACCTACTGCTTTCGATGCAGTGGGTCGCCATTCTCTCAAAAAACAGCAGGTCGGGGCGCAAAAATGAGCCTTGTCACGTTTTGTCACAAAATTTAATTGACAAGCATGGAATCCAAGGTTAAAATGTTCATATATATTGCAAAGCGTGGAAAAGCAGGAAAAAGAAATATTAATACA
>CAZKPZ010000176.1:0-3747 GCA_964554745.1 uncultured Treponema sp. | reverse complement strand
TATTTCTATTTTTAGTATCTCAGGTCGCAGGCAATTCTGTTTTGATAAAGAAGTTTTTGTATGCCGCAACTGAGCGGCTGCCGGTAAATCTAAAGAAAGTTTTTCTGTTTTTAATTCTTTCGCTTCGTCTTTTTGCCTGTCGCACTTCTTGAGATAATAAATGGAATCTGAGTGTTCTTTTTTTAACGGCAGCAGTCCTTGCTCTATACTGCCTACTTCATTGATAGACAGCATGATGATACCGCCGTCTTTGAGAGCCGTTGAAAGCTTTTCTAATATATGTATTCTCAGCTCCTGAGAAAAATAAATGAATACATTTCGCATAAAAATTATGTCTATGCTGTTTTCGTTTATGTGCGTCGGAAGAGGCGATGAAAGATTGTATTGAAAGATATGTATGTCGGTAAGAGTATCCTGCTCAACTCGGAGCGTTTTTCCTTCCAGATTGCCTATCGACGATAAGATTGGTGCGAATTTTGAGCCGTCGGAACGGAAGGAATTTTGTCCATACACACCTTTCTTAAAGGTGTCTAATGCATCTGTGTCAATGTCTGAGGCATTCAGTGTAATCGGAATGTCCGCTGCTTTTGCCAATGCCAGTATTGAAAGCGGCTCTTCACCAGTGGAGCATGACGCGCTCCATATATTCAGCTGGCTGGACTTGTGCCTGGGAAAATATTCGTCTTTTAGAAAATCAAATTGCTTTTCTTCTCTAAAAAAGTACGTCTCATTTATGGTTGCCGCGTTCGTCAGATACGCAAGTTCATCTTCATTTTTGTTGATGAGGTCATTGTATGCATCGGGCAAAAGGTCAAGTTCCGCCAGGCGTTCCGAGATTAATTTCTCCATATATTCCCGGTGAGAGCTTGCTATCGTCAAGCCTGAGTGAGATGTAAGTGTTGTAAAAATAGAATCCATCTCTTTTCTCATTCGTTACACACTCTTTTCAATAGCATCAGCAATCATGTCAAGCGGCAGAACAAGAGATGCGGCTCCTTCTTCGATTACGGCTTTTGGCATGCCGAATACCACTGAGGTTTTTTCGTCCTGTGCGATTATAAAACCTCCGGCCTTTTTAATTTCTGCGGCTCCGTCAGCTCCGTCTTTGCCCATGCCGGTGAGAATCACCGCAAGTGTTTTGCTTTTTAAAAATTTTGCCGCGCTCAAAAAAAGTTTGTCCACAGACGGTTTCAAGAAGTGCAGGGGAGGGTCGTCATTCAAAACAATTCGATAGCAACCGTCTGCGCCCAATGAAATCTGCATGTGTGTTTTTGCCGGCGCAATATATACATGGCCTTGATGCGGCTCTTCTCCGCTTTTTGCCAAAGTTACCTGGAAGTTAGTCGTGTCGTTGAGCCATTTTACAAGCTGAACGTCAAACAGGTCATCAATGTGCTGTGTTATCATTATTGGGAGCGGAAATGTGCCGGGTAAATCGTGTAAAAGCGTTTGTAGTGCGCTCGGACCGCCAGTGGAAGACCCTATAAACAGTATTTTGTAGTCTTTTGCATGAATTTCAGGCATAACAGTTGCCTGCGGTATGTCGCTTTTTGTCTCTGCCTGTGCAACCGGCAACCTGGGGCTGTAGTTGTTTTGCCTTGATTTTGCAATCAAGAAAATCTTTTCGCGGAACTCATTTAGAAAGGCTCCGCTCATATCCGCAAGATTCGGCTTTTTGATAATTTCAACTGCACCTGCGGAAAGACACTTATACGTGCCCTCAATGGAATCTTCCGTTGTGAACATGATGATTGCGGCGTTTGAAAAGCTGCTGATGCGCCTTGTCGCCTCAATGCCGTCCATCACCGGCATATTTATATCCATGATGATTAAATCGTATGCACCTGTCTTGGCTTTCTCTACTGCAACTGCACCGTTTTCCGCATCTCCGCCTATAGCAAAGCGACTGTCCTCCCGGAACACTTGTTAGAGCATCGAACGTATCAAAGCTGAATCATCGACAAAGAGAATCTTTATCATTATGCCTCTCCGTGCAGTTTTGCTATATCAACAATGTACTGTATATGTTCCCTGCCGAACCTTATTCCTGTTATCCCCCGCTTAAAAAACACAGAGGCCAGAATGTCGCACATACCTGCTGCCGAGCCGTCATTTGCAGAACAAATTTCAGGCATTCTGCTGGTGGTGTATTTTTTGCCGCCAATGCACAGAACAGAAAGACTTCCGTTTTGCTCATTATTCTCATTGGAAAATGAATGCCAGATTATATCGTCCAGAGAAACAGTCTTTTCGTCATCTTCTTTTATATACGCATCGCTGATGCTGTTTTGAGGAATTATGATTTCAAAGTTACCATAATTCAGCTTGGCGTACCATGCAGAATCAGGAACAGCTTTGCTGCGGCTATTCATTTTCTAAGTCTCTTTTGATTTTTGCTATCACCGCTTTTAAATCGACAAGCGGAATGATGCTGTCGTTCCAACTTATGGTTCCAGAAAAAATATCGTGTTCCTCTGATTTTGCAAAATCCTGTTTGCTTATTTCTTTTTCATATTTGAATTCATCTACGGCAGAGACCAACAGGGCGGTGTCTTCACAATCCTTGAGAACAAGAAAAATGTCTTCCTTTCGTTTTTCCGCCTCTTTGCCGTCAAACAAAGCCCAGTCCACGGCGGCAACAGGATTTGAGTAGCAGTTGATGATTCCTACAATATACGGCGGAGCAAACGGCACTGGGTAAATTTGATTATTCCGCACGATTTCCTTTACGCAGGAAGAGTCCACCGCATATTTTTCTTCTCCTGCGGTAAAAACCAAGTACGGCCAGTCTGCACTTTTAATTTTGCTCTCGCTCATTCTATCATTATAGACCCATTTCTGCCTTATTTCAAGAAAAATTCCCTGCGCAAGGGTACTATGTTTGTTGCATTTTAAGCTTCTTTTTTGGTAAAATGCAACTTATGATACGTCATTCCTGGACTTTTTCTCTAGACCATGAGCGCCTTGATAATTTCTTGCGCCGCGAACTGCCTTCTCTTCTTGATTCCGGGCTTGAAGCTTCAAATTCAAAGATACGCCGCCTGATAATAGCAGGGGCAGTGCAAGTAGACGGCCGCGAGTGCAGACGCCCGTCCTGGGATTTACGTAAAGGGGAGACCGTCAGCGTACAGTTGGACGAACAAAAATTTTTCTTTGAAAAAAAGCCTGATGACATTGATTTTACACTTACAGCAAAAGACGTTCTTTTTGAGGACGAAAGTATTATTGTAGTGAATAAACCCGCTTTTTTGCCTACGGAAGAGACATTCGTAAAGGGCAGGGGCAACATGCACCAGGCAGTCGTAGATTATTTATGGAAAAAGAATCCGTCCTTGCGCAATCCGCCTTATGCCGGGATTATGCACCGCCTTGACCGTGAGACCAGCGGAACTCTGCTTTTTACCAAGACCCGCGCGGTGAACAAAGCCGTACACGACATGTTCGAGCAGCATACGGTACATAAAATATACCGTGCAGTATGCTCGACCTCTGGCGGAAAAACTCCGGAAGCTTCTTTTAGCGTAGAAGACTATATAGGCAGGGTGAGCGGCAAGTCGGAAGCCTGCAAAATGGGACTCGTTCCGCAGAATAAAGGCGGGCTGTACGCGCGGACTGATTTTGTGCTAAAAGAAAGCAAAATGTCCGGCCGCATAAAACTCTGCTACTTTGAATGTGCCCTGCATACCGGGCGAACCCATCAGATTCGCGTGCACCTGTCTTTGTCTGGTTTTCCTATAGTAGGAGACG
>CAZKPZ010000175.1:0-3899 GCA_964554745.1 uncultured Treponema sp. | reverse complement strand
AGGCCGTGCGGAGTCTTCCAGAAATTCTACTTCCATCTCCTCGAACACTACAAATCATCTGGCAGGACGGGCTTTTCCTCTCGGTAAAACTGGTAGTACTTTGTCTTTCCGAATGCTGCGAGCAGCTGGTGCTTTATTTCCTTTGCGGAATCATAGGGCAGCTGCGACAGAAGGTTTCGTATTCCCCCCATGCAACCGTAATCTTTTTGTCAGAACGGAAAAAACTGCATGGCTTTCCTGCAGGGTAGCATTTTGGATTCAGTACCCTAATCAAAACGCTTTCAGATCCTGACATCTCAAAGCAGATGTGGCGCAGGCCGTTTCCTTTTGCGGGCAGCTTTCATTCTGGCAGAGCATGTAGTCATCCGGCGGTTCTAGTTTCATGGAAACAGTATATCACAATTCCCTGCATCGTTCAATTTTCAAAGAAATAATTCATCATTTCACGCTGGATATTCGGGGGGTCTGATGGATATAAGGCAGCCTGTTTTATTGTCCTTTTTACGGACAATAACTTATCAAGATTTTCATCAAACGTTTTAAAATCACTTGCAGTGCAAAGCAAATTATAAACAAACACGTTTTTTGTCTGTCCAATACGATAGACACGGTCTACTGCCTGATCTTCTTTTGCAGGATTCCAGTGACGGGAGAAATTGATTACATTATTTGCAGCAACAATAGTAAGTCCTACACCAGCCGCTAAAGGTGACATTATAATAACATTAAAGCCTGGCTTTTTTGAAAAACGCTCAATTAAATACTTCCTTGAACAATATCCTGATATACTTGTCTGTCCGTTTACGATATCCGGTGTAAATCCGAACAAATCAGAAACTAATTCTGCTATGAGCTCTTGAGATTTGTAATACTCAGCAAATATGATAACCTTTTCATTTCTCTTTTTAATATCTTTCAGCAATTCTTCAAGCATTAATAGTTTGGCACTATCCTCTAGATTTGCTTCTTTCAGTTTCGTTTCTGAAAATAAAATCGGATGGTCAGAAACTTTTTTTAACTCTTGCAGAACTGAAAGCCTTCCTCCAAGAGTACTCTTATCTACCCGGTTGATGAGATTTGCAGCTTCCTTATAAGTTGCAAGCTGAATTTTCGGCATTTTGTAACTTTTATTCTCTATTATCTTTTCTGGCAAATCTTTAAGGGTTTCTTGTTTTGTCCTTCTCAAAAAGAATATGCCTAATTTTTCTCTCAACCTATTTCCCTTATCTGCAATTTCATCATCGCTGTCTGTATTCTCTATTTCGTAGTCAGCACTAAAGTCAATTTTAGAGCCTAAAAAGCCCGGAATGGCAAAATCGGCAATAGACCAAATATCAAGAAATGAATTTTCTACAGGCGTTCCTGTTAAAGCGACTCTGAATTTGCTTTTCATTGCCTTTGCAGCTTTTGAGACTAGCGTAGAACTGGACTTTATTTTTTGAGCTTCATCTAAGATAACAATGTCCCAATCAATTTTTGCCAGTTCACGCTGATTTGAACGCAGGTATTCATAGCTTATAAGAAGAACTTCTCGCTTTTTTCTATTATCCTGTTGAGAATCTAAGATTCTTCCAAGTTCTGATTTATTTATATTTCCTGTAACGAATGAAAGGTCTGAATCAAAGAATTTATCATTTTCATCCAGCCAGTTATCCAGCAAGATGACTGGAGCAACAACCAGAGCCAGCATTTTTTCCTTTTTAGAAGAATACAACTCATCAATTGCGTGAATGAATGAAAGAGCTTGTATAGTTTTTCCCAAGCCCATGTCATCTGCAAAAATGACTCCGGGAGTCTTTCTCAGAAAGTTTGTAAAAAGCCAAGCGACTCCTTCTTTTTGGTATTGCTTTAATTTTATGTCTTGTCTCAAGCTGTCGATTTTAGGAAAAATAAATTCGTTCTTTAGACCCTGAACTTGCTCCTCGTAATCTACGCCCAGTTCATTTTCTTTTATAATAAGTCCAAATCTTCCAAACTGGGTAATGTCATCACCGACAGGCTTTTCCTCTTTTTGAGCCGGTATTTGAATTTCAGCTCCATCAAACCAGTCTACAATTGATTCATTAAAGTCGAAGCCTTTTTTTTGAGTGATAAGCCCATAACCAATCACCCTGTCGCCAAACAGTTCGGAAGAATCTATTATTTCATCGTTCCAGTTTCCGGGTGGATTTGAAATAAATTCTTTTAATTCTTCTTTGTTAAAGTTTTTCGTTTTCTTTATATCTTGGATTATCTCTTTTTGTTCATCAGAAAAAATCACCTTAACTTGTTTGTCATCTTCTTTTACGGTGTATATTTTGTCAGCTTGACTCCGTTCATTCAGAGACTTGTTAATTTGTTCAGTTTTCTTTTCATCATTAAAATCCACAACCATTTCATAAGAGTCTTCACCTGTCTTTATGATATTAGGTTTTATCTTTTCGGGAGTTTCGATTTCCGTTGTGGCGAAGAAATCCGGCAAATATATTTTTCTAGATTCTGACAGTTGCTTCACTTTATTTATAAAATCGTAACGTTCGACCTGCGAATAGGAAGCCCATTTTTGATTTGCCTCACTGACACAATTAAAAAGTTCGACATATTCCGGATATAACGAACCTAAACAATTGCCGTCAAAATCTAAAAGTTCAAAACCGTCTCTTTTATATGCCTTTGGATTTACAGGTCCCATTTTAGTCAGTGAATCACAAAAAACAACTTTCAATTTGTAGTTTTCGCTTGCGAATGCACCTTCTGTTTTTATATATGGAATCTTATCGGTATAAGGTTTTTTGAAACCTAATGATTCTAAATATTCTTCACTTGTGTAATCCTCTCCATAAAGTTCTTTACACGATTTCCAAAAGTCCAGAATTTGATTTTCAGTAAGACAAAAAGTGCCGTTTTCAAAATGCAGGACTGGATTTGAAAGCATTTTTTGGAACAATATCTTCTGCCCAACATTCAATTTAGAATAATCTTTAATGCCAAGATTTTGCCCGAAAGAGTCTGTTTCTATGCTATAATTATCGTATGTATATGTTTTCATGGTACTATATTAAATCTCTTACTTAAATTATATCTAAAATTTGCCTGCCATTTTCCACTATGTGTTAGTTTGTCAATATAGTTTGGCGAGTCTGTATTTTTAAAATCAAGTTCTGTATTTTTATTGTCAGTTTTTAGATAATATGGGTATGATTCATCATTGTTTCGGTAGATATACATCGCATTTCCTTTTTCTGAAAATTCAACAATAATTACAGAGGCAAAAGCAAGTACAAGGACTGCGGGAGTGTTTGAATTTGTAGTCTGCAAATTCAAGGTGAAATCAGACAAGATTTCCAGATATCCATTTACGGCTTCTTTATTTACGTGAGTAACAATATAATTTTGCATCGGCCTCCTGTGCGCAGGCTTAAGGGCAATGGCAAAATCATTGATTTTATTCTTATATCCTCTCCAAAAAATAGCCCTGTCTTCATCTCCGCCGGTACTTTCAAGAGCATCAAAAAAGATGATTATAAATTCGCTGATATAATATTTTCGGAAAATCTTAGGTGCGGATTCTAAAAGTTTTCCATATATTGCTTCAAGCTCATTGTCCGTAATCTTCCAATATTCGATATGAATAGGATTATGCTTCCCGATAATGGGGATAAGATAATTTCTAAAATAATTATTCCGTTTTTCATTATCAGAAATGCTGTCAATCTGTTTAGCCATATACGCAAGAATCACCTTTTGTTCGTCCAGCGAAACCTTAGTAAAAAGACCGGAGACTATATTGTTGGTGATAAAATTTTCTGAAAGTACATCTGCACATTTCATAACCCACCAGAACCATATATTAGAAAAATACTTTGTATTAATAAATCTGTTTTTGATATTTTTAGCGGTTAAATATTCTGTATAATTTT
>CAZKPZ010000174.1:1365-3942 GCA_964554745.1 uncultured Treponema sp. | reverse complement strand
CTATTCAACGTTATTATAGCTTTTTGGTCTCCGCTCAGAACCTTGTCGCACAGATACTTAGGCATCGGCTTGCCCTTTAAGAAGCCCTGTACGTTCAGCTTCTTTTCACCAAAGCCCTTGAGCGCCTCAAGCTGCTCTTCCGTCTCAACGCCCTCGGCGATAGTGTCCAGCCCCATCTTAGCCACAAGCGAGACAATGCTTTCGGTAATCTCGGTTTCCTTGTTGCCCTTTGTGGAGATATTCGCAATAAAGGACTTGTCGATTTTAAGCGTGTTAATCGGCAGTATGCGCAGATAGCGGATAGAAGAGTAGCCCGTGCCGAAGTCGTCAAGAGAGATGCTGACTCCCATAGACTTTATGGTCTGGAGCTTTTCGAGGATATCGTCAAAATCATCTATAAGTATGCCTTCGGTAATCTCCAGCTCCAGATGCTTGGGGTTGATTTTTGACCAAATAACCTTGTCGCGGAGCTTTTTCATAAAGTTCTTTTCCTTGAACTGCAAAGGCGAAATGTTCACGCCCAGAATGCCGTCAAAGCCCTTCTCCCTCTCCCAGTTAGAAAGCGTCATGAGCGCAGTGTCTATAACCCAGTCGCCAATCGGAATCACCAGGCGCGACTCTTCCGCAAGGGGAATGAATTTTTCGGGACTAACCCAGCCCAGCTCACTGTCGTGCCAGCGAATCAAGGCCTCAAAGCCGCGCAAAGTGCCCGTAGCAACGTCAAACTGAGGCTGATAGAACAGCTGGAACAGCTTCTTTTTAAGTGCCTCGGAAAGCTTGTTCTCTATATTGACGCGCTGCAAAAAGAGCTTTTTTATTCCTGTCTCAAAGCGGCAGATTTTATTGCGCCCCTGCTTTTTTGCCTCGTTAAGCGCAAGGTCAGTGTAACGCAACAGCTCTTCCGTAGTGCCGGCATCGTCCGGGTAAAGGGCAATTCCGCCGGAAAGCCCTATGCCCAAATCATTCATCTTGCGCTTAAGCTCGTTGCCGATGTTCTCAAGCGGCTGTGCGGAACTCACCTGCTTCATCAGAACAAAGAATTCATCGCTTGAAAAGCGGAAGCATGAAATATTCACGGACTCCAAGTCGTGCAGTATGGCGGCGAATTTAACAATCAGCTCGTCACCGGCAGCGTGCCCTTCTGAATCGTTCACATGCTTAAGGTTGTCCAGGTCAACGACAAGCAGACCGAACTTACCGCCGCTTTCCTTGGCGTCCTGTATGACAGCATCAAGCGCGGAGTTCAGGCTGGTGCGGTTGCGCAGCGTGGTAAGAGTGTCATAGTAGACGGAATAGCGGAGCTGGTTATTGAGCTTTTCGATGCTGTCAAGGCGCGACTGCAAGGCGGAGCGGCTTATGCTAAGCTCCTCGGTCAAGGCGGCAAGGCGTTCGTTCTGCCGCCTGAGCTGCATCTCGTTTTCCATCCCCTTGCTGATGTCCTGCAGCGACACAGTGATGCACTCGTCTTCTATCGGCGTAATAACCAGCTTGAGATGGCACTTGGTCATAAATGAATAGAACGAGCGCTCCAGGATTCTGCGCTCGCTGACACAGCTTTTGAACATCTCATTCCAGTTCAACTCGGCATTGAGCTTGTCAAGGCTGTCGGAAAGCAGAACCTGCGGCTTAAGCACGTTTCCCGTCAGATACAGGAAGCTGTTATTGATATATTCAAGCCTAAAATCAGTTACTTCGTGGGTCACACCGTCATGTACAGGCACAACAACAGCAACCGCCTGTGCCATTGTGTCAAATATTTTTTTAAAATCCTCCGTGTCCACGAGAACCTCCGCATATAATAAAACAGCTAATATTATACACGAAGTTCTCTATCTTTTCAAATAAAATTCACATTTCACCACAAAATACGGCAGTATGAAAACTTTGCCTTATTGGCAGAGCCTGCTTGCAAAGTTGCCTTGCTCGCTTAGGCAATAAGCCAAGATGACTTTGGCAATAAGCTAGGGTAACTTCGGCAATAAGGCAGGATGACTTCGGCAATAAGGCAGGATGACTTTGGCAATAAGGCAGGATGACTTTGGCAATAAGGCAATGCCTTCCTGAAAGGTTGGCATGAATGCAATGCAGATTACAGTGTGGCGGACGGTTTAATAATTAGGTAAGGCACGTGCAGTTCCCACATGGATGCATAAGTTGAGTCCTTGTTTTATGAGTTTTAGTGGTAGAAACATTATAGCAAGAATCTTAACTTTTAAAAAGCCCACGCAGTTAATTGGACGGTAGTGATAGAAAATATAGTTCATACCGTCAAATAGTTTAAGCTGGATATTTTACAGCTTCTTTTTTTGTGCAAATAGCTTTTACCAAGATGTTTTCAAGAAGATGCCTTGCAAGCCGTTTATATTTTCCAGCTTTACATTCTCGTTTTAAACGGAAACTGTTTTCATCGGTAAAAATCTGAAAATGCCAGTAGTTTACAATATTCGGTTTATGCTCATAAGAAAGAGTATATTTTGTTCCTTCAAAGGTGACATCTTTATTGTAAAGTTTGTCAGCATTTAAATAAAGAGGGAAAAGATTTCTTTCTTCAAATTGTATATCGCCTATCTTTGCAGG
>CAZKPZ010000174.1:0-1355 GCA_964554745.1 uncultured Treponema sp. | reverse complement strand
CCCATTCTTGGTATGAGAGACCTTCTGTTTCACGAATTCCGATATTATGCTCTGTTGAATCACAAAATAAAAGCAGAGAAAAAACAAAAATATCTTTTTTATCTGTTCCCTGCCCTACAATATCATCAAGGCATTCATCATATTGGACATTTTGCTCCTGAACTAATTTGTAAATATCTACTGCTGTAGTACGAATAAGGGAGATTGAACGAATATTTTCAGGTGGTATGATATTATAATCAGGCTGCGGTAATAATTCCGCCGGATACATTTTCAAAGTAATCCCCCACCGTTTCCATTACATCATCAGCAGAACATTCCTTAACATTCATACCAGACAAACCGTCTTCGGTAACAAACACTGAATCATCAATGCCGTAGTCATAGTCAATGATAAAGCTTTTCCCATTATATTCGAACTTTACTTTAAGAGAATCATTTTGCAGAATAATCTTAGGAGAAGCGATGTCAAAAATTCCCTTTATTTTATCAAGAAAATTGATATATCTTCGCTGATCTATTTCAACTCCCTTATGAACTTTTTTATAAACATCAGAAGCTCTCTGCATTTCAAAAAAATATTTTTGTTCTGGCACATTTAAATCATTATTTATAGATGACTGATAATTCTGAAAGCTATCATCGTGTATTTTATATAATAACGATAAATCAAGATTATTACCGTTTTCTGCCATTAAATTGTTTTGGATTCCAACAAGCATAGCCAAGAGTTGTACACTAAAAAAAGGAACTGAAGAATATTTTACCATAATTATTTCTCCTGAATTCCAAAATTAGTCAACAAATCTTTACTTATAAGAGAAAAGAATACCTTTTTGTCTATATCATGCTCTTTACACGAAAGAGAATCAAAATCGTTTTCTAGGTTAAAATCTGACGTGATTTTCTTTGTCGTTTCTATATCTATCATAGACATAGAAAGAGGAACTCTAGGCACCCCATTAACAGTTAAAGAATTACTGATATTTACAGTGACGTTAAAATCTTCTACAGGAACATCAAATTTTATGGATAAAGGCAAATCTTTTACAGTCACATCCGTAACTTTTAATTCTGTATTCACGTAAGGAAATATATCTTTATCAAACAAATTTACATATTTGCAACTAATACTTTCAACAGAAATAATAAGATGTTGACGCAGTATTTCCTTAAAAATCGGCATAAAAAAACTATGCCATTCCTGCCAACCAGTATATTTATCAAGAACTGCAAAATTAATAACAGAAGAGCCTATTCCAAAAATAAAACGCTGCTTATCGTTTTTAGGTAAAAAACACCTGTAAAGTTCTTGATATTTAAACTCAGGCAAGGTCTTTCTTACCTCTTCCGGC
>CAZKPZ010000173.1:0-3943 GCA_964554745.1 uncultured Treponema sp. | reverse complement strand
TGGTACTGTTGGACAAGGAAATATAGGATTCACGGATATTAAAAACATTGCAATCCCTCTTCCCCCTCTCCCCGAGCAAAAGCGAATCGTAGAGCACTTGGATTCTCTCCAGTCAAAAGTCCGCTCGCTCCAAGAGAATTATGAAAAAGTCGTTGCCGACTGCGACGAGCTAAAGCAAAGTTACTTGGACAAAGCGTTCAAAGGGGAGTTGTAATAGAAAAATTAAGGACAAAGTTTTGGATTTGCAGACAATATATCAATAGTCTCATTTGAAAAATCCGCATCATTCGTTAATAGAATCATATTGTTTGTTGCACAGATGTTTGATATTATTTTGTCATTAAAATCCAAATTGTCAACATTAAGCATTTGCTTAAGTTCGTCAGCGGAAAATGACTTGTTCACAACTTGAAAATTAGTTAAAATTTTATTTTTGACAGTAGTAAAAATATCTGCCTGTGCAGTTTTTCCATCTGTTGTATTTCGGAAGGTTTTATAATCATAAGCGGAGATGTATGATGAATTGTCGAATTCGATACGTAATGCTCTGTTTATAACTTCTGAAATCACAGTTTCATTGACTGCTAATTTATTTTTTTGTTTTATCAAACGCCCATAAAGTTCAGAGTATTTTCTGACTTGTTGAGTTCTTGCGGTTAGCGGCCAAAATATGTAGAGAAGAACATTTGCATCAAAAAATACTGTTTTATCAGCAATTTTTGTTAAATCGGATTTTTTATATCTTTCGTGCATTAATCTTCCTCTCCCAAGATTTCTTTAACGGATTTTTCAATGCGGTCAGGATTCTTGTAGTAATTCTTTGCGTTATCAACAACACGTTTTAAGAGCATTGCATCTGTACTGTCTAGATCTGAAACGCTTAGAAAATCTTTTACCTCTTTTTCAGTAAAATCTTTATAGAGAATACCTATGGCAGTATTTAAAAATGCAGATGTAAGCATGGTAACATTTAAAAAAGAAAGTTTGATAGCCTTCTTGTTTTTTATGAATTCCTTTACTACGTCTGAAACCTTTGTTCCGTCATCTGCTTCAACGCAAATAGAATTTCCAACTATTTGGTATACAGATTTTATAGTCGCGTCTTCCATATATAACCTCAGAAAATATCATTAAAATCTATTTCGTTAGATAATCTATAGGAGTGAATATCATCCGTCCTAAATTCCATATTTATTATCGTTCCAGGGAATGCAGCTTTTAAGAAGTCGTAATGTTCAGTATTTTTTGTCAATTCCAAAAAACCGGTGTCGCTTATAATTTGAAATTTTCCGTCATTCTTTTTAATGAATTCCGTCAGAATCGCCAAGCCTAGACCGCCAGGAACATCTGTTTTTGTGGTGTTTGAATCTTTTATGGCCCATTTTATTGCTTCTATTGAAGAAAAGCTGGTGTTTAAGGCAGAGTTAATATTTCGTTTGAAACCTATTCCTGTATCAACAATAGTAAATTCTATTTTGTTTTTTTTAGGGAAAAATTGACCACAAGTATATATAAAAGATGTCTTACTATGCATTTGGGCATTTACAAAGACTTCATAAATAGATTCAGCAATTTTTTCTTTAAGCATAGCAGACATGTCGGGAAAAGCTGTTTTGTTAAGCAGCTCATTTATGACATAGGAATTAAAGTATCTACTTTGATTCGGTGAGAGTTTTAAATGTCTACAAGTGGTAAGATAAGTATCTTGCTCAAGTTCATGTCCATAATTTGCTAAAAAACCATTTTTTTTCAGAATACTTAAAATTTTATCATCATCAGAAACAATATTGATAGAATTTGTGATGTCTACTTTATCAAGTATTCCAGAGAGTACGGCACTCATGTTTGCACCGAACCACTTGTTTAGATGTATTGTGATATCTTCAAAAAACAAATTCTGGAGTTCACTGTATAAATGCACAAATTGGTTGTAACATTTAAATGAGGTATCAATATTTTCCAGAATAAAGTCTTTCATCTCCTCTTTGTCGGCATAAACGCGATAAAAAGTTATGCTCGCTAGTAATTTTTCTTCCATAAAAGTTATGTAAAGCTATTATTTTAAACTTTAGAATTGTGAGAACTTCTTCATTATTTTGATAGGAATTTCGATGGAATTTCTGTATCCTTAAGCATTATTTCAGAAAATAACCATTGGTATGATTTTTTAAGTTCAATAATGGAATAGGCCATTGCATCCAATTATATAAAAAAATAAGTATTTTGAATCAAAACTAGCGGAAATTAGCGGAAAATTTCCCCTGTTTCTCTATCTCTATTACTCAAAATTGAAAAAAATTCATTTTTGAGTAATAGAATGACACTTCTGTTGCTCAAAAACGTAGAAATATTGATTTTGACTAAATAAAACCGCATTTTTGGTGTATAATAAAGGCATAGGAAGATATTATGAACGAAAGCGATACAAGACTAAAGAAAATAGACCCCGCTCTTAGGGCTGCCGGTTGGGGCGTTGAGGAAGGCTCTGACATTTTTACCGAGCAGCGAGCCTATATGGTCGCTCCCGGCCGCATTAGTCGCAAGGCAAAGCGGAACCCGGACAAGGTTGACTATCTTCTTACATACAGGGGCGTAAAGCTTGCAATCATCGAAGCCAAGAGCGATGAAAAGGATGTGAGCGAGGGCGTGGAGCAGGCAAAACGCTATGCTGCCGCGCTGAATATCCGCTGGACTTATGCCACCAACGGCGACAAAATCTGGGCGATTGACATGCAAGCCAAAGCCGGAGATTTTACGGAAGGCCTTGTAGAAAAGTTCCCGACTCCCGATGAGCTGTGGCAGATGACTTTCCCTGCCAAAAATGAATGGCGGGACAAATTCAACCTTACTCCCTTTAACCGTGACGGCGGAAAGCAGCCGCGATACTACCAGGAAAACGCGGTTAATGCGGTGCTGGACGCTGTGAGCCAAAAGGTTGACCGCATACTTCTTACGCTCGCGACAGGAACTGGAAAAACTTATATTGCCTTTCAAATCTGTTGGAAGCTAATGCAAACAAGGTGGAACAACGCGAATAACGGCAAGCTTCCGCGGATTCTTTTCCTGGCGGACAGAAACATTCTTGCTGACCAGGCATACAACGCATTCTCCGCTTTTGACCAGAACGCCCTTGCCAGAATAACGCCGAAGGAAATCCGCAAGAACGGCGGCAAAGTTCCCATGGGGCAGAGCATTTACTTTACGATTTTCCAGACGATGCTTTGCGGAAGTGACGGAGAAACGGAAGAAGCGGAGACGGTCGAATACTATAAGCAATACCCGCAGGACTTCTTTGATTTTATCATCATTGATGAATGTCACCGTGGCGGAGCGAAGGACGAAAGCGAGTGGCGAAAACTTTTGGAATATTTTTCTCCTGCCTATCAGCTTGGTCTTACCGCAACGCCGCGCCGCCAGATTAACGCAGACACTTATTCGTATTTCGGAGAGCCGGTTTACGTGTATTCTCTCAAGCAGGGAATCGAGGACGGCTACCTTACCCCTTACCGTGTGAAAATATGCAAGAACAAAATCCTTGATGAATACCAATACGACCCCGATGACCAAATTATCAGCGGAGAGGACTTGCTTGAAAAAGACAAGGTTTACACGGAGCAGGACTTTTACCGCGGCAACATAAAAATCCGCCAGCGGGATGAAGACCGCGTTGTTGAGTTCCTTGAGCAGATTGACCCGAACGAAAAGACGATTGTTTTCTGCGCGACGCAAAACCACGCAATGCAAGTGCGCGATATGATTAATAAGCACTCAAAAGCTCCAAATCCATTTTACTGCGTCCGTGTTACAGCCGATGACGGTGAAGAGGGTGAGGAGCAGCTGCGGAAATTTCAGGACAACGAAAAGACGATTCCGACAATCCTCACGACCTCGCAAAAACTTTCCACCGGTGTTGACGCTCAGAACGTTCGGAACATCGTGCTTA
>CAZKPZ010000172.1:0-3948 GCA_964554745.1 uncultured Treponema sp. | reverse complement strand
CAAGATAAAATATGCTTTCCTGACATTTTTTCCTTGCCAGATAAAGCATATACTGGACATAAGCCGCTCAAAGTCGCTCGGCGGAACAGGTCTGGGGCTTGCAATCGTAAAGCACATCGCAGAAATTACAGGCGGTGCAATCAGCCTAAAAAGCAAGCTGGGGGTCGGCACGGAGATTTGCGTGCGGTGGGGAATTTCTTAACGGAACAAACAAATTCTTCTACTCCTCAAATCTTTTTGCATCCAGCATTTTCACCACTTTTGCTGGGCTTCCCACGACCACCGCATACTGTGGAACGTCCTTTGTGACAACCGCGCCCGCGCCGACAACAGCATATTCTCCGACCGTAACGCCAGGAAGAATCGTCGCACCCATTCCGACCCAGGCGTTCTTCTTAATCGTAACCTTGCCGTAAGTGTAGAGCGTGTGCCGTGCGTTGAAGTCGTGATTTATCGTGGCGATTCGGACTGCGGGAGCGAGCATACAACCGTCCTCAAACTCGATTCCGCCCGAAGCAGACAAAATCGCCGAATGGTTGATAAAGACATTCTTCCCGAACTTGACTCGGTTTCCGAAGTCGCAGATAAAAGGCGTGAGTATTCGAATTCCGTCAAGCGACCGCCCGAAAAGTTCCTCCAAATGCTTTGTGTATGTCGGGTCGTCGGGCAAAACATCGTTTGCCTTTGCGCAGAGCGTGCGTGAGCGAATCATCTCCGCGCTCGCTTCCTTGAAATACGGCTTGGTGCAGTCGGTCGGACCGCCCTTGTCAAAAAGGGTGTAGACGTAGCCAGCGGGGAATGTTTCTTCGTTTGTGTTTTCGTTCATAGTTGATTCTCCTTTTGTGTGATTCCTACTTCCCAATCTTCTTAAACCAAGCGTCCACTTCCTTTTGGCTTTGAGCCGCGTCGTTCTGGGCGGTCGTTCCGCTCACGGCAAGAACCGTGTTCACAGTCGCCTTTGGCACTGTCTTTTGAATCCGGGCTTGAGTTCCCGCCGTTCCGCTTCCGGCGTGGGTGCAGAATGGGTAGATTTTCTTTCCCGAAAAATCCGCAACCTCAAGGAAGGTATAGCAGACCATTGGCAGGCCGCTCCACCAAATCGGGTAGCCCAAAAAGATTTCGTCGTAGTCGGCGATGTTCGGAACTTTGCCCTTGATTGCAGGTCGTTCGTTTTTGTTCAGTTCCTCTTTTGCGACTTCGGTGAGCGGCTTGTATTTTGTCGGGTAAAACTTGTCCGCCTCGATGTGGAAAAGGTCAACCATAGCACCATCCGACTTCAATTTCTTTGCGATGACCTTCGCAAGCTTTGAAGTGTTGCCTTCCGTTATCACGCCAACGCCATACTGCTCGCCTGCCTGGCTGAAATACGCCACGAGGATTTTCTTGCCTGACGTGCTTGACTGGGCAAAAGCACTTCCTGCCAATTGCAAGAGCCGCAAGCAGAGTCAAAATCAGTTTCTTTGTGTTCATAAGGTCTCCTCCTGTAAAAATGTCATGCCGAACCTGTTTCAGCATCTCTTTTCGCTTACAAGGAAATTATACAATGGATTTTGCGGGAAAGGTTTCACATAATGCGGATATTGTTATACTTTTTGCGGAAATTCACAGATACTTTTCAACAAATTCCTTTGCCGTAATTATTTGCACCCCTTCAAAACTTTGCAAGTCGAGTAAATCTTTGTCGCCGCTCACAATAAAAAGAGAAGCAGAATCTTTTGCACAGGAAAGAAATTTGTTGTCGTCTGGGTCGCGGCAAATGTCAGTTGTGGTAACAGGAATGATGAGGTTCAGATTGTTTATAAAGGGAATAAGCAGGTCGTTGTGCAGATGTCCTTGCTTACGCTGAATCATCTCGTCAACGATTTCCTGATATTCAGAGACAATTTCTGTTGTGGCGGAGGCTTTCAACTCGTGGCTTACGACCGCTTCAAGAATCTTTCTTGGATTGCCGCCGAAGAAAATTCCAGAAATTACCACATTCGTGTCAATTACGATTTTCACGCTTTGCCCGCCTTACAGATTTTATAATGTCATTCACATCGTCCTCTGCATATCCTACGGATGCCGCCCATTCCTGTGCCTGGTCAAGCCGAGCCTTAAAATCCTGCACGGACGGAACTTTCACAACCTTGAGCATGATAACGCCGTCATCGCTCGCATAAGCCGCCAGCTTGTCGCCGTCAGAAATGCCGATAGTCCGCCGCATTTTTACCGGAAGAACTATCTGCCCCTTTGATGAAACTGTCAGAACTTCAACACTCATATTACGCCTCCAAATGTAAGGATTTCTTACTTTTAGGATAACACGAGAAAGCGAGAAATGCAATCATATCCTTTTATATTTCTCATCAATCGCACCTATGATAGAAGAAACTGCATCCAAATCTTTTTGTGAAAAGCGGGAAATTGTGCGGGTTAATTTTGTGATTTGAGGATTGACTTTTTCTTTTGAAGATTTTTCTTGTCCTGTCGCCAGAAAATCAACGGAAACGTCGAGGGCTTGGGCAAGCTGAACTACTTTTGAAAGTTTTGGCTCTGCGGAATCGGAACGAAAATAACTTTTCAAGGTGTTTTCGCTCACGCCGGAAGCGGCGGACAGTTCTTTTATCTGCAAGTCTTTTCGTTCCATTGCGAAACGCAAATTATCTTTAAAATCCATTTCTTACATAATGATAAAATATTACACTTACGTCCTTGAAAAATGTATTGGAATACACTATTATGTTTTGAGTGTAATTTATTACTCTTGCGCAATAAGCAGGATATTTTATTAATCTTCACGAGGCTGAAAAATGAACAAATCAAGGATTCTGAAATTCTCAATTTTCATCAACATCATTTTTATCATAATGTTCGGCGGACTTTGCATTTGGAAAAGAAATTCAATTTACAACAGGATTTATGCACTTAAAACAAAGGCTCCGTCAGAAGCAGTTTTAAAGACCTTCAACAACGAGCCTTTGGAAATTGCGAACGGAACTTATACAAGCCAGAATCTTTCTACGGACAAATCAATAAGCATTTTGTTTTTGGGAAACAGCCTGACACGACACGGAATTGTAGAAAATCTTTGGGACACAAAAGGCGGAATGGCGGCTAGTTCTGAAGAAAAAGATTTTGTCCACCTTCTTATGAACAAGATTTCAAAAGAGAAAAAAACAAACATCAATTACAGCATTACAAACATTTCTACATTCGAGCGGGCTTTTGCCTCGCCGGATTTCAATGCTGCAATTTTCAATGACTGGCTCAAAAATGCGGAAGTGCTGAAAAACTCAACCCCGCCGGACTTTGTGATTATTCAAATCGGAGAAAACATGAGCCGTGACGATGTAAAATTAAACGACGGTCAGACTCTGAAAGAGAAATATTCTGAACTTTTAAGCCTTTTTCCTTCAAGCAAGAAAATCATCACTCTTCCATTCTGGCCGGACAGAGATAAAAACAATGTGATTACGCAAGTTGCCGTCGAAAACAATGCGGTTCTTGTAGACTTATCTCACCTTGGAATTCCTTCCGGCAACGGCATGGATTATGAAAACTTCGCGAAAAGTCAAAAACATTATGCAAACACCGGAGTCGGTGACCATCCGGGCGATATCGGCATGCAGAAAATTGCGGATTGTCTTTATACAGTTGTCGGCAATTTGATTCAGTGAAAAACTTAAAAGAAAGCAGTGAGTTTTTGATAGGCAATACTACTTAGTGTTCCATGTTACCCATTTTATACAGCAGTTTATTCACGGACAGGCGAATGTTGCCGATTATTTCCGACTGAATTTGTCGGCGGATTTTCTCCTTTTCGGGAGTTTCTTCTGTTTATAAGGTTCTGCGTTTCCGTCGGAATGAAAACTTGGTAGGTTTCAACATTCAATGCATTCGCAATTTTTACTAGGCTAAAATTCAAGTTTTCTGCAATCAGCAAAAGCTGGCAAAAAGCTCTCTGAT
>CAZKPZ010000171.1:0-3998 GCA_964554745.1 uncultured Treponema sp. | reverse complement strand
TAGAAGTTCCTGTTGAAAAAGTTAAAAAGGGTAATATCAATAAAATTTTATCAGATTATTGTGCAGGAATGTTTGTCTTTACGAAGAATTAATTTTCTGCTCCTATAATTTCTCATTACTTTATTAGAGTTTAGGTTTCCATCATGCGAAAAGCACTTATCACAGGTATAACAGGTCAGGACGGTTCCTACCTAGCAGAATTCTTGTTGGAAAAAGGGTATGATGTTCACGGCATTATCCGCCGATCATCATCTTTCAATACAGGCCGCATCGAGCACCTTTATATCGAAGATCTGATTGAGGATATGCACAAAGACCGACGCGTGCATCTCCACTACGGTGACATGACGGACTCAGAGTCCTTAATCCGTCTCATCCGTGAGATTGCTCCGGATGAAATATACAATCTTGCGGCCCAGAGCCATGTCCAGGTTTCTTTTGAAGTTCCTGAATACACTGCTGATGCGGACGCGACCGGCGTTCTCCGAATCCTCGAAGCCGTTCACTTTCTGGGCATGGAAAAGAAATGCCGCATTTATCAGGCGTCTACATCCGAGCTCTTCGGCTTGGTTCAGGAGACTCCGCAGAAAGAGACGACACCTTTCTACCCCCGTTCTCCCTATGCCGTAGCAAAGATGTACGGCTTTTGGATTATGAAGAACTACCGAGAGTCTTACGGTATGTTCTGTGCCAACGGCATTCTTTTCAACCATGAGTCAGAACGCCGCGGCGAAACTTTCGTTACCAGAAAAATCACTCTTGCCGCTTCCCGCATTGCACAGGGATTGCAGAAACGTCTCTATCTCGGAAACCTATCCGCTCTCCGTGACTGGGGCTATGCGAAAGACTACGTTGAGTGTATGTGGCTCATTCTCCAGCAAGACAAGCCGGATGACTTCGTAGTAGCTACAGGCGAACAGCACACAGTCCGCGAATTCGCAACTCTCGCATTCCATGAAGCAGGAATCGAACTTGAATGGAAAGGCGAAGGTGTAGATGAAAAAGGCTACAACAAGGCAACAGGTGAAGTTCTTGTAGAAGTTGACCCTAAATATTTCCGCCCGGCAGAAGTTCAGACCCTTTTGGGAGACCCGACAAAGGCTAAGTCAGTTCTCGGCTGGAATCCCACAAAGACTCCGTTCAAGCAGCTTGTAAAGCTCATGGTTCAGCACGATATGGAATACATCAAGAACGAGCGTACCCAACATGCACGCTAAGGAGTTTGTATGAAAGTATTTGTAACAGGCTCCGGCGGTCTTGTCGGCCACAATGTTGTGGACGTTCTTTCTGCTGCTGGCGGATTTGAGCTTCTCGCTCCCCGCTCAAAGGAACTGAACCTTCTCGACTTTAACGCAGTGCAGAACTATATAGAAGAAAAACAACCTGACCTGATAATCCACTGTGCCGGAAAGGTCGGCGGAATTCAGGCCAACATGAATGATATGTACAATTTCTACACGGACAATGCGGTTATGGGGATGAATCTTGTCCGCGCAGCAAAAGACAAAGATGTGAAGAAGTTCATAAACCTGTCGTCTTCCTGCACATATCCCCGTGACTACCAGCAGCCGCTTAAAGAAGAATACACGCTCAAGGCAGAACTTGAGCCTACAAATGAAGGCTACGCCTTGGCAAAGCTTTCAATTCTCAAAATGTGTGAGTACATCAGCCGAGAATGTCCGGGATTCGAGTACAAGACTTTGATTCCCTGCAATCTCTACGGCAAGTATGACAAGTTCACAGAGCATAACAGCCACATGATTCCAAGCGTAATAAAAAAGCTCTATCTTGCCGCCAAAAACGGTAAAGACAGCATTAACATTTGGGGAGACGGAAACGCCCGCCGAGAGTTTATGTATGCCGGAGACCTGGCGGACTGCATCCTCTGGTCAATCAAAAACTGGGAAAAGGTTCCTGTTTTGATGAATGTAGGCTTGGGCTACGACTACACGATAAACGAATACTACGAACAAACTGCAAAAGTTGTCGGCTACAAAGGTTCTTTCACTCACGACCTGTCAAAACCTGTCGGAATGAAGCAGAAGTTACTTGACGTTACCCGTGCAACAGATGCCGGATGGAAAGCAGAGACATCTTTGGAAGATGGCTTAAAAAAGACTTTTGAGTATCTCCTTTCCTTGGGTACCGAGGCTCTGGAAGTAGAAAAACTTTAACAAGGACACACAATATGAAATACGAACTAGCAATATCATCTTGGGGAGCCGGTGACGGTTCTGACAATGCAAACACAAATGTCGAAGTCGCAGCCGCTGAAAAGGTATTGGAGAGCGGTTTTACCACCATGGGAAAGGCAGTCTCTGAATACGAGGCAAAATTTGCCGAGCACTTTGGAGCCAAGTATGCCGTAATGGTCAATTCCGGTTCTTCCGCAAACCTGCTCGCCGTAGCCGCGATGTTCTTTAGGAAGCACGGCACTGCATTAAAGCGTGGGGACGAAGTGATTGTTCCCGCCGTTTCCTGGGCTACAACCTACTACCCTCTCCAGCAGTATGGTCTTCATCTGAAATTTGTAGATATAGACCTTGATACTTTGAACTATGATTTGGAGGCACTAGGAAAAGCTGTTTGCGATAAAACAAAGGCAATTATCTGTGTAAATCTTTTAGGTAATCCTAATGATTTTGACAAGATTAAATCAATTGTAGGAAACCGTGACATAACTCTTCTGGAAGACAACTGCGAGTCTTTAGGAGCAAGTTATAAGAGTTCAGACGGAAACGAGAAGTTCACCGGTACATTCGGTCTTATGGGAACATTCTCTTCATTCTTCAGTCACCATATTTCTACAATGGAAGGCGGTGTGATTCTGACTTCTGATAAAGAACTTTATCACATTCTATTGTCTATCCGTTCCCACGGCTGGACACGCCACTTGCCAAAGGAAAACGAAGTAACCGGTACCAAATCAGATGACCCGTTTGAGGAGCAGTTCCGCTTTGTACTACCCGGCTACAACGTTCGTCCTCTTGAGATTATGGGAGCCATTGGTCTTGAACAGCTTAAGAAAGCAAATAAGTTTATCGACTGGCGCCAGAAGAACGCCAAATATTTCCAGCAGAAGTTCAAGGACAATCACTACTTCTATAACCAGAAGGAAATCGGAAAATCAAGCTGGTTCGGTTTCTCTTTTATCTTGAAAGATTCCTGCAAATTTACACGCAAAGACCTGCTCAAATATCTTGCAGAAAAACAGATTGAAACGAGACCGATTGTTGCCGGTAACTTTACAAAGAACGAGGTCTTAAAATACTTTGACTATGAAGTTTTCGGCGAAATGAAGAATGCCGAATACCTTGATAAAAACGGCTTCTTTGTAGGGAATCATCAGTTCGACATAAAGGATAAGATTGACTATCTGTATGATTCAATCATGGAGTTTTGCAGGAAATAATGATAAGAAAAGACGGTCTTTGAAAAGACCGTCTTTTTTTTTATTTTCTGAACAAGAAGAGAAGATTATTGTGTTAATATGAGTGGTTTTACAAAAGATTCTTTATATACATTTCCCAAGTTAAATCCCAAGTATTTCTAAATTTTTGAGCACAGTTTTGTGTCAGCCTTAAGGACTTCAACAAAGTTTGAAATTATGCTATGAATATATTCATAGGCGTAATCCTGTTTGATTTTTGTGTGGTGACTAAGATTTTAATGGATTACGCTTTTTTATAAATTTATTCGAAATTCGGACTAGTAAGGAGGAAGTTATGGATGAAATTATTAACGAAATTCAGAATAGCATAAAACTTGAATTTATAAAGTGTCATGCAAATAGGGCTGATGTATGTCTACCACCTAGATGGCTCGAACAAAAATATATGTTTGATAAAGATGCTCTCCCATTAATTGATGTTGCAGTTCAAAAACTTGTGAATGATGGTGTCGTAGTTGCAAATTGGAGTTCTGATCATAGTTTTAGATTCATAAGATTGACCGAAAAAGGTCTTCTTTGGTTACAATGAGGTGTATTTATGGCAATA
>CAZKPZ010000170.1:0-4005 GCA_964554745.1 uncultured Treponema sp. | reverse complement strand
TGCATAATTATTCACTAAATATTGACAAAACCGTATATTATACATATACTGTGCATACTGCGGACAAAGGCGTTGGTGGCTTTAATGCCACACAGTCTTTGTCTTTTTATTTTGTACCGTACGCGTACAAAAGGGGGAACTATGAAGAAATTTATCACTGCAATCGCTGCAGGACTTATGCTCGTGTCTCTTGCCGCTTCTGCAAAGAAGGCAAAAGTCGTTATCAACACCGCCTCAGACCTGAACGGCAAGACCGTGGGCTGCCAGGCCGGCACAACAGGAGAAATCTGGCTCAACGAAGAGGCCAAGAACGTAAAGGTAAAGTCATTCAAGACCGGCATTGACGCGGCAATGGCCCTTAAGAACGGCAGCCTTGACGCAGTTGTGCTCGACGAGATTCCTGCAAAGGAAATCGTAAAGAAGAACAAGAAGCTCCGCATCGTGGAGACTTCTTTTGCGGCGGAAGAGTACGCCATTGCCGTACGCAAGGGCGACAGCGCACTGCTTGACAGCATCAACAAGACAATCAAGGCAATGAAGGCGGACGGAACTTACGAAAAGATGCTCGCAGCCTTTATTCCGGCAGACGGAGAAATCAAGCTGCCTGCAACAATACAGACAAGCGGCAGCAAGACCGTAAAAGTGGGCTGCTCAGCAGACTTCCCTCCGTTTGAGTACATCGACGCAAAAGACCCGGTCGGCTTTGACATTACGCTCTGCCAGATGATTGCGCGCGACATGGGCGCAAAGCTTGAAGTCGTGAACATGGACTTTGGCGGACTCATCGCGGCCTTGCAGTCCGGCGCAATAGACATGATTGCCTCCGGTATGACAGCAACAGAAGACCGCCGCAAGAACGTCGATTTTTCTGACACATACTTTAAGACCAACCAGGTCATTATCGTAAGAAAGTAACTTAGCTTTAGGGGGCAGACCTTGTTCGAGTCATTCTATGACACCATGATAGCAAAAGGGCGCTGGCAGCTTATTCCGGAAGGACTGGGCACAACGCTGCTTATTTCTTGTTGCGCCGTTATTATAGGTGCCGTGCTCGGATGCACGTTTGCCCTTATGAAGATTTCACGCCGCAAGCTGCTTGTACACATAGCGAATATCTATACAACGGTGATACGCGGCATACCGATGGCTACTCAGCTTATGATTGCGTACTTCGTAATCTTTGCGCCGATGGGCGTGCAGAACGCAATTGTCGTAGCCATAATAGCATTCGGCATTAACTCGGGCGCATACTGCACCGAGATTTTCCGCGCCGGCATACAGGGCGTAGACGCGGGGCAGATGGAAGCCGGCCGCTCGCTGGGGCTGAACTGGCAGCAGACCATGGTCAAAATCATCATGCCGCAGGCCTTCCGCACCATTCTGCCCACATTCACCAGCGAGTTCATCGCACTCATAAAAGAAACTTCCGTCGCAAGCTTTATTGCCGTAATGGACTTGCAGAAAGCCTGTGACAACATACGAAACGCAACCTACAACGCATGGATTCCGCTGCTTTCCTGCGCGGTAATCTACCTGGTTCTTACGGTGGGACTCACCAAAGTGTTCTCTATTTTTGAAAAAAGGCTGGCAAAGAGCGATGCAAACAGATAATTCTAACAGCGGCAAGGACTGCCTGGTTGTTACAGACCTGGTAAAGAGATTCGGAAACCTTACTATACTGAACGGAATAAGCGAGACGATTAAGGACGGCGAGAAAATCGTAATCATAGGCCCTTCCGGCGCGGGCAAGTCAACATTCCTGCGCTGCCTGAACCTGCTTGAAACGCCAGACAAGGGCAGCATTGTGTTCAACGGACAGGACATTACGGCAAAAGACGCCGACATAAACAAGATACGCGCAAAGATGAACATGGTGTTCCAGCACTTCAACCTGTTCCCGCACCTTACGGTACTGCAGAACATCACGCTCGCGCCGGTGACACTCAAGCTGCAAAGCCAGGAAGAAGCCAACGAGCGCGCGATGGAGCTGCTCAAGCGGATAGGTCTGGCCGACAAGGCGGACGCATACCCCTCTTCCCTTTCGGGCGGGCAGAAGCAGAGAATCGCCATCGTGCGCTCGCTTGCGATGCAGCCGGAAGTGATTCTGTTTGACGAGCCGACGAGCGCGCTCGACCCGGAGATGGTTGGCGAAGTGCTGAACCTGATGAAGGAGCTTGCCAGCGAGGGCATTACGATGATTGTGGTGACGCACGAGATGGGCTTTGCCCGCGAGGTTGCCACGCGCGTGCTGTTCATGGACGGCGGCAAGATTGCCGAAAGCGGCACACCGAACGAAATATTCGGCGCGCCAAAGTCAGAGCGGCTCAAGCAGTTCCTTAACGCAGTCCTGTAAGGCATCTTGCGCTCCCAGTGGGGGCAGCCTACGCGCGGAACGGCTTGTGCACAAATAAAAAAGGGGGCTGTCACGCCCCCTTCCATTCAGACATTCAGATGCGCCGCACAAAGCGCGGCAATCCTTACATCTTGTAATACTTCTTATACGCCTTCCAGGTGGAGTCAATCAGCGTGTCTACGTCTGAATACTGCGGCTCCCAGCCCAGCACCTTGCGTGCCTGCTCAGAAGAGGCGGTAAGCTGTGCCGGGTCTCCGGCGCGGCGGCCTACGTATTCGGCAGGGATTTCTTTGCCGGTGATGCGGCGAGTGGCTTCGAGCATCTCGGTGACGGTAATGCCGTTGCCGGTGCCGAGGTTGAGCGTAAGGCTCTTGCCCTGCTTTGCGATGTACTCAAGCGCAAGCACATGCGCACTGGCAAGGTCCGTAACGTGGATGTAGTCGCGGATGCAGGTGCCGTCGCGCGTGGGGTAGTCGTTGCCAAAAATGCTTATCTGCTTGCGCGTTCCCACGGCGACTTCCATCATGACAGGGAGCAGGTTGGCAGGGTTCTTCTCAAGGCCGTACAGCACGCCATCTGGGTCATAGCCGGCCGCGTTAAAGTAGCGCAGGGCGGCAAAATGCAGCCCCTTGAGCTTTTCGTACCAGCCCATGAATTCCTCTATCTTGAGCTTGGTAAAGCCGTAGTAGTTGGTGGGGTTCTTTGGGTGCTGCTCGTCGAGCGGCTGATATTCCGGCTCGCCAAAGACTGCCGCACTGGAAGAAAAGACCATGTTCTTGCAGTCGTGGGCAACGGCGGAATTCAATATGTTGAGCGTGCCGGTAATGTTGTTCACGGAATACTTTTCCGGCTTAATCATGGACTCCCCGGCCGCCTTGAACGCCGCCAGATGAATAAAGGCGTCAAAACCGCGCTCAAAGGCCGCATCAAGGTCTTCACTGTGCAGGATGTTGCCAGCAATAAAATCGTTCTCGGCAAAGAGGTTCTGTACAAGACCGCTAGAAAGGTTGTCAAAGACTGTCACCTTGTGGCCTTTCTGCATAAGTTCCTTTACAACGTGGCTGCCGATGTATCCGGCTCCGCCTATCACCAGTACTTTCATAAGGTTAATCCTCCGTAGTCTACATCTTATAATGCGTGCCACAACTCGTCAAGGTAGAAAAATACCGCCCGGCAGCATAAAGCGGCGTTGCCAGCGGCGGCGCTACTCAAAGACGGCGATTTCTTTCTGGCACAGCTGGTCGCAGACCTCGTTCCACTTGACCCCGGCGTGCCCCTTCACCCAGCTCCACTGCGGCCGCACGGTCTGGGCAAGGGCGTCCAGGCGGACCCACAGGTCCTGGTTGAGGACAGGCTTTTTGGCACTGGTGCGCCAGCCGTTGCGCTTCCAGCCGCTAATCCAGCTGGTGATGCCGTTCTTTACGTACTGGCTGTCGCACAATACGCGCACGGTGCGGCCTGCCCACTCCGGCTGTGATGAAACTTTCTCGAGCGCGCGGATTGCGGCGGTAAGCTCCATGCGGTTGTTGGTGGTGGCCTTCTCGCCGCCTGAAAGCTGCAGCACGTTGTTGCCGTCTAAGATTACGGCACCCCAGCCGCCTGGCCCGGGGTTGCCGTGGCAGCCGCCGTCAGTGTATATAACCAAGTATTCG
>CAZKPZ010000169.1:3508-4105 GCA_964554745.1 uncultured Treponema sp. | reverse complement strand
GGCTCAAAAGTGCAGAATATGCTATAATAATTTACCTTTTATTTCAGGAGCAAGCAACATGATACGCCAGATTTGTATGT
Organism: uncultured Treponema sp.; assembly: GCA_964554745.1. Lineage (GTDB taxonomy): Bacteria > Spirochaetota > Spirochaetia > Treponematales > Treponemataceae > Treponema_D. The sequence goes on along the minus strand of CAZKPZ010000169.1, from coordinate 4,025 downwards.
TCAAGTACAAAGAAGAGACTAAGGAAGCCACCATTAAAAAGACTTTGGAACTGGCGGAAGAACTTCTTAAGCCGATTCCTCAGATTAAGCACTATGAAGTTGTTGTAAATTCAAAGGCCGCACCGGAATCAAACTATGAGCTTTCTTTGATTTTCGATTATGATTCAGCAGAAAAGCTAAAAGAATACTCCGTCCACCCGAACCATATCAAGTTCGGAGACTTCATTAAATCCGTGCGGGAAAGCCGCGCCTGTATCGACTACGAATTTTAATTTTCCAGCATGAATGATACTCCGAATTTATGACATCATTCATGCTAAGCTGACGAGTTCAAAGTTGTCTGCATATATCACGTTTCTCTTCATCCTCGCTCCTGGCTATCACTTTCCTGTTCCAGCTCCACGTGCCGCATTCCGGGCACTTCATGTAGCGGGTGCGGCCAATGTGCGGGGCAAGGTTTGTCTGCCAGTAGCTCGGCACGTAGCGGTGGCGGCATTTTGCGCACTCGTAGTAGCCG
>CAZKPZ010000169.1:0-3434 GCA_964554745.1 uncultured Treponema sp. | reverse complement strand
TGCTCGATGCGGACTGCAAAAAATCCTCCGGCAACGATTATTGCGATGCCCGCAACAATCAGGGCAATACTTGCCGGCTCCAGTGTTTCCGTCTGGACATGGTGCGTAAGAATGAAGGCAAGCGAGGTGCCACTCGGCAGGCTGATGAAAATGGCCGCTACCGTCATCACCAAAAATGCCGCGACGCAAATCACGCAAAGCACAATTTCTGACATAAGCAGCCGCCTTGTGGTCTCCTCGTTTTCCCGCTTGAGCGCAAGAAGATTTTCCGTCGCCCTTGCTTCGCTTTCGTTCATGTCAACCGCTTCGCCGCTGAACAAATCGTTTATCGTAATGCCCAAAAGCTGGCAGAGGACGGGCATATTCCCCGCGTCCGGCAAGCAGATTCCGTTTTCCCACTTGGAAACCGCCCTGTCGCTCACGCCCATCTTTTCGGCAAGCGCGGACTGCGTAAGCCCCGCCGCCTTTCTGCAGGAAGCAATGAAACGCCCGATTTTGACTTGATTCATTCGGCTAATCCTCCGTATAAGGTTATTATCGCAAAAAACCGTAAAAATGAACACGAACCGCTGGTTGAGTTCACTTCCGCGCGCCGGCCAAGTTGATGCCCGCCACCGTCCGAAAAAATTATATAAGAGCTACAGGCAAAAGGGAACTCCTACACCGATTTTCATTTCGCAATTTTAAATATTTACTAAATTTGCGAAACAGGATACAATAGTCACAAGGTTGGAAAATGAAACTCATTTTGCGTGAAGATTACTTGCAGAGGCTCAGACATGCCGATGGCACACCAGACATCAAGGTAATTACCGGTCTGCGAAGGTCTGGAAAGTCTAAGCTGCTGGAAGCCTTTTCTGACTATCTTAAAAAGAACAATGAAGATGCGAATATCATCTAAGTGAACCTCAACCTAAAGAAGGCAGAACGGTTAAAAGAGGAGCTAGTATGTCGTTACGGTATCCGATTCTATTAGTGCACGGAATGGGCTTTAGGGATGATGAAAAAGTGGGCTACTGGGGGCGGATTCCGGCAATGCTTACAGAAGCAGGTTGTAAAGTATTCTTGAGCGGACAGGATGCGAATGCCAGCTGCCAGACAAACGGCGCGTTCTTGGTAAAGCGCATAGAAGAAATACTAAAAGAATGTTCCTGCGATAAAATAAACGTGATTGCACACTCAAAAGGCGGGCTTGACATACGCTATGCAATCTCCACGCTCGGTCTAAAGTCGGTTGCCTCGCTCACAATGATAAACACGCCGAACCTCGGCTCAAAAACGCTCGACACGCTTTTGAAAACGCCGCGCCTTATCATTGCATCGGGCGCTTTCTTTTTTGACTTGTTTATGAGGCTCCGTGGAGACAAACATCCGCACTCAGCAGAAGTCTGCTATTCAATGACGACAAAGGCCGCCGCCAAGTTCAACGAGCAAAATCCCGACTCTGCGGATGTATACTACCAAAGCTAAGCCTGCTGCATGAAAAGCCCTTTCAGCGATATGTTTATGCTCATCCCGGCTCTGGTCGTCTGGGCGTTTGAAGGCAGGAATGACGGCCTGCTTGCCCCCGAATCCACAGTATGGGGAGACTTCAAGGGCGTAATCGAAAGCAACTCACGGCGCGGCATCTCGCACGCCGACCAAGTTGACGCCCGCCGCCGTCCGTTCACCACAAAAGACGGCCCGGGAATCAAGGACATTCTGGAGCTGTACAAGAAAATCATAGCAGACCTACAGGCAAAAGGCTTCTAAACAAATCCGATTCTTCGTGCAGGAACTGCCATACAAAAATTACCGCCTTGACAGGTACGGCAGTCCCCGCTATACTCGAACTATCGTATCAATTACAAGGAGGACGGCTATGACACACGCAATCGCAACAATTCAGACAGGCAGGAACTTCGCCGCCCTCGCAAACGCATAAGCGGTATACTGCCTTAGCATTTAATTTTTATTTCTTTTTTTTCTCATAACACAAGAGGACGTATGCCAATCACTATAAACGGCAAATACTCCAGCGCAACCGTGTACACAACCGAAAACACGGCGACCGCGCTGGACACATACGCGCGGGTTCAGCTGCAGAACCTGTGCGACAACGAAGTTTCCGAGGAAAGCACTATCCGCGTCATGCCGGACGTGCACCCGGGTAAAGTATGCACCATCGGCCTTACCATGACAGTGGGCAAGCGCATTATGCCAGAGATACTGGGGCTGGACATCGGCTGCGGCGTAAGCGTGGCAAAAGTGCGCGGCGTGCGCAAGGAGTGGCAAAAGCTCGACAGCGTTATCCGCACGCAGATTCCGACCGGCTTTGGTCGGCGGGCAACGCCCCACCGCTTTGCCGCAAGCTTTGACTTTGCCGCACTGCGCTGTGTGCGCCATATTAGGCAGGACGTTGCGGCACTCAGCCTTGGCACGCTCGGCGGCGGCAACCACTTTATTGAAGTTGACTCAGACAGTGACGGCAATTACTACCTGCTGGTACACACCGGCAGCCGACACGTGGGCGCGGATATTTCCGCCTGGTATATGAGCGCAGGGCACCGTGCGCTTGCCGAGCAAGGGCAGTCCGTTCCCTATGAGCTTACCTATCTGGAAGGAGAACTGATGGCGGACTACCTTGCCGATGTTGAGCGGGTCACCGCCTTTGCCAGCCTGAACCGCTCGGCAATCGTGAGCGACATCTGCAAGGCAATGAAGTGGAAGATTGAAGAGCAGTTTGAAAGCATACACAATTACGTGGACTTTTCGGGAACTGTGCCAATCCTGCGCAAGGGGGCAATCTCCGCAAAGAGCGGCGAGCGAGTAGTGATTCCCGCGAACATGCGTGACGGCGCGCTCCTGGGCACCGGGCTTGGAAACCCTGGCTGGAACTGCTCTGCCCCACACGGCCCGGGGCGCATCCTAAAGCGAGAGGACGTAAAAAAATCGTTCACCGTAAGTGCCTTCAAAAAGGCGATGCAGGGAATCTATGCAAGCTGTATCGGCAAGGACACGCTGGACGAAGCCCCCTTCGCCTACCGCCCGCTGGAAGAAATCCGCCGCGTTCTTTCGCCTACGGTGCAGGTTGACCGTGTACTTACACCGCTCTACAACTGCAAGGCAGGCAACGGCGACTGACGAAACAGGGTCGCGGTACAATACCTCATCCGATACACACGTTCTTGGATGGGGCACTGCCACGCCAAATGAAAGCGCAGTGCGGTACAATACAATCACGCCGCACGATACTATTGTATCATGGTGCGGGATACTATAGTATCGCACAGTCGGTTTGTACATTCGTCATCGTCATATCTGAGAGTTTAGCATATCTTTATTTTTTGCTTCTTGTCACAAACATTAGGAGAACATCTTGTATTCTATGCGATCACGCTCCAGTACGCATCATGGCTGCAAGAACGGTGCAAAAGCAATTTTGTTTCCCATTA
>CAZKPZ010000168.1:0-4109 GCA_964554745.1 uncultured Treponema sp. | reverse complement strand
CAGTACAATCTTGCGACAACTCCCGCGATGCTTGTGGAAGAAGGAATCGGCTATATGCTCACCTTTGCAAACCTCATAAACCTTGAAGGGAGAAACCTCGTCTTCCGTCCGCTCCAGCCGCGACTGGAAACGCCCCTTTATTTGGTATGGAGAAAGTATGAAATTTTCACAAAGGCGGCAAAACAGTTCTTGGACGAGTTCAATAAGGTGATTGGTGTGTGAGGACATTATTCAAGCTCAACTCTATTTCATATTTCATAAATCCGTGCTAATATTGCTGGCATGAAAAAAAATATAGAATCCGAATGCTCAATATTGGACGGTCTTCCGCAGGAACTGCACCCTTTTGATACGACCTGCCGTATTCACGAAAAACTCTCTGCCTTGGGCTGGATTTGGCGCACAAGTACAGAAGCCGCAGACAAGGTACGCGAAGAGCTAGGCGAAGCCCAGGAAGCTGAGTCGCAGAAAGACAGAGAACATCTAGAAGAAGAATGCGGAGACTTATTGTTTTCTGCACTGTCCTATATAAACTTTTTAGGAATCGACCCCAAAAAAGCTCTGGAACGGGTAAACCATAAATTCTATGGGCGGTTCAGTTATATGGAAAAGAGAATGAAAGAATCAGGTCTTTCTTTTGGCAGCGGGCACGAAGCAGAAGAAAGAGTTTTTTGGCGCGAGGCAAAAGCAAAAGGTCTTTAAGAACTGCTGTATAGTCTGCGCTGCACACAGACACAAAGTTCTGCAGATTGCACGCAACGATGCGCCTGTATAGCCTTTTCGAGGAATTCTGACTTTACGCTTTGCAGCAGCCGCGCCTTAGTTTCCTTTCCGTCCTGCATTACACCGTCATGCCAGCAGCGTTAGTCGTCTGCTTCTACAAATCTGGTCATGGCCTTATTGCCCTTGAACTCACCCTTTATTTCTTTTTCAGTGTGTCCAACATAACCGATTTTGTAGGCGACCATATCCGGTACGCCGGCATAGTGATATTTCTTGGAAATCTTGTTAAAGAGCTTTAGAATTGCATCCGCGTCTTTTTTCGCGACAGCAAGGACAAAGCCGATTCCCATGTTGAATGTTGAATATACATTCTTCGGGTCGGCACCGCGGCGGATTAATTCGTCAAACACAGGAGGAACGTCCCAGCTGTCTTTGTAAATAACGGAACACAGCTGCTTCTTGCCTTCCTTTGCGTGCGGATACATGCGCGGCAAGTTCTCGTAGAATCCGCCGCCAGTCACATGCACCATTCCGTGAACAGAAGAGCGGTACTTCGTGAGAACATCCATAACCGGCTGGACGTAGATTCTAGTAGGAGTAAGCAGCACTTCGCCGATGGTCTTTTTGGTCGCCTTGCCGTTAACAACAAAAGGCTCGTTAAAGTCCTTAACAAGGCGGCGAATCAGAGAATAACCGTTTGAGTGAGGTCCTGTAGAAGAAAGCCCGATGAGCACATCGCCCTCTTTTATCTTTGCCCCGGTAATCATCTCGTTCTTTTCGCCAACTCCGACTCCGAATCCTGCAAGGTCGTACTTGCCTTCATCATAGAAGTCCGGCATTTCGGCAGTCTCGCCGCCCAAGAGGGCGCAGCCAGCCTGAATGCAGCCGTCGGTCACACCTTTTACCAATTCCCCTGCGACTTTTGAATTCAACTTGCCACAGGCAATGTAGTCAAGAAAGAATGAAGTCTGCACACCAGAACAGAGTATGTCGTTCACACTCATGGCAACGCAGTCGATTCCAACCGTGTCATATTTTTTCAGCTTAAAAGCGATGTCCAGCTTTGTTCCAACGCCGTCAGTCCCGCTTACCATTACAGGGTGCTTCATTCCCTTTGGTACGGCAAACATTCCGTTGAATGCGCCAAGCTCCGTAAGTTGGCCTGGAATGCGCGCCCGCTCAGACTGCTTTTTGTACTTGTCCACGGCTTTATAGCCCTCATTCACATCAACACCGGCTTTTTTATAGTCGACAACCTTTGCCATCGTGTGCTCCTTATACAGAAAACTACAGTTTTCTTACTGTAACATAATAAGGCTTATTTTGCAATCGGCGCAGCACCGGCTTTGCAACACAGGCTTTTAATTCACCGCCTTTATCTCATTTAATATGCTGGTAAAGCGCTCTCCGTGCTTTTTGTAGACCGGGGCCATGGCCTCCTGGAACTTTGCGGCGGCATCGCTAGACAATTCTATCATCTGGCAGCCGTTCTGCTTGCAAATATTTTCGGAATAGACTTCCCGCTCCTTCCATTTTGCAATCTCGAATTCCTGCGTCTGTTTCGCAACCTGCTTGATAATTTCCACATCCTTTGGGTCAAGGCGAGCTAAAACCTTTGCCGACGCAACAAGCACTTCCGGAACACGAGTGTGCTGATCCAGAGTATAATACGGAGCAATGCTGTAGTCGCCGTTGCTTTCGTATGACGGAATATTGTTTTCCGCTCCGTCAATCCTTCCGCTTTCCACCGCACCGCGGATTTCGGTCATATTCATTCCTGTAACGCCGGTCGCGCCCAATGCCGCGCACATGTCCACCATAAGAGGAGTTCCCATAACACGAATGCGCAAGCCCTTCATGTCTTCAACAGAGCGGATGGGTTTCTTGAGGTAAAAATTTCGCGCTCCGCCATCATAGTAGCACAGCCCCACAAGACCGGAACCGGAGCTTTCTATTTCTTTAAGAATCGACTGGCCGATTGAGCCGTTCAAGACTTTCCACATGTGCTCGCTGCTCCGATACAAATACGGAAACTGCAGAGCATTAATCTTGTCTACGTAAGCAGAAATCGAAGACGATGAAACGCGGGTAAACGCCAAGTCTCCGTACTTCAAGGCTTCAATCGCGTCGTTTTCATTTGCAGAAAGCGCACCGCCGGCACGGACTTCAACCTTTATTCTGCCCTCGGTCTGCTCTTCTACAAGCCGCCCGAATTCCTCGTCGGCCTGTGTCGTCGGGTAGCCCTTGGCGTGATTGTCTGACAAGCGCAGAATCGTGGTGTGCTTTGTAATTGTAACAGTCTTGCGCTTACCGCAGGAGACTACTAAAGATGAAAATGCGATAAGAGCAAGAATGACTCTGCCTATAATTAAAAACTTTTTCATAGAATTCCTCTCCACTTCCTATTCTGTCTTGAATCGGTCTATCTGATTACCGATATTCGAAATTGCAGTCTGAACATCTTTTGAGACACTGGCCAGAGAATGACCTGTATCATTGATTTTTTTTGCTCCGACAGCAACTTCGTCCATTCCTGTTTTCATGCTGTCAGTCAGCGACTGCAACGACTTGACTTCCACCATGACGCTTTCATTTCTGGAAGCCATAACCTTGGAAGCCTGCTGAACATCCTGCGCGCTGCTGTTCATATTCTGCAATGTACCGCTGATATGCTTGGAATTATTATTCTGCTCTTCCATTGCAGCTTTTATATGCTCCACAAGTTTGTCCGTCTCTTTGATATGCAGCGAAACCTCGTCGAACACCTTGCGAGCCTCGTTGGAAGACTCAACGACTGTTTCGATTGAATCCTTGATGTTAATCAGCTGGCGGCCGATTGACTTGGACTGTGCAGAAGATGTTTCAGAAAGCTTTCTGATTTCATCGGCAACGACAGAAAAGCCCTTACCGGCCTCGCCGGCATGAGCAGCTTCGATTGCGGCGTTCATTGCAAGCAGGTTAGTCTGATTCGCAATATTTGAAATAACAACGTTGGCCTCCGCAAGCATTTTTGACTCGGTCTCAATCTGCCGTATCTGCTCATTGACGCTCTGCTGTTTGTTGCAACCAACAGACATATTCTCATTCAAGATATTGAATGATGCAGACATCTTATCAACAGATGCAGTTACGGACGCAATATTGCCAATCATCTCCTCAACAGAAGATGACGCCTCTGACACACTTGAGCTTTGATTGTCAACCAGAGCGTCAAGATTTGTTATGTTCCCCGAAATGTCATTTACCGCCGACGCAGTTTTAGAAACGTTGTCTGACTGTTTTAGAATCTGCTTGTGAATTTCATCGATATTTGCACTAATCTGCACAATCGCGCCGGCAGTTGATTCCGTGCCCTCTTCCAGCTGCCGTCCGGTTTCGCCAAGCTC
>CAZKPZ010000167.1:0-4181 GCA_964554745.1 uncultured Treponema sp. | reverse complement strand
CTGCTCATATTTAAATTTTAGCAGATTTGAATTCACTTGTAAATTTAAAATAATTGGGGCTGCCCCATACTTTTGGGACAGCCCCGCGTGTCTATCCGAATATTTGGAGACTCCTCCGACATTAGTTTATTTATTGTTACAAAGTCCTTCAATATATTGTTGAGGAGTCTGCACAATTAATTTTGGATTCTTATAATCACGAATATTCCTCGTAATTATAAATTCTATTTTGTTATCCAATGCCGTAAAATATTGCAAAGCGTCTTCAAAATCCGATAATTCTGAATTTAAAGCCAGGTCAACTTCTTTTGCATTCACAGAAATAACATCTATTATAATCCTGAGCTTTCTCAAACTTTCTTTTGCCTTTTCAATTCCTAAATGCTTACGCAGTAAATAATAAACATTTGCAAAAACTAAAGAAGTTGTAACAAGCTTAACCTTTTTCTCATCTCCTAAAGAAAGAATCAGAGCTGAATACTCATAAAACTCTTTACGTTGCTCAAGGACGTCTAAAATAACATCAGAATCAACAAAAAGAACTTTATTCATACTTTGATTCCAGATAGTTTATATAATCATCTTTATCATTGTTCTCAGCAGGAATTATTCCGCTTAATTCTTGAACAAGCGGAGATATTTTCTTATTCTTCGATTGAGAAGAAAGCAAATTCCTAAAAAATGATTCCACAATATGTGATATGCTTGAATTATTTTCGGAAGCATAAATCTTCATTGAAGAGATAACAGAACTGTCCATACTTAAAGTTAATTTTGCATCCATATCAGCCTCCTTACGTATAGTATAATAAGTTTTATACGTAAAATCAAATAAAAAAACACCGTACTCCATACGAGAATACGGTGCAGAATTACAATGAAATTAGGGCTTTAAGGCTTACTGTAAGATTGCGCCCTTGTCAGCTGATGAAACAAGCTTTGCATAGCGTGCAAGGTAGCCTGTCGTTACCTTTGGAGCTGGAGCCTTCCATGCAGCCTTGCGCTTTGCAAGTTCTTCATCGCTTACTTCAAGATGAATCTTGTAGTTGTTGATGTCGAGTGTAATCTTATCGCCTTCCTGAACAAGAGCAATTGGTCCACCAACCGCAGCTTCAGGAGAGCAGTGTCCCAAAGAAGCACCGCGTGTTGCACCAGAGAAACGACCGTCTGTAATCAAAGCCACCTGCTTGTCCAACCCCTGACCTGCAAGAGCAGCAGTAACAGCAAGCATTTCACGCATACCAGGACCACCCTTTGGACCTTCATAGCGAATAACAACAACATCACCAGCATTTATTTTGCGGTTCTGAACAGCTTCCATAGCCTCACTCTCATCATTGAATACACGAGCAGGACCAGTATGAAGCATAAGCTCCTTTGCACATGCAGAACGCTTTACAACAGTACCGTTAGGAGCAAGGTTTCCAAACAGAATTGCAATGCCACCATTGTCGCTGAAAGGATTTTCTATAGGGCGAAGAATTTCAGGATTGCGGTTCTTTACGCCTTTAATGTTTTCTGCAATAGTCTTGCCTGTTACAGTCATGAGGCTTGTATTGATGAGGTTCTTTTTTGCAAGTTCTGCAAGAACTGCCTGAACACCGCCCGCATCGTTAAGCTCGCACATAAAAGTGTGACCTGCAGGAGCAAGATGGCACAGGTTTGGAGTGCGGTTAGAAATTTCGTTTACTTCGTGCAAATCAATTTCAATGCCAGCTTCATGTGCAATGGCAGGAAGATGGAGCATTGTATTACTTGAACAGCCCAGTGCCATGTCGGCAGCAAGACCGTTGCGGAAGTTTTCGGCAGTCATCATCTGACGTGCAGTAATGCCCTTGTTGTACATATTCATTACAGCCATGCCAGCATGCTTTGCAAGGGCAATGCGTTCGCCAGTAACAGCAGGAATTGTACCGTTTCCTGGAAGACCAAGACCAAGAACTTCTGTAAGACAGTTCATTGAGTTTGCTGTGAACATTCCAGAACAAGCACCACAACCAGGACATGCACTGTGTTCCATTTCCTTGAGCTGTTCTTCGTTAATCTTACCAACAGCAAGACCACCAACAGCCTCAAACATATCTGTCAAAGAAAGATTTTTACCAGAATAAGGATTAGAAGGGTCGTTTCCAGGAAGATGACCTGGCATCATAGGACCACCGCTTACAAAAACAGTAGGCAAGTCAAGACGAGCCGCTGCCATGAGCATGCCTGGAACAATCTTGTCGCAGTTAGGAATCATAACCAAAGCATCAAACTGATGAGCCTTTGCCACGCACTCAACAGAATCTGCAATCAATTCACGTGTTACCAAAGAATATTTCATTCCCTCGTGTCCCATGGCAATGCCGTCACAGACACCGATTGCAGGGAACTCAATAGGAGTACCTCCTGCCATGCGTACACCAGCTTTTACAGCCTCGCTTATTCTGTCCAGTTCAATGTGTCCTGGAATAAGCTCATTTTTAGCACAAATAATGCCAACCAAAGGCTGGTTCAATTCTTCATCAGTGTAACCTGAAGCATAAAACAAAGATCGGTGAGGAGCACGTGCTGCCCCTTTTGTTGCATTGTCACTTTTTTTTGCCATAAGACTGTACCTCGAACAATAGTGAATATAGTTGTTATATAAAGAATTATTCTAGTCAAGAATGTGCTTAAAGTCAACTTCTTTAATATTGGTAAAGTAGTTTTAACAATAATAAACAAAGGCAGTTTCAAGAGTCTTGAAGACTAAGAAACTGCCTCTATTACATGCACTCACACCCTAAAAAATATATTTCCACGACAGCGGAACTGTTGCGGCGTAAGAGCCTTCGCCGTCAAGCCAGAACTGCAGTGCCGTGCGGATGCAGAACGTGTTGCGTCCTGTTATGTACGTAATGCACGGCTGAAGCTCCACCATAGGGGCTGCAACTTCCGCTTTTCGCTGTGTACTGTGGCGTGCTCCCGAGCCTTTCTTTGTATAGAAGTAATACGTTCCGCCGGCATACATCACCTTGTCTTCCTGCCCCTGCTCGCGGTAGCGTGTGTAGCCTATGCCGCCGCTTTTCATGTTGCCGAAGTCCAGTGCAACGCCAGTCAGTACAGAAGTATTGAACCTGCCCGGCAGCAGGTCGTAGCCAAGACGGAGACCTGCGTAAAAGTCATAGATTGACTGTGTCTTTACAAAGTTGACCAGTGCCTCAAGCGCGGCGGAAAAGTCGCCCGCAGTGGCAGTAACGTAAGCGTTTGCCCTGTGGTGTCCGCCGATGAAAACCCGCTCAGCCCCAGTTCCGTCAAAGTCAATGTAGCTTATGCGCGTAGCTTCTCCGTTGTATGTGTAGCCGCCGCCAAAAGTGAACATGCCTAAATCCGCACCGGCATACAGACCGTAGGCACGGAGGTCGCGGTTCAAGATGTTATGAACCGCAGCACCAACAGTAATAAAGTCAAGAATTCTATAGTCAGCACCTGCGTTGATTACAAACCTGTAGTCGCTCTTCTTCTCAGGAGACTTCCATGTTATCTTACCTGTTCCGCCGGTGTCCTCGAACTCTGCGTTGAGCATGTTGGGCATGGAGAAAATGCCGAAACCGAACGGAACTTCAAGTGCAAGCCTCAAGCCAGACACAGGCTTGAACACCACGCCCACGCCGTCGCCCTGCAGATCGGCAGCGGAAAGCCACTGGTCCGCGACAGGAAGGTAGCCGCCGGGAGTGCGCACGTTGTTGTGCATGTTGAAGTCCACAATGTCAAAAGGCGTAAACCGCACGTGCCAGTCAAGCCCAGTCCACGAAAACGAAAGGTCATCGGCATTGAGTGCGTGCGCACTGTTAGTCCACCTTGCGTCATATACGTTCCAGTGCTCGCCAGAGTCGCTCAGGGCAAACTCAGGGGCAAGCTCCATATCGAACTTTTCAGAGCCGTACCGCACCCCCACCTTTTCACGGATGCCTGCAAACTCGGCGTTGTAGTTCTGACGCACAACATAGTCAAGGCTGTCGTTGTCATAGAACCTGCCCAGCACCTCAACCGTGTCAGTCCACACCTTGCTGTAGAAGGTGAACCCCTGCGGAAGCTGGTAGTCATCCGTAGCCTGTGCGCACACAGGCAGACAGAGGAACGCAGCGGCAAACGCAAGCAGGACAGACGCACGCAGCGTGCATGCAATTTTATTTTTAATTGTGTTTTTTTGGGTG
>CAZKPZ010000166.1:1020-4285 GCA_964554745.1 uncultured Treponema sp. | reverse complement strand
GTCCGCCACATAGTAGGTGTCCGCCGGCGCGTCCGGCACGCTGGCCCAGCCACTTCCGGTGCAGGTCACTGTCGCCACAGGTGTCTGCAGCTCGGTTACCACTTCACCGCCGCCGCTTTCCCTTGGGTTCAGAGTGATTACATTCCGGCCGCTTGTTATGGTCTTGGTAACACGGTCTGTATAGGTCTTGCTTTCCGGGATGCCTTCGAACGTGCCGGTGAATGTCGCGCTGATTGTCACCGTAATACCCACCGGTACGGACTTGAACGTCACTGAACGCGGAGAGCCGGGAGACAGAGTTATGGACGCAGAATCAGAATATGAATAGTCACGTGCCTCTATGCTCACTTCAAAAGTACCGCTGGCAGTCGACCATTCCCCTGCTGCGCGTGCAGAGCGCGAGCTTGTTACGGGCGCAAGCTGCAGGGCGATTGTGCCCTCGCCTTCATCATCGGCACTAGAACCGCCGGCTCCACCGGCACAGCCGCTAAGGATTACAGCGGCAAACACAATGCTTACAAGGAAAGAAAGTTTAACGAACCTTAAAATGGGGGGGGGTAAAAGACTGCTATAACTTTTCATATTCTCACCTCTCGTAAAAATATCATTATCAGAGATTCTACGGTAATTTTCGCATGCTTTTTCCCAAAAGTCCACTACCCGATTGGGTAGGATTTGGCACTTTTTTAAAGAATTCACGATTTTTTTTGGCAAGAATTGCGGCCAAGCAATTCGTGAGGCTAAAGGCGGAGCCTTTGTGCCGTGGGGCGTCTACAGCATTATTTCAAAGCTTGTGCTGCCGGTTGCCGTCTGGCCTTCATATGTTACCGTAAGGCTGACGTTCACGATTGCGTTGCTTGAGATTGGGTAAGCAGTTCCCTGGCTTGCAGCTTTTTCGGCTTTCATCTCTGCAATGGAGTATTCCTGCCTTGCACTAAGACCGCTGCTTACTGATTTCTGCCCCATCGGAAGCGTGCAGACGGGGCTGGTCACAGCAGCAAATATGTATTCAACGTTGTCAAAATTTACTGTTAGATTCCACGTGTAGTGCAGCTTGCCGGGGTCAGCCCCCGTCAGGCTCGTGCCGCCGACCCTTGCAGTCATACCGCTTACCGCATCCCCTGCCGCATTTACGAACAGCACGCTCGGCAGAACGAAGTTGTCGTCTATCAGCGTAATCGAGATTGTAGTTCCGCCCGGTGTCACAAGCGTTTTTGCGCTCTTGCCGTGAAAAGTCTTTGCCGCGCCGCTTACGACCGCCGTAAGCACAGCCGTAGCCTCGGCATAGTCGCCTACCGGCACGGATTTGAACGTAATGCTTGCCGAACCGTTTGCTACGTTTGTAGTGCCGGTCTGGTCATAGCCGGAATTCGTCTTGAGCGTGACGGTCATGGGGCCGTCAGGTATAGCGGCTCTTGCTGCCCTGGAAGAGCTGCTGCCGGCAAAAGCCAGTGCTATTTTTATGTTCCCGTCGTCTTCTGTTCCCGCGCTTGTACCGGCTCCCCCGGCGCAAGAAGAAAGCCCTGCCGCTGCGGCTAAAAGAAGTGCCATAAGGACTGCGTGTGTTCTTAGTGTATTTTTTGAATGTTTCGCATTACTGTTAGTCATAGCCACTCCTTGCTGCGGTTTGACAGGATTCGCGTTTGCAATACCTAGTCTTGCATAGTTTCTAAAATAAGTCCACTACCCGACCGGGTAGTTTTTTAAGAAAAAGAGAGTTTCGGCGCGGATTAGCTGTTGCGCCTGTGATAGAGGTTTGTGCATAGCTATGATAAAGGGTCTATCATAGCTGTGTTTAAGGCTTGTGCAGCGCTATGATAGAGGTGCTATCATAGCGGTTGTAGATGATATAAATCTGCAAAAACACTTTGATAAATCCTGATGTTTTTATCCAAAAATCCAATGATAAACCGCCCATTTTATGCTATACTAGCCACTACAGGAATACACTTTGAATTCACAATCTGAAGCACAGTTAGAAATATGGCTGATTGACTCTCTAAACAAGCAGTTTGCTTACTCTTACTATAAGCAGGTTGACGACAAGGAATCTTTGGAGTCAAATTTCAGGTGGCGGCTTTTTGAGCTGAATAAAGAAGACCTTAAGGACACAGCTTTTACAGACGCAGAATTTGACCGCATTCTTACCTATCTTAAAGATAAGTCCGTTTTCCAGTCGGCAAAGCAGCTCAGGGACAAGTTTGTTTTGGAACGTGAGGACAATTCAAAGGTTCACATAAAATTCATTGATTTTGATGATTTTGGTGCAAACAAAGTTGAAGTGGCAAATCAGATTACGGTTTTCAATAAATATGAGACCCGCTTTGACGTAACGATTCTGATTAACGGACTACCCCTTGTCCAAATTGAGCTAAAGAAGCGAGGTGTCGGACTTGATGACGCTTTTAACCAGACTGAGCGTTACCGCCGCCACGCATACACCGGGCTTTTCAAGTATATTCAAATTTTTGTAATCACAAACGGAACGAACACTAAATACTATGCCAACAGCGACGAGGCTTTTCTACATTCATCGGCATTCTACTGGACTGACAAAGACAACAAGCGCATAAACGACATAGAAGATTTTGTGCCGGCATTTTTTAACCGCGACCGTCTGTTTAAACTGCTCGGCATCTACACCGTCCTGAATGACAGCGAAAAGAAAATGCTCGTAATGCGGCCCTATCAGATTTATGCGACGGAAGCCCTTCTGCAAAAGGCTTCGTTTTCAAATGACAACGGATATATATGGCACACGACAGGAAGCGGAAAGACTCTTACCTGCTGGAAGTGCGCGAAACTGCTCATTCAAAATCCGTCCATAAAGAAGGTTTTCTTTTTGATTGACCGCCGCGACTTGGACACACAGACAACCGAAGAATTCAACAAGTTTGAGGCAGACAGCGTAGACCCTACGAACAACACAAAGACTCTTTCCGACCAGACCAAGGATAAAAACAAAAAGCTGATTATTACGACCATACAAAAAATGTCCCACGCAATCAGCGAGCCAAAATACAAGTCTATAATGGCTCGGTATGCGGACGAAAAAGTAGTTTTTTTGATTGACGAGTGCCACAGAACTCAGTTCGGAGAAATGCACAAGGCTATTAAAAAATTCTTCCATAAGGCTCAGTATTTTGGATTTACAGGAACTCCGATTTTTGAGAAGAACGCAAAAAAAGAAGGGGAGATTTCTTACATTACGGAAAGCCTTTTTGGCAAGCCGCTTCATCAATATATGATTAAACAGGCAATAGCA
>CAZKPZ010000166.1:0-1010 GCA_964554745.1 uncultured Treponema sp. | reverse complement strand
TTCTTGGATTCAAAATTGAATACATGAAGACCGTGCAGGCAAAGGATTCCGTTTATGAAGAGAAGATGAACGAAAGCGAAGCCTCCGGGACTTCAACGGAAGTTTCTGCCATTGACACCGCGGAAGTATGGGGCGACGAGCGCAGAATAGAGGCTGTGTGCAAGAATATCATTAAAAACTTCAACTCAAAAACGGTGAACAAAAATTACAATGCAATTCTTGCCACAAGCAGTGTTGAAAACTTAATAAAATATTATGACACCTTTAAACGCCTGAATTCTGATTTGATTATTGGAGCTGTCTTTACTTACGATGTGAACGAAGACGCAGAAACAAAAGATGAAACAAGTCAGGACGCAATGGCAAGAATCATTGACGATTATAACGCCCATTTTTCTACCAGCTTCAAGACAGACACCTTCGCCGACTACAACAAAGACATTTCCAAAAAGTTTAGGGCAAACAAAATAAACCTCTTGCTTGTGGTGCGAATGTATCTTACCGGCTTTAACAGCAAAAGGCTCAACACACTTTATGTGGACAAAAACTTGGTTTATCAGGATTTGCTGCAATCTTATTCCCGCACAAACAGAACGGAAAAGGCGACAAAGAAATTCGGCAATATCGTCTGCTACCGAAACTTAAAATACAATACGAACGAAGCCATCAAATTATATTCAAATTCAAACTCAACAGAGGGAATCGTTCAGAAAGACTTTCAGTATTTTTTTGAACGGCTGGAGACTGCCCTTGGAATGTTGGGGCGGGTTGTTGACTGCCCGGAAGATGCCGGAAATTTGCAGAGTGAGGAAGAACAGAAAAAATACATTCTTGCATTCCGCGAGGTCATGCGCCTTATTACAACGCTCAAAACTTTTGAGGAATTTGAGTTTACCGAAGAAGCCATTGGCATAAGCGAAGAAGACTTTGACAACTACAAGAGCCAGTATCTTGATATCTACAAAAACTTGAGCCGCCGTGACACTGCCGAAAAAGCAAGTATTCTTGAC
>CAZKPZ010000165.1:0-4314 GCA_964554745.1 uncultured Treponema sp. | reverse complement strand
ATCCTTTTTGATTTTTTTTGTGGTGATTAAAATTTTAATGGATTACGCTTTTTTTTGTAAATTTATCTAAAACTCGAAATTTGGGCTACTTACAAAAAAAATTTGCTTCTCAGGCTTGAAATTCCACATTTATTCTCTTAAAGAAATCTCGAACTCCTTTTCTTATATATCTCAGTCTTTGCCGCTTGTCATCAAGCACAAGCAAATGCAAAACAGGTCTTATTGTGATTTGGGCAATAATACGCATTCTGTATTTCACAGGTGTGTAGGATTCAAAAAGAAGCTTCAAGCCGTCACGGGTCTGATAGTATTCCCTTACAGGGGCACCGTTCTTCACCCTCATGCCAAATTTCGAAACATTCCCGTCCCCCAGATGATGTTTCATTTCAACATTTGCAGACAACACGCATTTCTTACCGGCTTTTCTGAACCTCCAGCATAAATCCCAGTCCGCCATGTCCAAGAATACGGCTTCGTTCCAGAAGCCGATATCCCGTAAATCTCTATACGAAGTCATCATGGAGGAAGTCAGAATGACATCCTGCAAATAACATCCGGCCGACACAGTTTTCGCCAGGCGCACGGTCTCATCCAGTTCGCCGTTCTCTTTCCGCCAGAATGCTCCTAAGCAGCCTATCGGATATCCCTTTCTTTTCAGCAGCAAAAAATCATTCAACAGTTTTCCTACATGGTTATTATCTATTTTTGAATCTTGGTCAAAGAAAATGATGATATCATCATCGTTCCAGTTTATGCTTGAATCTTTCAAAACTTTATTAAAAGCCTTTGACAACCCTAGATTCCCATTATTAAAAATATAATCCTTGAATGCCTGTCTTATGCTTTCTGACTCCGATGGACTGTTGTCAATTATAAAAACTCTGTCAGCTTGGGCAGAGATTGACTTTAAATTCTCAATTACAGTGCCAGACGGATTGTAAATTGTAACAAGAGCGGATACACGCATATCACACGGCTGTCATTCAGCCGTCGCCCGCAAAATCTTCATCATGCAGTGGTCGAACATCATGTGGACATCTTCGGTAATCTGCATGTCATCAACATCCACATGCACGCTGTACTTTGCAAGTTCCTTGAGTCTTCCGCCCCTGTAGCCCTCAAAGCCGACTGTTATGCCGCCGTTTGCGTTAGCCCATTCAACCGCCTTTACTACGTTCCTTGAGTTACCGGAGCCAGAGATGCCGACTACAACGTCACCGGGGTTAAAGAAGTTCTTCAGCTGATGCACAAAAACATCGTCATAGGAAATGTCATTGCTTATGGCGAGTACAGAGGGAATATTGTCGTTGAGACAGATGAGCTTGTAGGGAACAAAGCCTTCTTTGCCGTCGGCAATCCCCTTGTTGAAGTCGCAGACGAAGTGAGAGGCCGTGGCACCGGAGCCGCCGTTGCCCATGATGAAAATCTGTTTCTTTGCCTTGCGGGCATCTTCCAGCACGTTCATTACGGTGCTCAAATCTTCTTTAGAGAGGGAATCGATTACCTCTCTTTCCTTGTCAAAGTATTCAGCAATATGCTTTGTGTAGTCCATATTCAATCCCCTTCGCAGTAAATTTATGTCTTATTTATTTTTATAAGTTTTACCTTACTTAGATTTTCTTTGTTATAATTCTTTTCAAAAAGAACTTTTGGCGCATGTGACAAAAGGAATCCCGCACACACAGAAGCAATACTAAAAACAGGATAACGCCATGAAAAATTATTCTTTCGGACCGCGAAAGCCGTAGTAAACTGTTCTTTCCCGCGCTTGGAAGCAAGACTTGCAGGAACTCTGTAATTAAGAACTTTATCCTGCAAATTATGGATTTGATACCCGTGTGTCATATATCGTAGCCAAAGGTCTAAGTCCTCTGCCTTTTTCAGTTTTTCATCATAAGAAAAACCATTCCTTGCATTCTCAGCCCTCATCATTACGGTTGGATGGGCCACCGGACTCCTGTACATTGCAAGTTTCTTACAGTTATAAGGATAATTCCGCTCGCCAGTAACCGTGCCGTTCTCATCCATAATGTTCATGCAAGCCCCGACAACAGCAGTCTCCGGGTGTGACTCCATATATTCAACTTCAGTTTCTATCCGCTCCGGAAGGGAAAAATCATCTCCGTCCATA
Organism: uncultured Treponema sp.; assembly: GCA_964554745.1. Lineage (GTDB taxonomy): Bacteria > Spirochaetota > Spirochaetia > Treponematales > Treponemataceae > Treponema_D. The sequence goes on along the minus strand of CAZKPZ010000165.1, from coordinate 2,183 downwards.
CGTGCTATATATTTCCCCTTTGCCAGACGGATTCCTTCATTAAGCGCCGGAACAAAACCCATTCGCGTTTCTTTACGAACTACTTGCACTCGGCCGTCGGAGAGCGCTCCGTCTATCACATTTATTGTTTCCGCACTCGTCGAGTCATCAAGAATGAGAAGCTCCAGATTCCTATACGTCTGGTTAATAATGCTGCTGATTGCCTTTCCAATGATGGCTGGCGGCTCATTGAAGGTAGCCATGATGACGCTCACCAGTGGCTTCGTTTTATTTTCACTCATACAGAGAAAAAAAGATGATGTCGGAGACCTTTAATCTTTAAGGTTCATTTCGACAGTCAAGGCAACTGCCTCATCAGAATTGTGCTTTGCCCGCCAGCCGGCCGCGTGGATTTTGCCCAAATCATACTGGAACTTGGGTACGTCGCCCTTCCAGCCGCCGCGTCCGCCTGTGTACTTGAACTGCACGTCCTCCAAGCCCATCTTGTCTACGATGATTTCAGCGATATGCGTTACAGATGTAGCACCCTCAACTCCCACGTTATAGAGCGTCACGCCCTTCCCCACGTCCTTGAATTTCATAATCGCATCGACAAGGTCCAAAACGTAGATATATGGCTTGGTCTGATGTCCGTCGCCAAGAATTGTAAGCTCTTTAGGATTGTCGTGCAGCCGCTTCATAAAATCAAAGACAGCCCCGTGGGTCAACCGCGGGCCGATAACATTCGGGAAGCGGAAGACGAGGATACTCATGTCGTTCATGTATGCGTATGATGATATGATGCCCTCAGAACCAAGCTTTGCCCCGCCGTAATATGAAATCGGAGCAAGCTCCGCAGTCTTTTCATTCAGAAGGCAGGTCTTATCACCGTAAACGGCGGAAGTCGAAGCGAAGAAGAACTTCTTCACTCCGTTGACGCGCATAGCTTCAAGAAGGTGGAATGTCGTAGAATAGGTATTTTCATACTCGATTACAGGATTCTGTGCGGAAGCCTGAATGTCTGAGTTTGCCGCAAGATGGAAGACATAATCCGGCCTTTCAGTTTTAAAAAGTTTATCCAAGGCTTCCACATCATTGATATTCTGTTCATAGAATTTATAATGTGGATTATCCTTAAGATGCTCAATATTCTTTCTTGTACCGATAAAGAAGTTGTCGACACATACTACGTCATCGCCCTCCGCCAAAAGGGCGTCCGTCAAATGAGAGCCGATGAACCCGGCTCCGCCTGCTACCAATGCTTTCATGTTTCATCTGCTCCCGATATAAATCACTTTTGTCCCTCCGTTCTCCAAATCAAACGGAAGCTCCACCAAGTCATTCAAGGCGCAGCGGAGCTTTTCCTGCTTTTCCTTTTCACAGTAGAAACACAAGAAACCTCCGCCTCCGGCCCCCAAGAGCTTCCCGCCGGCGGCACCGCTGTCGATTGCTTTCTGATAGTATTCGTCAATCACCGGATTCGTGATTTTACTGGCGACTTTACGCTTAAGCTGCCAGCCTTCGTTTAAAATCTCACCGAACTTGGACAAGTCTTCTGCAATAAGAGCCTTTTTCATTTCCCTTGCCAAATCTGTCATAGCAACGACATTATTGAACTTGTCCTCACTTGAGACCATGTTCTTGGACTGCTCAGAAAGAACCTCAGAGGCTGAATGGGTAAGGCCTGTATAGAAAAGCATTAGGTTTTCGGAAAGCTGGTTGTGGCAGGATTTAGAAAGGACAAGCGGCTCAACGTCAACAGTCCCGTCTGCAAGGAAGCGGATGAACTTTATACCGCCCACAGCACAGCCGTACTGATCCTGCTTTCCAATAGGCTCGCCAAGCTCATCAATCTCAAGGCGGCAGGCGCGGGCTGCAATATCTTCCTGACTTGCATACTGTCCTTTGAAGGTATTCAGTGCATTCACGAGACCGACCGTAAAGGCAGAAGACGTAGAAAGACCTGTCCCGGAAGGGACATCGGCAGTGGAGGAAATCTCCACACCGTCAATCTTGTAGTCTAAGAGCAGCTGCCTGACGATGGGATGCTTGATGTCACGGACGGACTTGACATTCTCCGTCTGTGAATATTTAATGGAAGTAATGTCACGGTTGAAAGACGGATGGATTGTGACATACATATATTTATTGATGCTTGTGCTTACAACGCATGCTTCATGGCCTTCCGGAGCCTTCTCATAAAA
>CAZKPZ010000164.1:0-4319 GCA_964554745.1 uncultured Treponema sp. | reverse complement strand
CCGGCGGCAAGTCTTCCGGCAGCGCAAAGGCTACAGCCGCCAACCGCGGCCCCAACAGCGAGGACGACTTTGAGTGGGAGGTGAATGACGAGCTTACCGAGATCACCATTAAGAAGTACAAGGGGCAGAGGGAAGACGTTGAGATTCCCGCCGCAATACAGGACGTGTCGGTTACCAGCATATGGGGATTCAGAGGCAAATCTATAACGAGCGTCATTATTCCTGACAGCGTGAAGGTTATCGGATATGCAGCTTTCCAATATTGTAAAAAATTGCAGAGCGTTGTCATTCCTGCAAGCGGAACAATAATCGGAGATGAAGCCTTCTCAGGCTGTGAAGCATTGCAGAGTGTCGTGATACCCAAGGGCTGCAAGCTTGGACACGTAGTTTTTGCAAGTTGCACATCTCTCTCATCCGTCACCCTGCCGGATGACATGCAGGTTATTCCTGCCGGCTTCTTTAGCGGCTGCAAGTCTCTGAGCCAGATAAAATGGCCGGCATCGCTCAAGCGTATCGATGGTAGCGCGTTCGCAGGTTGCCCCTTCACGTCCGTGGACTTGCCGGAGGGACTTGAGTATCTTGGAGCATTGGCAATCACTGGCGATACCATCACGTCGGTCTCGCTGCCAAAGACTCTGAAATGGGTTGAGATTGATGGTCCTGATTTTTCAACCAATTATGCTATACTGGGAGACAACATCGAGACAATCACGATCGCATCAGGCTGCGCTCCTAAGAATTACGGTCGTGGTGGTGAAGTAGACGGAAGGGACATGATAAAGGGCGCAAAGATTGACAAGAGCATAAAGCTTCAGAAGCAGCTGAGGGACTTAAAGATTGGCAAGATGTCAGAGGCAGACAAAAAAGAATACGAAGTTGCCTTAAAGTCTTGGGGTGTGGAGTAAAATAACGGCAGGCGTGGTCGCGAAGCGGCTGCGCCGTCTGGGAGAAAATCATGTCAAGAAAACTAAAGAAGGAATGCTTTGTCCGCACAAAATTCATCTACACAAAAGATGAAAGCGGGCGGAAAAACTATGCGGACACGCCGGAGTCTAAGCTGCTGCAATGCATATACCGCGAGCTGCTTTCAGATTCGCGCCACAGCGACGCGCTCATGCAGTCCGACACCTACAAGAAAATCTTTGGAGAGAAGAAAAAAGAAACAAATCCGTCAAAACGCTACATAAAGATAAAGTCCAAGGCTACGGGAAAATCCGTATACCGCCGCTGGTACAGCAGGACTACGGACGAACTTGCCAACGGCATAGAGATAAAGAACACAATATATGTGGACAACGACGCGCGGTTTTTGCTTGCCGCCGGTGAAGAAAACGAGGAGTTTCAGATACCCCTTGAGATAAGCAAGTCGTGCAGCCTTATGTTCTACCTTTTTAACCGTAACCACTACGTTGCCATATCGCTAATCATAGCCTTGGTTTCTGTGATTTTTGGCATTTTTTCCCTTGTTAGCCCCTTTTTTATCCATAGGTAAAGTGAGGCGCACAGAATGGTCAAGTTAAAGTCAGTACTTGCGGCATTCTCGATGTGCCTATTTTGGCAGACAGGGCTTTGGGCGCAAGGCTACGTTGAGGACGGCTTTGAGTTCTCGATTAACGATGAGCGCACGGAAATCACCATCACAAAATATGTCGGCACGCAGGAAAATGTCACCGTCCCGTCCAGCATACGCGGAATCAAGGTCGTGGCAATCGGCAAACGGGCCTTTCGCGATTTGGATTACTACGGGGCTTCCCGCTCCCCTAAAAAAAGCGTAATCATCTCTGAGGGCATTAAGTCTATAGGCGAGGAGGCCTTTTATGACAGGGGAATACTGTCAGTATCACTGCCGAAGGGCATCTCCATAGGAAGACGCGCTTTTTGCGGCTGCCGTAACCTGACCTCCGTGAGCATTCAGCCGGACACCGTTCTGGAAGAAAATGCTTTTTCAAGTTGCAGTAAGCTCAAGGATGTGAGCATCGCGGAAAACGTTCATATTGGAGAAAGGGCGTTTGCTGACTGCGACGGCATAGAGGGCATCAATATTCCGAGTGGAGCAACGCTTTCTAAGGGCGCGTTTGAACGCTGTGATAAACTGTCGCAAGTCACCGTGGCAGAGGGCGTTTCCGTCATTCCAGAAGGATGCTTCAGCGGCTGCGAGGCTCTTTCGCAGGTGAGCCTTCCGCATTCGCTCAGGGCAATAAAGGCGAAAGCCTTTTACGGCTGCCCCATCTCGCGCGTGGAGATTCCCGAGGGGGTCTGGTATGTGGGCGAGCGCGCCTTCTCCAGCAGGGAGATTCGCTTTGTATCGCTGCCAAAGAGCCTCCGGTGGCTTGAGGGCGGAAAGCGCATTATAGGGGACAACTCGATTGAGGATGCCGCCATCGCGGCTGGCTGCTCGCCCAGGGTGCTGTGCGGCGGAGACGTGAGCAGGATTGCGCCGGAGCACGGGCTTGACGAGTTCATTCCGTTTGACGCAGACCGCCTTACCTCTGCCAACAAGGACGTGTACCAGAGGCTGCAGGACTTTAAGGTGGAGGCTGTAATCACCGCCTTTCAGGACAACGTTACGGACGTGGGCATATCGCTGTTCGCCGACCTGCTCAAGATGGGCTTTACCGAGGACGAGGCTGTGGGCATTGTGTCGCGCTACAAGGGGTTCTAAGGGCTAGCAGAGCCATTGTGCGCGTATAGCAATTATTGCCGTTACGCGCTATAATTCTCGTATGGCACAGCTAAAACTTTTTCCGATAGGCATACAGGACTTTGAGCAGATACGCAACAACGGCTATTACTACGTAGACAAGACCGATTTAATCTATAACTTGGCTAACACAAGCCGTTTCTACTTCCTGAGCCGACCGCGCAGGTTCGGCAAGTCGCTGCTCATCTCCACGCTCAAGTGCTACTTCGAGGGCAAGAGGGAACTGTTCACAGGCCTTGCGATGGAAAAGCTCGAGACGGAGTGGAAGAGCTACCCCGTGCTGCACGTTAGCTTTGCGATTACGAAATACACCGACTTGAAGACGCTGGAGATAACACTGAACAACAAGCTTAGCAGTTGGGAAGCGGAATACGGCATATCTAACGCCAGCGGAAACGAGTGGGGCAACCGCTTTGCCGCCGTGATTGACGCGGCATATAAGCAGACGGGACTGGAGCCTGTAGTCCTCGTGGACGAGTATGACGCGTCGCTTCTGGACACGCTGGACGAGCCGGAGCTGCAGCAGACGCTCAAGCAGGAGATGAGGAAGTTCTTCAGCCCTCTCAAGGACAAGGGCGGCATCCTGCGCTTCGTGTTCCTCACTGGCATCACAAAATTCTCGCAATTGAGCATATTTAGCGAGCTGAATAACCTGAACGTCATAACGATGGACGATGAGTACGCGCCGATCTGCGGCATAACGAAAGAGGAGCTGTTGACGCAGATGCAGCCAGAGATTCAAGCTCTGGCTGACAAGAACGGCATGACTTATGACGAGGCATGTGCTGCATTGAAGAAGAAGTATGACGGCTATCACTTTTCAGAGAACTCGCCTGACATCTACAACCCTTTCAGCCTGATTACCTGCCTGAGCAAGCTCAAGATTGCCAACTACTGGTTCGCCACTGGAACGCCAACTATACTGACAAAGCTAATAAACAAGTATGACATGAACCCTGTGGACTTCGATTTTGGATTTGCCTCCACGCTGGAGATGTTCGACACCCCTGCGGAGACTGCGACAGATCCAATCCCCATGCTCTACCAGTCGGGCTACGTCACGATAAAGAAATTCAGCGAGAGGGGAAGCCGCTACACCCTGGGCTTCCCGAATGACGAGGTGCGCTTCGGCTTCCTCAAATGCCTGCTGCCCTACTACGCCACGGAGCTGGTGAGCCGCAACGACACTTTCTTGATGAACTTCTCGGATGCCTTGGAGGACAACAAGCCGGAGGACGCGCTCGCGCTGATGAAAGCGTTCCTGTCCTCAATTCCCTACAATGCCGAGCGGCAAGATGAGAACCACTATCGCACGCTCTTCTACCTAATAGCCCGCCTGTGCACGCCGTTCGTGGTCAAGGCGGAGGAAGCAAGCGCGGCAGGTCGCAGCGACATGGTGATAGAGACCGACGGTGCGGTGTACGTCTTTGAGTTCAAGTGGGACGGCAGCACGGACGAGGCACTTGCGCAGATAGACGGCAAGGGCTACTTAATCCCGTACACGGTGAGTAAGGGCAAGGACGGCAGTCCAAAGAGCCTGTACAAGATAGGCGCGGTCTTCGACAGCGGCACGCGCACCCTCGGCGAGTGGAATATTGTGGAATGTTAGCCGACAGAT
>CAZKPZ010000163.1:900-4355 GCA_964554745.1 uncultured Treponema sp. | reverse complement strand
CACAATAATGGCGTGCCTATGGGGTCAACGTATGAACCGAATACAGATGTAATTGAATTTGCTATTGATTTTAAGCCCACCAAGCGGTTGCATTTGGGGCTTGCAACTTCATTTATGCGGCACGCAAATGTCTGTGAAAGCGACAGTTATGAAGAAGCTATACGTTATTTAGGTTCTAAGAAGAGTACCTATGCCACTGACGGAAGTATACTCACACATTCTATGTTCAGTTCGGATGGAGAGAACGGAGAACATGTTGAAACTGCATGGGATTCTCTGAATTTCTTAAATCAAGAGCACAAAATGTATGTGGTACAGGCAAAAATCAATCTCGATTATACGCTTCCTCCGACAAAAGTAGGTCAACTGACGGTCAACTTTGGAAACACTTTTGAATACATTCATAATAAAGGTGTGGACACTAATATTTACAGTGAAATCCTGCCTGAAATAACAAAAAACCAAAATGGTTCTTACAGTATAACAGGACAAGAAGGAACATATTCAGGCAGCCAGCTTGTAAATATGTATAAGGATAAAGTAGATGAAGCCAGAAGCCAGTGGATCAATAATTTTACCAATGAGATAAATGACTATATCTATATTGGTATTACTTATAAATTTTAAAGTCTTTCTCAACAACTGCGGTTGATTTTTTTTTGATTTGTGCTAAACTTATAAGAATATAGAAAAAATTAAGTACTCATAAGGAGTTTTTTATGAATCCAGCAGTTGCTGCCTTTTTGGGCAGACATAATTTTCCTGTTCGCCAGAATATAAACGCTGTTATCGATGCCTTGCTCTATGATATGGATGAGGGCTTGTGTGGTCGTCCGGCCGGCGAAGATATGATTAGAACATACTGTAATCCTCCGTCAAAGAGTCCCGCAGGGGAAAGCGTTATCGTAATCGATGCGGGCGGTACCAATTTCCGCTCATGCCTTGTTACATTTGACAGCCAGGGCAAGCCTTCTATTGATTTTATGGAAAAGACCCGCATGCCGGGAACTGAAGGGGAGCTTTCTAAGCAGGCATTTTTTGATAAATTTGCAGAAAATTTGGAGCATTTAAAGGACAAATCCGACAAAATCGGTTTCTGCTTTTCTTATCCGATGACAATTACCGAAGACGGAGACGGTGTTCTTATTAACTTTTCAAAAGAGATTAAGGCGCCGGAAGTAGTCGGAAGTCATATCGGTAAAGAGCTTGCCAAAGCCCTTGCTGCCCACGGCTGGAAGAAGAATGTGCATATTTCAATGCTTAATGATACTGTCGCGGCCTTGTTGGCCGGAGCTGCAACAGTTGCTGACGGCATGAAGTATTCCAGTTATATTGGTTTTATTCTTGGCACGGGCATGAACGGTGCTTATATTCAGAGCGAAAATGTGCGCTACAAGGGGCTGAAAAAGCAGATTATCGTCTGTGAAAGTGGAAAATTTGCACAGCTTATAAAAAGCGACTTTGATATTGCCCTGGATAACAAAAGTGAGAAGCCTGGCACAGGTTTGATGGAAAAACAGTGTTCCGGCGCCTATATGGGGCCGCTTGCTTATGAAGTAATACATACTGCTGCTGAAGAGGGGCTTTTTAGCAAGAAATTCTGTGAAACCCTATTACAGATAAAAAGCTTGACACAGATAGAGATGGACTCATTCTTGCATGCTCCTTACGCTACAGGCTCTGTTATTGGAGCAAAAGCCGCGGAATGTGCCACAGAAGAGGACTACGCGCTTTTGTTCCAGTTGCTTGATGCCATCGTGGATCGTTGTGCACGTCTTGCATCAGCAATACTTGCAGCTTGCGTAATAAAATCAGATTGTGGGCATGATGCAACCCGCCCAGTCTGCTTGCTGTGTGACGGAACTTCTTTTTATAAGACTTATAAAGTTCGTGCTCGCGTCGACGCCTATCTGGAAGATGCCCTTGTTTCGCACCGAGACCTCTATTATGATATCGTCAGCTGTGATAATGACATTACCCTTGGCTCTGCGATTGCTGGCCTTATAAAGAAATAATTGACTGATTAATTTTAATAATGGGGGCAGTGGACTTGAATTTTCAAGTTTGCTGCCTTTTTTATTTTATGAGGAAGACATTGAGATTCGGATAAAAAAATATAAGAATTTTCAAATTTTTACCTTGTTTGCTATTGACACTTTTGCGTCAATTATGTATAGTATCATCATCACAAGCCGCTATAGCTCAGTTGGTAGAGCACGTGATTTGTAATCTCGGGGTCCAAGGTTCGAGTCCCTGTGGCGGCTTTCGTTAGGGGAGTTTCCCGAGTGGTCAAAGGGGACAGACTGTAAATCTGCTGCCTCGTGCTTCGTAGGTTCGAATCCTTCACTCCCCATTTTTTTTCTTTGTCGGACGATTAGCTCAGCTGGGAGAGCACCTGGTTTACACCCAGGTTGTCGGCGGTTCGATCCCGTCATCGTCCATCTTTTTTTTTTCGGGACGTAGCGCAGCTGGTAGCGCATCTGGTTTGGGACCAGAGGGTCGCAGGTTCAAATCCTGTCATCCCGACTTCTTATTTGTTTGTTTTCTTTGCTAATTCCTATACAAAATACCTTGATTTATGTTACAATAGATTATATTTATGTTTGTAAAGTTGCTTGCTAAGTTTTCAGTAGGTGTTTTGTTTCTTCTCTTATTATTAGTTTCGTGTTCGCCTAAGAATAGCTTTCAGACAGTAAAGAAAAGTTCTTTAAAAGATAGAGCTGTAATTCTGAATAGTACGGTGTCATGGACTGAGAACATCGAAAAAGATTCTTGTGATATATTGTCTAAAGAAATTTCTTCTGAGATTTGTTTAAATCCCATAGCACAATTAGCAATTCTTTCTAACAACAAAATACAAAAAAATTATCCCAGATTAGATAATTTTACTAGCCTGGATATATCTTCTTATACAGATTCTCAATTTGAAATCTTAAATAATTTCTGTGGTTCTTTAATAAAGAATAAAACCGTTGATTCTTTTTTTGCCAAGGGCTTTGTTTTTACTTTTCCGCTTTTTAAGTATAATTTAAAAAGTAGTGGAAAAAACATAAGTGACATGGTTTTTTATTTGATTGGAAAGGCTGATTCAGTGGAAAATGAATGCCGGTGTCCGGTCCGGTTTTCATTTAAAGATAATTCATATTGTGATGTATATCTCTATTTAACAAAAACTGCTTCTGAATGGAAAATCAACCAAATTGATTTTATGAAAAAAGGATGATTGGAGAGTATATGAAAAGTGGAAATGAGTTAAATGCTATGGAGCGCGAAATGGTGCTCCAATATATAAAAAATCAAGATGCGCAAATTACAGTTAATTTGGAAACACCTCCTTGCGAAGAAATTGTATGCAACGAAGCTATTTTCCCCGTCGGTATCCCCACTGAAAAGCTTTCTGTATATCCAAACGGAGCTTTTGTCTTTGACTATTCAGTGAGAGCAATAGAACCTTT
>CAZKPZ010000163.1:0-890 GCA_964554745.1 uncultured Treponema sp. | reverse complement strand
TTATAAGAATGTGCGGGTTCAATTTTACTATAACCACCTGGGAATGTATTTTATCAGCAAATTGGTAAAGACTGTGGAAGGATATGCCGTTATAGTGCCTCCAAAACTGCACAAGATGGGAGATGTTAAGTCCTATTCAAAAGATAATTTTACCGCGACTATATCATATACAGTGCAGGGTGAAAAAGACATGCAGGTACTTTGTGTTCCTGATAAGAATTATGATCTCTTTTCTAAACCCAAATGGAAAAATGTTGAATCATATCTGCAATCAGCAATGCAGCAGTATTATGAGCGATTTGTTTATGATTTAAGCCCTTCTGAAAACGATGATATTTCATATCTCATCTCTGTATGCCGCTATATAACTAAACCTGTGGAAATAGAGCCTGTAGAGGGGACTGCCAAGCCGTTCAGTATTATATACATAGATACGAATCGAATAGTCTTGGCTTGCACAGGGGAACCTGCGCTTCCTCTGAAAAATTCAAGTGAATATAAGTTGAACTTGCAATTTGAAATTTTTGCGACGGATTTCTTTAAAAGAAGTATTGAGACAAATCTTGAAATCACGGATATTTATTCCGGCAAGAATAAACAACGCTGTTTCGTTTGCAAAATCTCAAATCTCCAGAGCGAAGATGAGCGCTTTATTTTTGAGAAGTTTTCTGGAAAGAAGACTGCTTAGTTTTGAGCCTTACTTATTCTTTTTAGGGGTTCCGCCTATGATAATTGCAATAGGACGCAACGATTCTATATTTTCGCAGATAATCTTCAAAATTACTATAAGAGGAACTGCGAGAATCATACCGACAAACCCCCATAAATAACCACATAGAGAAAGGCTCACAAGTATGATGAAAGGAGAAATACCTAAATCACTGCCTTCC
>CAZKPZ010000162.1:0-4398 GCA_964554745.1 uncultured Treponema sp. | reverse complement strand
CGTGTAGCATACAGCAAAGGCGCTTTCCAGTCCCGAAAAGCCCGGACTGCCGCTTCTCTTGTCTCCTGCGGTATGAGGGGCATGGTCTGTCGCAATGCAGTCGGCGGTCCCGTCAATAAGGGCTTCGATTAAGGCGTGCCTGTCTTCCTCGCTTCTGAGCGGCGGATTCACAATGTTTAATATTCCCGGAGCTGTTCCACCGGTCAGCCCTATGTGGTGCGGCGTTACTTCCGCGCTTATGTCCTGCCCCGCTCTCTTTGCACGTGCAACAGCTTCTATGCAGTGCTTTGTGCTCACGTGGCAAAGGTGCAGGTGGCAGCCTGCCATGGCTGCAAGGGCAATGTTCCGGTCAGTCGCCGTGTCTTCCGCAAGACGCAAAAGCTCATCCGCCTGACGCAGGAGTTTTACGGCTTCCTTTTTGTTGCCCTGCTCTATCTTTTCCAGCGCCGCTTTACGGAGCGGACGGGCTGCTGCTGCAAGAAACGGGTCTTCGCAGTGGCAGGAAACAATAATCTTCTTTTTCGCCGCAATTTTCATTGCCTCAAACATAACTGCGCTGTCCTGCACTTCGTGACCGTCTTCGGTGATGAGGGGAACAATCTTTTTGTCCAAGTCGTTCAAGTGCGCTATCGTCTGTCCGTCAAAATTCTCCGTGATGCTCACGCTCTGTATCAAGTGCGCAAGACCTATTTCCTTGCCCTTTTTGTCATTCGCAAGGGCAGCTTCCTGCGATGATATCACCGGCTTGGTGTTCGGCATAAGCACCAGCGTGCCGAATCCGCCTGCTGCCGCCGCCTTGCTGCCGCTTGCAAGATTCTCCTTTTGGGTAAGCCCCGGGTCGCGGAAGTGCGCGTGCATGTCTATGAACGCCGGCATAACAGTAAGCCCCTGCGCGTCATATAATTGTATGCCTTCTCCGCTTCCGCCGTAGCGCAAGAACTTCTGCAGTTCCCTCTGCTGCAAAAAACGCTCTATCTTTCCGTTCTTAATCAGCAGAGCGCCTTTGTGCAAGTCAACGCTTTCGTCTATAAAGCGCGCGTTATAGATAAGTGTCAGTTTTTTCATTGCTTCGTCCATTTATAGAATTTCGGGGCACGATAATCTATATGCCAGCTTCCGGAAAAAAAGCCTGAATCATCAGCGACAGGTGAAACAAAAATGACTTTCAGTTCCTTGCTTCTTGTATTGTATACAAATTCGTTTGATTCCCAGCTTTGCGAAGTAAGAGACGCATAGTCAGCTTGCTTTTCAACCGGAGTGTAAACAAAAATCTTGTATTTGCCTTCTTTCAGCCCTAAGTGTACTATAGAGCCGCCGGTAAAGCAACCCTCCCAGTACACGTGGCAGAGTGTTTTTGTCTGCCAGAAATTCAAGTGCGTGTCATAGTACCAGGAATGAGACAGCGCCGTAATGCAGTTGGACGCGTCGTTGCCTTCCATATCCGTAATACGGAGCAGGCAGGGAACGTCATTCAAATCCCCCTTGTTTTCCGGCCGGTAAATCTCCAGCGCCTGAGACCAAAGCATACAGCATAGCGATAAAAAAAGAATAAGAACTCTTGTGCGCACCGTCTTAGTATCGGCATATTGCGGAATTTAGGTAAATACGGTATTCTGCAAGTGCTGATGCCCTATCTTGTCAAGAAATTTTTCATAATGCTGCTTACTCTTTTTTGCATTTCCCTGGCAGTCTTTTTTGCGTTCCATGTCATACCGGGAGACCCGGCCATGCTCATTCTGGGAACGGAAGCGAGCGAAAAGAGCTTGGAACAGCTGCGTGAGCAGTTGGGCACAAATAAAAGCCTGTGGGAGCAGTATACGTCCTGGGTCGGCAATGCCCTGCTGTACCATGATTTTGGCTATTCATTAAAATACAACAAGAGTGTCGCGGAACTTTTGCGCGGCCGTATTGCCGTCACCGCACTGCTCGGCGCGCTCGCGCTGTGTCTGGTGCTTGTCTTTGGCGTTGTCCTGGGCATGATATACGGAAAGTCAAAGAACCTCCTCGTCCAGTCCTTGTCGGGCTTGCTTTCCGTTCTTGGCATATCAACTCCCGGCTTCTTTCTTTCGCTCATCGTAATCTGGGTCTTCGGGCTTACGCTCAAAGTCTTTACGCCCGGCCGCTACGAGCGCTTGAGCGTGAACCCCGCCTCATTCTTCCGTTTCATGATATTCCCGGCGTTTACAATCGCCGTGCCGCAGATTGCCGTTCTTGCAAAATATCTTGCGGCCGCAATCCGGCAGGAGTCGGCTTCCGGCTACGTGCGCACCGCAAAAAGCCGCGGCAACAGCGAGTGGCGACTGCTCTTCCGCCATATTTTCAAGAACGCAGTCGTTTCCGTCGTGCCGCTGCTTGGCATGATTGTGGGCAGCATTTTTTCGGGTTCCATCATCGTCGAGCAGGTCTTTGGAATCCCCGGCGTGGGGCGGCTGCTGATTTCCGCCGTCACTTTCCGGGACTTTCCTCTTGCCGAGGCAATAATCATGTATATCGCCGCAGTCGTCGTTCTGGTGAACTTTGTTGTGGACATCATAGTGCAGGCGCTTGATCCTAGAATCCGTCTGGAGGGCTGAGCAATGAAAAAAAAAGACCCCCTGCTGTATGTCGGTGCGTTCATCGTAGGCGCAGTTCTCGTTCTTGCGCTTGCCAGTCTCTTTTACACACCTTATGGAATCAATGAAATGAACATTGACAGCCGCAGCCTTCCGCCATCCTTGGCGCACCTTGCCGGAACAGACAACCTGGGGCGCGATATTTTCAGCCGCATCATGGTCGGCGCGCGCTTTACGCTGCTGGTCGCAGTCTGCACAGTGGCGCTCAGCTCCATGACAGGCAGCGTGCTGGGACTTCTTTGCGGCTACTTCGGCGGCCTTTTTGACGAAATCGTCATGCGTGCCGTGGATACACTCACATCCCTGCCCGGCATCCTGATTGCCCTGGTTATCGTCACCGTGATGGACTGGGGCGCGTTTACCATCATCATCGCCTTGTTCATTATGTTCACGCCCAGCTTTACCAGAGTGGTCCGCATCGGAACACTCAAGTACAAAAACGCGGATTTTGTGCAGAGCTGCCGCGTGTTTGGCTGTTCCGTCTGGCGCATTCTGTTCGTGCATATCTACCCGAACGTGTTTCCGCTGCTCTTTCCTTCCGTCATAATAGGGCTTTCCAATGCAATCCTCGCGGAATCCAGCATGAGCTATCTGGGGCTAGGCATACAGCCGCCTACGCCCAGCTGGGGCTGGATGCTCAATGAAGCGCAGAATCTTATATTCAAGTCGCCGTGGTACGCGCTCTGCACCGGAGCGTTCATCGTGCTTTCCATAATCGGTTTCAACTGTCTGGGCGAAGGTCTCCGCCGCAAAGTGCAGAAGGGGGAGTCGTCGTGAGCTTGCTGCAAGTAAAGAACCTGTGCGTCTCCGTTCCCTCTGACAATGCCATGCGAACGGCTGTTGACGGAATCTCTTTTTGCATAGAAAAGGGCGAAATTCTGGGGCTTGTTGGTGAAAGCGGCTGCGGCAAAAGTGTAACGGCGCTTTCGCTGCAGGGGCTTTTGGCGGAAGGACTCACCGCTACAGGCGGCATTTTATTCAATGGCAAAGACTTGCAGTCACTGCCGCTCAAAGAGCGCAGACTCATCTACGGCCGAGACATCAGCATGATATTTCAGGAGCCGATGACTTCCCTTGACCCGCTCATGAAAATCGGCGCGCAGGTGGGCGAAAGCCTTGCGATTCATACCGACATGAGCAAGAGTCAAATCCGTGAGCGGACTAAAGAAGTGTTGAGCGCCGTGGGCTTGCAGAACGTTACGGAGCTTATGGAACTGTATCCTCACGAACTTTCCGGCGGCATGCGGCAGCGCGTAATGATAGCGGCCGCTGCTGTTTCACGGCCCAAGCTTTTGATTGCGGACGAACCGACCACCGCGCTGGACGTAAAGACGCAGGGCCAGGTCATAGAGCTTTTAAAAAAGATAAACCGAACATACGGCACGGCAATACTGTTTATTTCGCACGACCTGCACTTGGTGCAGTCTCTGTGCACAAAAGCCGTCGTCATGTACGCCGGCAGAATCGTAGAAAGCGCCGCAATAAACGAACTGCTTTCTGCTCCGCGCCATCCGTATACACAGGGGCTGTTGGATTCCATACCGACCAAAGAAAAAAAAGGCACGCGGCTTGCCTGTATTGCGGGGCGGGTTCCTTCCGTAAGCGAGGCAAAATATCCGTGTCCGTTCGCGCCGCGCTGCTCGTTTGCAAAGTCTGTGTGCTTCATCCAGCGTCCGGAAATGCGCGACCTTGCCTTTAATCACTTTGCCGCCTGCCATTTTCCGCTGGAACAAAAGGAGGTGTGATAAAAAGTAAGTCAGGTGAGCGGTAATTGTGATATACTTGG
>CAZKPZ010000161.1:0-4412 GCA_964554745.1 uncultured Treponema sp. | reverse complement strand
CGGCAAGCGTAAGCTGCTCAATCGTTACGTTCAAATCCTTCATGCGGGCAGGCAGATTGGCTCTCGCAATCTCCTTACGCACAAATTCAGACAAATCTGCCGCGGCCTTCTCGTTAGTCGCATCCTTTTCGGTAATATTCAGGATGTGAGAGACCATGGCAAGCCTGTCGAGCCGGAACTTAGCGGCATCGTCCACAATATATGGCAACAGGACAGAAGAAACAAGCGCACTCGGAGTACCGAAGCGCGCATTTATACATACGCTCAAAAGCGACGTAATACCAAAAGAAGACGTGCTTGCCGCAAGAGACGCCATAAGACCGCCCTGGCAAAGCAGCTCTTCCTTTGGAGTTGTCACGTCCAGCGACTCAGTGCCGCTTTCCGCGACTCCCAAAAGCTCCAGCGACTTTTCGGCCGCCATATCGCTGAAGAAGTTCGCCTTTGGGCTGATGTAAGCCTCAAGAGCAAGAGCCATCGCCTCAAGCGTAAGGGAAGAAGACTGGTTGCTTGAGAGGCTGAGCGTAAGGTTTGGGTCTACGAGCACCGCATCGCCCAGACCGCGCTGCACATGTACAAAGCACAGGGCAGAAGAGCGCGCGTCAACGAGCGGCACTACAGGCGAGAACACAAAGCGGTCACGAATCGTCGTAGGCACGCAGATGAGCGGCAACGGCGGAACCTTTATGTCATCCTTTTCCAAGGCGGTATAAGTGTCGCGCTTTTCATTGTAAAAACACGCTATGGCCCGCCCAAGGTTTATGGCCTTGCTGCCGCCGGCCGCCACAATGCCGTCTACGTGTGCCTGACGCGCCAAAACCAAGGCGCTGTCAAGAACCTTGGTGTCGGCAGGGCCGTCCAAGTCAGAAAAGGTAAAATAATCAAGCTTTCTGTCGGTAAGTGGCTTTGTAATCTTTGCGCCTGTATCCATCTGCGTGAGCACCGGATCCATTACCACCATGAACTTTTGCCCCCAGTCCTTTACGAACTCGCCGATACGCAGGACTCCGTAAGAACTCAAGACTATTTTCTGTGAAATCTGAAAAGAAAAATCTGCCATAAACTGCCGCCCACTAAATAAAAAATCAAAAAAAAAGGACGGAATTGAACCTTCCGCCCTTTTTACCCTACAGACTAACCTCGAATTTCTCCGCTATTAGAAGCCGTAGGCGCTGAGAATCTGATCAGCTGTGGCGGAAATACGTTCCGCGCTCAGATAATTCGGATCCTGAATCTTCAACTTAATCTGTTCTACAAGGTCCGTTCTGACATCCGCTGTCTCGTCCGCGACCTTTGCGAGAAAGTAAGCATCCCTCATCTTCTCCGCATCCTGGGATACTTCAATCTCATCCTCAAAAGATGTGACTGGCTTTGATGCAGTTAACTTCCTTGTATTCTGCAGACTGTTGATTTGGTTCGTGTTAGAAATTCTGTTAATCATCACACTGCCTCTCTTTAAAGTATCGGCTTTATTGCTCAGATACTTGAATTTTCTTTAAGCCTGAGACGAATACTGCGAACTCCCCTTGGACTTTCGCCCTCGAAGAATAGTCATCCAGAACCTCTCGCGCCGTCCCTTCGCTTATTTCCTCGTGCAGCTTGGTTAGCTCACGGCCTACAACCACACGCCTCTCGCTCTCAATATCGGCAATATCGCCTAAAAGCTTTACGATTCTAAAAGGGCTTTCGTACAGCACAAACGCATCGCCTGTCTGCAAAAGCTCCTTTACGCGCGCCTTTCTGCGCCCCGGCTTGGGCGAAAGAAAGCCTTCAAAAATCAGCGTCTTGCCGCCGCTGCCGGCAACACTGGCAAGAGTCGCAAAAGCGCTGGGGCCAGGAATCGGCACCACCTTGTGCCCGGCCTGCCGCGCCTTGCCGGCAAGAACAGAACCAGGGTCGCTGATGCCGGGTGTTCCGGCATCACTGGCATAGGCGACGGTCTGCCCATCGTCCAGCAGCTTGATTATCTTTTCAGAAGCCTCCGCCTCGTTCTGAGAACGGCAGCTTATAAGCGGTTTGCGTATCTCAAAATGGGTCAAAAGTTGCAGAGTATGCCGTGTATCTTCCGCAGCAATGACATCTACGGCCTTAAACGTCTCCAAGGCTCTGTATGTTATGTCCCCCAAATTCCCAATCGGAGTTCCAACTATATATAACTCTGACACAAGTTTATTATATGGCAATATAAAAAAATAGACAAGGCACAAGTCAAGCGCAGGGCCGGTTAAGTCCACAAGATTTTACCAGCCCTGCCCTATGCTTACGGCTTCTGGACAGTACACGTTCCTTGCAATGCCGCATTAACGTACGTTCCAACGTCTCTTTAACGTACGTAACGATATCGTATTAACGTAGCTTAGAAAGGAGCTTTAACGTACGTTACGATGCCGTGTTAACGTACGTTGCAAAGGAGCATTAACGTACGTTACGAAGGAACTCTAACGTAGCTTACGGTGCCGTGTTAACGTACGTTACGATGCAAGTGAAAACATTTTGAGATGTGAAATGACGCAGTTTACATCCGCTCGGCCTTCATCATGTGCTTATTTTCATACATATTGGCGTCGGCAAGGGAGTACACGTGGGTCAGGCTGTCTCCGCTCTTCCATTCGGCAATGCCTACCGCCCAGGAATGAGAGCTTTGAGCGGCAGCGTTCCTAAGCTCAAAGAAAATATCCATGGCAACCGTAAATGTGCAGTCCAGACAGGCCACCATAAATTCGTCTCCTCCAACGCGGTAAAAGCAACAGTTTGCAGGCAGAATCTTACGTACTTTTTCCGCCATGGAACAGATTGCATAGTCCCCGGCTATATGCCCCTGCGTGTCATTAATTTCCT
Organism: uncultured Treponema sp.; assembly: GCA_964554745.1. GTDB lineage: Bacteria > Spirochaetota > Spirochaetia > Treponematales > Treponemataceae > Treponema_D. The sequence continues at coordinate 1,577 of CAZKPZ010000161.1, read as the reverse complement.
TAAGTCCGTTCAAGTCTATTGAAATAAGCGCCACCATGCGCCCGGCAAAGCGTTCCATATCCGCATAAAAACTACTGCGGTTCAGCACTCCGGTCAACACGTCGCGCTTGAAATGCTCCAGGTGCAAAAAGACATAGTGGCTGAACAGCATCATGGCTATGGCACCCCTGAGCAGACCGTGGAAAGAGAACCGTATTTCAAGAAAAACGGAAATACAAATGGTTATCCCCGTAAAGATTGAGACTATGGCCTTGAAAGTTTCTTTGCGCGAAAATAGCGAAAAAGCATAGCCAAGCAGGTATATCACCAGCACAGAAGAAAGGACGTGCGGCGTAAAGCTCAGCGCCCGGCGCACCTCGCGGCCATCGGCGGTATAATAGAAAAGCAGAGGCGTAAAGAGCGCAAGCAGCTCCACGGCGGCATTTATGCAGCACAAGGCTATCAGCGTGCGGTAGAAAACCTTCTTCTTTTTTCCGTCAGTCAGAATATAGATGGCTTCATACAGCAGGAACACGCGCACGTCAAAGCCCAGCATGGCCATAACGACATGCAGCTTGGAAGACCACATATTATATTCAGCATACAAGCGGACATTGTCTATGATTATCAAAAGCAGGAGCAGAGCGATTGCGCGGGTAAAAAGAACTGTAATCCGGTGCTCGTACGCGTCGTTGAACACAATAAAGAACACCAGCAAGATTAGAGTTGCGAGTGTGATAAAGTTAGAACTTATGAACTCGGCAAGCATTTTTTTGCTCCAGTTTATAAATTGCCTCTCCCTCAGCTTTCTATAAAGATTATAGCAAACGTTCTTCAAAGCGCAAGTGAAAAAAACTCACATTATAGATTTTTATTGGCACATTATTGGCACGCTTTATGCTAATAGATAAGTGTAAGCCTTTGAGGCTTGCATAAATCAAATAAAAACCCGGGCTGCAACCGCGGGAAAAGGAGTATGATATGAACGAACTTTCACTTTTGAACACTTTCTTTGATGACGCTTTTGCACCAACAATGTCTGACTTGGCTTTCACACATCCTTACAACATGCCGAAGGTTGACGTAAAAGAAAACAAGGAAGGCTACTTTATGTCCATGGATTTGCCGGGAATGGACGAAAAAGACATCAACCTGGAAATAGACCACGGAACGCTGACTATTTCTTCACGCCATGAGGATAAAAAAGAAGAAAAGAAAGAGAACGACGGCAAGTACCTGTTGCGCGAGCGCCGCGAATTCCGCTTTACACGCCGCTTCTCTTTGCCGGAGGACATAAATGCGGAGAGCGTCTCTGCAACTTTCAAGAACGGAGTCTTGAACGTGAACATTCCGCGCAAGGAACTGCCGGCTCCTAAAAAGATTCAGATTGCAGTTGCGTAAAAAACACTGTGCTTTCGGCGGGAACCTTAACGTGCGGGCATGGTGACGAGCTTTGCTCGCAAATGCCCGCACGTTAAGAACCTCGCCTACGCACAGTTTTTTTAGCTGTGGATTAAAAAGGTCTGCCCACTAGAGCAGACCTTTTTGTTTTACTGGACCTTTATTTGTTTATTTTACTGTCCAGACTTTGCCTTGGC
>CAZKPZ010000160.1:0-4413 GCA_964554745.1 uncultured Treponema sp. | reverse complement strand
TGATGCTTGTGCTTACAACGCATGCTTCATGGCCTTCCGGAGCCTTCTCATAAAAACTGGCGAGGTCGCTTCCGCCCCCTGCAAAGGAAACGCGGAATGGGGTTCTTGTGATTATCATATTTATTTTCCTAAATCAAGCTTATTAAATGCTCACAGGCAGCATTTTCGCAATTCTGTTGAATCCCCTGAAATAGAAGCCGAAGCACTTCTCCAGCTTCACACCGTGTGCTAATTCTTTTCCCAAATTCCTGTCGCAAATATATAGAGGTTTAATTGTTACATCATACTTGTCCTTATCAAGGTTATTGACAAGTCCTATTAATGCCCTCGCAACTCCATCTGAGTACTGGAAGTGATTGTTTATGAACACAATCTTCTTTTTCCTCATTCTATTCCCCGTCAACATGATACAAATATTGAGGCAGCCTCTTTGCTATATAATCAACCTCTTTTGAATATTCCGAATTTTGTCTCCACAGCCTTGTGTTTTTTACCGACACATCAGGGTCAAACAGAGTCTTGGGGCGGGCATGATTCTTGCGCTCAAGCCCAAGAAATTCAAAAATCACAGATTTTATAGCCTCATACCGGTAAACCAAGTCCTCAAAATGAATAAGAAGAATTTTGCTTTTATCAAAAGTCTCCTTATTTCTTGTTGACCTTGCGTATTCATACCACTTACAAAATAAATCTATGTCAGAAGGAACTATCCGTGAATCCAAGCGGTATTTTGCCTGCAAATAAAAATCCCTAGGGTCTCTGTCCACAATGACAGCCTTTATGTCTGAAAAATAGCGCATGTGCCGCATGCCTGTTGAAATTCTCCACTAAATTATACTCAAGCTCCGACAGGCCGTCGGGGTCATGGGCAAATCGGAACTCATACTCAGTCAGGGATTTTATGTTGTCAAACTCACCCAACAGGTCGGTTACCGCGATTTTCTCTGCATGGTAGACGCAGGGCTTTACGCAGACGCTGTCCTCTGCAATTTTTATGGAGGGATTGACTGATAATTGCTGTTGCCTGTACGTTTGTATAGTAAAGACCTTAGCCCACAGATTATTCGGGAAATACGCTCCGCTTGCATCCTCTATGAGATATGGAAAAATTATCTTTTCTATCTCTGATTTTTCATAAAGCCTAGCTTTTAGCGGAAAGACTTTCTTGACCTCATGAGTGCTGCTAGTCCACCAGACAGAACCACAGCAAACAATGTCCGCGCCGGTCGCTTCGATCTCCTTTGCAAAGTCCATCAAGTAGCCGGGAGACATCCAGTCGTCCCCGTCCACGCAGGCAACGTATCTCCCCCTTGCCAGTGCGGCACCGCTCTGCCTTGCGGTCACAAGGCCGCCGTTCTCCTTGTGTATCACATGAATGCGCGGATCCTGTTTAGCATATTCATCACAAATTTCCGGGCAGGAGTCCATGCTGCCGTCATCAACAAGAATCAGCTCAAAATCCGAGAAAGTCTGACAGAGAATTGAATCTATGCACTGCCGTATATATAGCTCAACTCCATATACAGGAACTATCACAGAAAATAACGGCTTCGTATTGTCCATTGATATCTGCTATCTCCGAATAAATCTATGCGCATATCTTTCCAGAATGCCGCTCGGCCTTGCATTGACATTTTTGCAAAAAGAGGCTATGTTTTAACAACAATTAACTTAATACCCATTAAATTAATTACTGTTACTTTAACAAAACCATACAAGGAGCCTACCATGTTCTATGACAGAAAGACGGAAATATCCGAGCTGAATAAAATAGAGAGCCAGTCAAAGAAAACCGCCTGCTTTACGGTTCTCACTGGGCGCAGGCGAATAGGAAAGACGGAACTCCTTAAAAAATTCAGCGAGGACAAAAACAGCTCCTACCTGTTCACCAGCCGCAGCTCGGAAAAAATTCTTTGCGGACAGTGGCAGAAAAAACTTGAGCATGACATCGGCCTTAAGATATTCGGAGAAATCCAGACACTCGCGGACTTGTTTGAGCAGATAATGCTCTATTCTCAAACTCAGCACTTCATCCTGATTATTGATGAATTTCAAGACTTGGAATTTGTAAATCCATCTTTCTTCAGCCTGATGCAAAATCTTTGGGACTCTAACAAGGACAGGTCAAAAATCAACCTGATAGCCTGCGGTTCTGTCTATTCAATGATGACCAAAATTTTCAAAGACAAAAAAGAGCCTCTGTTCGGCAGGGCGACCCATTTTATTCACCTGCAGCCATTTGCCCCGTCGGTTGTAAAGGAAATATTGCGTGACTTCAACTCAAAATTCAAGAGCGAAGACCTTCTCTGCCTTTATATGCTCTCCGGCGGCGTCGCCAAATACCTATTTCTTCTTATGCAGGCAGGAGCCACAACAAAGGCAAAAATGCTTGACGCGGTTACAAACATGGCCTCCCCCTTCCTGACAGACGGCAAGGATGTTCTTGTAAGTGAAATCGGCAAGGACTACGGGATTTATTTTTCAATCCTCAAATGCATTTCATCCGGCCTCACAAGTCAGAGCGAAATTGACTCCCAGATTCAAAAAAACACAGGCGCATACTTGCAAAATCTTGAGAAGGTTTTCGGCGCAATAAAACCTGTCCGCCCCCTGTATGCAAAGGAGGGAAGCAGAAATGTCCGATGGCAAATCGTGGACGAGTACATGCGCTTTTACTTTTATTTCATCTATGCCCATCAGGACCTTATTGAGTACGGCAGCTTTGATACCCTTAAAGAGTATATCCTGCGCGACTATGAAACCTTCACCGGCAAGACGCTGGAGCACTACTTTACGGCGAAAATCGCGGAAGAAGAAAAGTTCTCCAAAATAGGCGGCTGGTGGGACAGAAAATCTCAGAACGAGCTTGACATAATCACAGTAAACGACTCCGACAAGTCATGCGTTATTTACGAGGTGAAGCGGCAGTCAAAGAAAATCAACTTCACGCCCCTGAATGCTAAGGCCGAGATTTTCAGAGAAAACATTCCCGGCTATGAGATAAAAACCGCGGGTCTCAGCATGGATGACATGTAAGAGGACTCCCGCTAGCGGCCGCAATAGACTCAGTTTGAGATACCATCCCCCTTGGTGTTTGTATAGGTTGTATTAGAATCCACGACAGAATAAACCTTCCCCATAGACTTAGCAACAGCTTCCTTATCAAAAGGTTTCATCTTGTTTCGATTATACAGTCCGAAAGCTGCTCGCTCTTCACCAGTCATTTCGCATATCTTTAAAAGTGCATTCTCACATTCTTTAACACTGTGGCTGTCAAAAAGGCGACCACCGTTCCCGTCTATCAAGTCTGTATTTCCGCGAATCCTACTTACAGCGCACGGAAGCCCGCTCGCCATAGCTTCCATAAGTGCAACAGAAAGCCCTTCCCTGTGACTCGGCATCACAAAAATATCCGCAGCCTCGCAAAGCTTTGACACATCACTGCGGAATCCCAAGAGCTTTACACGCCCACATATTCCTAGCTTTTTTGCCAATAATTCCAGTTCTTCTTTTTTATTACCGACACCGGCAACTGTATAATAAAAATCAAGTTCTGGATGCTTTGAATGAATCGCTCCAAGTGCCTTGATTACGGTAGCGTGATTTTTGTTTTCATTAAGTTCGCCCACAGACAAAAGCCAGACTGAGTTCTTTCCAATTCCAAGTTCAGAGCGGACAGCGTTTTTTTCTTCCTCCGTAAAAAGGCTTGAAGAAAACTTCTGTGTATCCACTCCAACACCCGGAACATACTCGACTTTCTTGGCATGGAACTTTTTCATTGCCCGCTCGTAGTCCTCGTGGTTTATCGTAATCAGAATATCAGTGTAGCGGCTGTAATATTTTTCAACCGGATAATAAATCAGCCAGTTTTTAAGCGGCGCACCTTTGAAGAAATGGAAACCGTGGGCTGTGTAAATCACTTTTATAGGTTTTAGACCATTTTTCAAAGCCCATAAGTTATATTTTGTACAAGCCTCGCGTACAAGGACAGACACAATCGGCATGTGACAATGAATGAATGTATACTGCTTTTCTTTGAGCAGTTTCAGAATGTGCTTATAAGAATCGTAAATTCCCTTTAAGTTTGTAACGCAGCGCGTGAAATCAACCTGGTGGCAGTCCACCCCTAAAGATGTCAGCAAAGTCTTGAATGCTTCTGTTTCTTCAACAGGGCAGGTGTTACCGGCAAGAAAATTACAGGCGACATCCACCTTATACCCCATGGAAAGAAGGAGCCGGATATTATTCATGTTGAACTGCCCTATCATGGACGCTGTTCCGGCCACCATGAGTACAGTTTTTTGAGACAGACTTTGTGTCATAGAATTATTCAGAAAATAGAATTGTGACAGAGATTTTTTGGTGTTGGGGGGGGGGGGGGGGGGGGGGGGGGGGGGGGGGGGGGGGGGGGGG
>CAZKPZ010000159.1:0-4523 GCA_964554745.1 uncultured Treponema sp. | reverse complement strand
TCCTCTCTGTAATCTTGCCCAGCATGTCATTGTAGCTCTTGCCAAAGCTGTCTTACAAAGCCTGATTCTTTTCAGCATATTAAGACTCAAGCTATGCCTTTCTCTGTCCGTAGAGCTGCTCAAGGCTGTCAATAGCACTGTTGATAGCCTGATTTATACTGGTTGTAGTTGCAGAAAAACGCTCCTGCAAATCATTCTGAGTACCCATGACATTAGCAGAAAGCTCGTCAGACTTCTCCTCCATGCGCTTCTGCAATCCGTCTGTAACATTGTTAAAAGAATCCTCTATCTCGGCAATACGGCTGTTGAACACGTCTTCAAGCGCATTCTTCTTGTCCTGGAATGTTGAGTCCAGCACGCCGGTCCGCTCCGCAATAGCATCGTTCAAGATATTTATCTTGTCCTCAAGGTCTCCTGAAAGCTCGGCAGTCTTGCTTTCCACATACTCCGTAAGCTCATGATTACGCCGGGCGACAAGCTCGGAAAAGTCCTTGTTGCTCTGTACAAAGGAAGAATCAAACGCCTTTGTCTTATCCACAAGGTCCTTTTTAACGCTCTGAATCTTTGTGTCAATAAAGTCAGAAAGCTTCTTGACTTCACCTTCAAGGGAATCGATTATCTCTCCGCGCTTGGACTCAATATCGGCCTTGAGAGAAGCAAAGGCGTCATTCTGCAGGTTCTGGGCAGCCTCGTTCGCATTGGCATAGGCACTTGCGATGTCGGAGTTTATTCTGTCCATTATCTCTTTGTTTGCGCCAAGATATTTCTGGGTGGATTCGTCTATGGTCTTAGCGCGCTCTTCGTATTTATCTAATAAGCCGTTCCCAATTGTCTGGAGCTGCTCCAAGTTCTTTTCTGCAAAGCGTTTTGTGGTCTCGCTGATTTTCTTTTCTATAATATTGATTGTCTTTTCCTGTTTTTCCAGGCGGCTATTGTAACCGTCAATAACATTAGCCTCGTTCTGCACTTTCTGCAAGTTTTCCTCAACGGCTACCGTCATTTCCATGAGGTTCTTTATAACACTGTCATAGGAATTAACCTTATCTCCTATGTTCTTTACCTGATCAATCGTGTTCTGGAGTGATTCCGCATCATTGCGCAAATCCGCAATCTGCTGTTCCAAACGCTTTACGGCGGCTTTTGCCTCTATATCCTTGCTCTCAAGCTCACTTCCAAGAACAGTGAGCCTTTCGCCCTGTTTTTTAAAATAATCGTCAAATTCGCCCTCTCGCTTGTCAGCATAGCGTTTGACCTTTTCCATAGAATTATCATTTCTGTCACGAGCGCGAAGTCCCACACTAAGCGCCGCAGACAGTACTACGGATACAATTATACCAAGAACAATCACTTTTTATTCCCACCCACTATTTTCAGAACATTCTAATACAATAGTTCTTTATTATATATCATATTTTAGTTTAATACAATATTTTTTAATTGCCGATACGATTTAAAGGAAATATCCGCCTCACGGCATTTTATGTTAAAAAGCCTGCGGAAACCGGTCATTATATAAGCCGTTTTCATGCCGAACCTCTTTGCCCCCAGAACATCATACTTTACGCTGTTGCCCACATACAGTATTTCCCCGGGCGCAACCCCCAGTTTTTTAGCCAGAATGCCAAAAGGATATATCGAAGGCTTAAGAGCGCCTGATTCCTCGCTGCCGATGCAGACATCACAAAGGGAACGCAAGCCCCACAGCCTGCCCTTCTGCTCCGGCGGAAAATCCGAAAGAATCCCTACCTTAAGGCCGGAAGACTTAAAGGCTACAAAAGACTGATACACATCGGGAAAAGTCTTGATTTTAGAGAAATACGGCTTGAGACCTTCGTATACAACTTCATTTATGCGGACTTTGGCATACTCAACATCCCCCACGCCCAGAGTCTTCTCATGCTTCATCTCTTCCACCCAAAGCCGGGCCTGATACTCAAAAAAATCCGGGAGAGGCGCAGTCTTATGCAATACCCTGCGAACCTTGTTATATTTTAGGAAAAAACGTAAATTTGATAGAAAATAACCGGCTATGCTCACATAGAGCCGCCAGGACGGGTACAACGTACCGTCTATATCAAATGCAATCGCCTTAATTCCGCCGTACATAAGAATAGTATAATGATATGTTGCAACCCTGTCTAGGATTTTATAAGGACAGTTCTTATTTGCCTAAAGCAAGGCATATTGATTCCACTTGAAAACAAGCGCTTTTCACATTAAAATAAAGCCTAAAAGGGGGAAATATGCGCTGTCCTTCATGCGGAAGCCTTGATGATAAAGTAATAGAGTCCCGTACAATGGCGAACGGGGAAAGTATCAGACGGCGGCGAGAATGTCTTTCCTGCGGCTACCGCTTTACCAGTTACGAAAGAATAGAAGAAAAACCTTTTATGGTCATAAAACGGGACGGCAGGCGCCAGCCTTTTGACCGCGACAAGCTTGCAAAGGGCATTGAGCGGGCTTTGGAAAAGCGCCCTGTCTCAACATCCATGATTGACCAGATTGTCACCGAAATCGAAGACGAAGCCTACAGCAGAGGCAAGACAACCCGAGAAATTTCCACATCGGACTTGGGCGAAATCGTACTTAAGCGCCTCAATGATGTTGACAAAGTAGCCTACATCCGCTTTGCAAGCGTCTACAAGCATTTTAACAACCTTGACGAATTCATACAGGAAGTAAAAAAAGTCGGAGGAGAAAATTGAGTACAGTTCAGGATGTTTTCCCGGAATGGGAGGCTATTTTTGCAGAAACAGAAAGCCAGAACAGTGATGATATGCAAAAAGCAGGCGGAACACTGCAGTCGCTTATAAAAAACGGACTTTACAGCCCCTCAGGCGAACGGCTTTCCAAGCCGGCGCGGCACTTTTCTTCAATACTGAACCAGATTGTCTTCTCCGAATTCAAGACAATCACGTCATTTGACACCCTGCTCGCCCCCTTCGCACACGAAGACAACCTGACCTACAAGGAAATTCTCCAGGGACTTCAAGGCATGGTGTACGCACACCTTTACCTTTCCAAGCAAAAAAAGCAGGGAACACTGCGTATTATCCCGGACTACGCCTGCCATGAATCCCTAAAAGACAAGAACGCCGTCGTAGGCGGCCAGGAACTGCCCTACAGCTATGCGGCATGCAGACGCGAGGCGGAATTCATCTCAAAAGCCCTCGCCGAAATCCTAGAAAAAGGAAACAGCGAAGGAGAGACCTTCGCGAACATAAAGCTTTCCGGCGGCGCATACGGCAAAAACCTTGTGGAAGAAAGCACTCTGCCGGACACAATCAGCTATGAGATGTTCATAAAAAAAGGCTGCAAGAAATGCACCCCTGTCAAAGACTTTATGGCGCTTTCACACATGAACGGCAGTGAAATCAAAGTTGACACAGACAAAGGCTTTGACCAGGCTTCAGAAAAAGGCGTCTTCACAACCCCGACTGTAATCTTCTACAAAGACAATGCGGAAAACGCGGCAAAAGACGAATTCGCCAGGGCACACAACGTGCAGGAACTGGAATCCATCTTTATGCTGCTGCGTGAAAACAGCAGCTCGGAATAGCCATTTCCCAAGGCCTCTCATCTCCATTTTTATTGGACAACTCCCCTGACCTATGCTATAATTTTTAGTTATCTAGGGAAGGGAACACGGAGTTTTTTAATCCAACAATCTTAGGCGGTCATTTCCTAAAATCTGGCTTTTCGACTCCTAAAAGAGAGGTGCTGATGAAACTGAACTTAAAACTTTCGGTCAAGATAGGACTGCTTATAGCCCTGTCAATCCTGCTTTCGGCTCTGGTCGTCGAGTTTATAGGCGTCCGCCTGTTCCACAAGGCCTTTGACAAACGCACAAGAGAAGGCTTGGAGACTACCCAGAGAGGAGTTGTCGCCATGCTGGAGGACAGAAAGAACATCCTTCAGTATGCGGTTGAAGCCCTTGCTTCCCGCCCTCTCTTTGCAGAAAGCCTTGAAGCCGGCGACATAGACTTTGTCAGCGGCAAAGTTATGGAAAAAAAAGGCGATTGTCGGCATGGACACGATATTCCTTACCGACGCCCATGGCAAGGTTGTGGCAGGTTCCATAACAAAGAACACCGATATGTCATCTCTGGAATGTGTAAGGGACGCCCTTTCAGGAACAACATCACACGACTTTGAGAGCAACAACTCCGTTCCATACTCAATGCTGGTCGGAACACCTGTCAAGAACGGAGACAAGACCGTCGGAACCCTTGTTGCAGGATTTGACCTTTCCGCACAGGATTTCGTGCAGGAGATGAAAGACATCTTCAACGTAGACTGCACCGTGTTCCAGAAGGACAAGCGCGTTTCTTCCACTCTCAAGGACGAAAAAGGTAAGAGCGTTGTTGGAACTGTACTCGGTGATGACTCCGTAGTTTCCAGAATAAAGAAAGGCGAGACCGTTGAGACCATAATCGAGATTGGAAAAGAAGACTACTTGAACATCTACTTCCCCCTTACAGATGAGACGGTTGTCTTGCTTTCCAAGGGCGAGGTCGACTCGA
>CAZKPZ010000158.1:0-4600 GCA_964554745.1 uncultured Treponema sp. | reverse complement strand
GCTGCCCCATCGCAGCGTCCCGCTGGCTTATCGCGCTGTCACGCTGCCCCATCGCAGCGTCCCGCTGGCTTATCGCGCTGTCACGCTGGTTTATTGTTGTCAGACACTGATTAATCCAATTATTAAGCAGGAAATTATAGTTGACCAAATCTGTCCTTGCCCAATAAGATGATATGACATCAACATAAACAAAACCACAAGACTGGGCAACATATCCATAAGCCCTTTCGATGGCATGCATAATCGTGAAATCTGGTTTATAAGGAACGTCAAAATCTTTATAAGTAAACTTATAGTCATACAAAGGTTTGAGAGCCTTTGGTCTGAACCAAAACATATCTCCATATGGGGCAACAGCGACATGGTACTGATCACATGGGACATCAACCTTAAGATCAGCTAACAACTTTGAAACATTATGGAATTGTTGCGGCCAACCGTTTTCAATAACATGTAAGTACTGACCATTATATGGTTCAGGGCAACCAACAATACCGATTCTTTTATTATGTTCAAAAAGACTTAATATATTATGAATTACAGTAGTGTTTCCTATTAGGTTCTCGTACAGCCTTCTAGCAAACTGCTCCCCCTGCATGGAATAAGTGCTGTAGGGCGACTTCTTATCATGGAAATAACATACGTAATCAAAACCACCGTTGAACCATTCGTCTCTGAACGTCACTAGCAGTGTTGACATTGCAACACCAACATTCGGCCGGATTTTAATGATGAATTTATACGGTAAATTTTCAAATCGCTCGTTCAGGGACTTTTGTACTGACACCGATGTTGTCGTAACAAAAAAGCAGGTATTATTCGGAAAATTCTTGCAATAGCTTATTATTCTGTCTACTTGATCATGATAATAAACATGAAGAACAACTGCGATTTTTAATCTATTATATTTAGAGTATCTAGACAAAGACTCGTCTGATATTACGTATTCTAACTGCAACTCTTCGTATATATTTCGCAAATTCCTAGTCCTTAGGAGATAATTCCATATATAGTCCGTATTGTATTTTGTCTGATTTTCAAGAAAATTTAATGTATCTCTGGGATCCGTACCATAACCAAGTTGCAATGCCTGCTGAAGCATATCTCCGCCGAAACTTCTGATTCTTACAAACGGTATACGATCATGCTCAAGCAACTTTTGTATATTCAGTGACAGATTATCAAAACAATACCCCTTCAGGAAATCGGTTTGAAAAGCATCAATTTTAAACCCTGCATCCAACACATAGTCATAAAAATCCAATTCATCAAAAAAAAGTGAATCCCACAAACCATGTATCTTTGGATCAGAATCCCAATATTTTCTGAACTCAGCTGAATGCAAAAGTTTCTGTTTTATAACATAGAAATAACAAATTGATCCTCTTATATGTCCATGCTTAAACTTTCGTCCAGCAAGTTCACGTATGGTCTTATCCTCGTAATTTTTGAAGACTCCGTAAAAATCAGAATCGCTTTTCTCACAAGCCTCAAAAAAATCGTTAAGAGGGAAAACAGGTCCGAAAAAGGAATCATTCAGGAGCAAAAGCTCATCAAATTTAACCAGATTATCCCAGCCAACATACCTCATGCCCTCTATCCAGCCATATGTCAGCAGTCCTGTATTCTCCCTTACAAAAAAATCATCGCACAGATCATTAAGAACTGACGTGTATTCCGGCTTTAACTTTCCCTGAACAACGCAGCATAGTTTATTGACAAAAGGCCTCAGCTGTTTGAGGTAATACACGATATGGTCATCAATTATTCCATCTTTGTCATATATAACAAATACAGCCACTCTGTTCATTTATAAAACCCTTTTTCGGCAAGGTAATAACACGACATAGTTTAACACTATATTATAAATAAAGCATCAAAATCTGCCAGCACAGAACTCACGAGAGATAAAATATCTGCTCTTCATTATTTTATTTGATGCAGTCCGTTCTCCCGCAGCTCATTTTTCCCATAAAGTGCATAGTGACGCCAAGGTTCCATGCCGCTCTTTGCCACATCCTGATATATCTCCTTATAGCCTGCGGCTGAGAACAGACCTGCTGCAGGATGCAGACCATTGTCCCTGCCTTCTTCCTTTCCGTACAGCACATAATGATGCCATGGATCAATACCGCCGCCAGCGACATCAGGGTACATTTCCAAATAGCCTGCCCAAAAGAACTGATCTGCTGCCGGATGCAGGCCATTGTCACGGCCTTCTTCCTTTCCGTAAAGGACATAATGACGCCATGGATCAATATCACTATCCGCCACGTCTGGGTACATCTCTTCATATCCCTTGGCGAAGAACTGATCTTCTGCAGGATGCTGTCCGTTACCTCTTAATTCATTTTTTCCATGCAGAACGTAATGGTGCCATGGATCGATTCCGCTATCAGCTATATCAGGGTACATCTCCAGATAACCAGCCGCATAAAACTGATCCTCCTCCGGGTGAAGGCCATTGTCACGGCCTTCTTTTTTGCCATGCAGAACATAATGATGCCAAGGCTCAATGCAATCCCCGGCTACATCCTGATACATTTCCAGGTAGCCAGCCGCAAAAAACTGTCCATCATCCGGATGAAGGCCATTATCGCGGCCTTCTTTCTTTCCATACAATAAGAAATGAATCCATGGATCAACACCGTTCTCGGCAACATCGGGATACATCTCGAGATAGCCTTCCGCAAAAAATTGATCTACCCCAGGATGGAGGCCGTTGTCACGCAGTTCTTTCTTCCCGAACATTACATAATGACGCCAAGGATCAATTTTGCTCTCCGCCACATCCTGGTACATTTCCTTGTATCCTTCAGAAAGAAAATGACCCTCTCTCGGATGAAGGCCGTTGTCACGGCCTTCCTTTTTTCCAAGAAGCACATAGTGATGCCAAGGCTCAATGCCGCTCTCGGCGACATCAGGGTACATCTCAAGATAGCCTTCAGGGAAAAACTTCTCCTCTGTAGGATGCAGGCCATTATCGCGGCCTTCCTTTTTACCGAAAAGCACATAGTGATGCCAGGGGTCAAGACCGCTACCAGCTACATCAGGATACATCTCAAGATAGCCAGCAGGGAAGAACTTATCCTCAGCAGGATTGAGGCCGTTATCCCTTCCTTCCTCACGTCCTTTTTCTACATAATGACGCCACGGGTCAGCTCCGTGCTCCCTGACATCAGAATACTCTTCTTCATAGCCTTCTAGGAAAAAGGCAGAATTCATCGGGTGATTTCCGTTATCATATCCCTTGCGGATTCCATCTATTACATAGTGCTGCCACGGTGTCATACCGTTCCTGCTGCATTCCGGATAAAGGCATTTGTATCCTGCATCAAAAAATCCGCTCTTGCCATGAACAAACAGGCTGCGTATTAAAAATTTGGGATAAAGAGTAATTTTCATAAAAACGTAATTACCAGAACAACGAAATACCAGGTGCATCTTGTACAAGAAATATCATGAAGTATACCACAATTCGTGATTCTTATGCATTGCGCACGCACATGGCCGCTTATAGCTTACTGCCAGATAATATCAGTTTATCCAGTTCCATAGCTAACAGAACATAGGCAGAAACAGGACCAGCTGGCAACACCATAGCCAACTGCTTATCATAGCAGGTCGGATTCTCTCACTGTCTCAGTTTATCGAATATAAAAGTAGCGGCCTTAATTGAGCCTTTTACATTAAGATGACCTCTGTCCATATAAATCAGATCGCCATCATCGTCAAGCATCGAGCATCTTCCCGCTGGACAAAAAACATTTTGCAGATTTAGAAAATACACATTCGTATACCCAACGGCAGCCTCATGTGCAACCTTGTTCCAGTAATCGACCATCTGTCTCTGCACCAGATCGGGCGTATTCAACGCACAAATCTCGGTATTTTTTGAAGACAGCACTGAAGGAATAGATATAGGGCGTCTTATGACAGAAGACTGGCATTTTGACCACATTTTCTCATCAAAATCAGGGCTTGTCATATCAACAACATAGACTTCCTTTCCGGCATTGGCAAGAGCTTCATATGTTCTGGCAAAGCCGTCACGCATAATCGAATCAAAATCATGATTGTCAGGATTCTGCGTATCTGAAACGCTGTTATATGAACATCCAGGACTGCTTGACAGCACTACTTTCTTTATGTTCCGGTGGCGCAGTATGTAGCTGAACCCCTCTGACAACAAGTGCTCTGTGGGTCCCCAAAAGGATCCTCCGGCCTGAATTCCAATTAACGGCACTGCGCACTGAGATGCAAACATGGCAATGCCATCATCTTCTCCTCCCTGAGTGATCAATCCAGGATAAAGATGGCCAGCATGAGAATCTCCTACAACAGCAATGGTATTTTTTCCGGAAGGCCGTTGAAAATGGCACTGTGTATAATATTCATGGAAACTGATTTTCTTCCAGTCTGGAAATTCCATCAGGCATCTCTGGTTGTCCTCATTCATTCGTTTGTTGATCGCATCTATCACCGGCTGCTCCGGATCATTCATCCTTGCAGTGTAGCCGTCATGCCTCTCGATTGAATAACCTGCTAAACCGACAAGTATCATTGCGCTGAGAAGTCCCGCCGCCTTGTAACCACCGTA
>CAZKPZ010000157.1:0-4617 GCA_964554745.1 uncultured Treponema sp. | reverse complement strand
TAGCACAAATTCGTTATTTTATCTCCTCCATGTCTAAATCTGAGGCTTATTATAATATTTCTGATTATGCATACGCATATAGAAGGGGATTTTCAATAAAAGACTGTGCTGAACAGCATATAGGCTGTAAATGGCTAATAAAAATTGATCTACAAGATTTTTTTGAATCAATATCCGAGATTAATGTATATAGATTATTTTATAAAATTGGTTATTCAAAATTAGTTGCTTTTCAACTCGCAAGACTCTGTACAATTGTTTATGAATCAAAATTAAAAAAATACAAAAATAAAAATTGGCAAGGTTGGAAGAAATATTTATTTTCATCCAATTCTTTGATTGGAAATCTTCCACAGGGAACACCAACAAGTCCAGCATTAGCTAATATTATTGCCTCTAAGCTTGATAACGAAATTGCAAATTATGCTAATGAAAATAATTATGTTTATACAAGGTATTCTGATGACTTAATATTGTCATCAGCGGCAAATAAGACTATGCAAGATGCAATTAATACTGTACATGATGTTTATTCTATAATTTCTAAAAATGGTTTTATAACAAATTATGCAAAAACAAAAATAATCAAGCCAGGTTCTAGAAAAATAGTGCTGGGATTATTAGTTTGCAGAAATAAAGTTACCCTGTCTCGCGATTTTAAGGAAGCTCTTGAAACTCATTTGTTTTTTATTAAAAAAGATATGGAGCAGCACAAGAAAATAAAGTCATTTGATACTACTGAAGGAATGATTAATTATGTGAATGGACTTCTAGCTTATACTAAAAATATTGACAAAAACTATTATCTAAAAATTAAAGAAAAATATGAGTGGAAATTTTAATAAACCTTACAAAATCATTTGCACTCCAACAATAATCCATTATAGTTACTGTATTGCTTGACCAGAAATTGCTGACAGACATTACGGAAGTACCTTGTTTGGATGCGAAACTTTACATCGAGCCAATCATGGACTGCTGCGGATGCGAGATAGTCGCCTGCGCCATGGATACAAATATGAAAAAACAGCTTTGTATAAAGGCTGTAACGGAGGCATGGAAGAGCAGGAGTCCGAAAGACGGAATCATCTGCCACAGTGACGCGGGAAGCCAGTACACAAGCGGAGCCTCCAGGAAAATTCTTGAGGCAGCTTCACATAGTTCAGCGCATGAGCGATGTCAGGAAGTGCTACGACAGCTGCCGCATGGAAAGCTTTTTCGCGGCCCTCGAGAAAGAAAAGATCTATCAGATGGACACAAGCAAAATGACCGTCGAGGATGTGAAAAAAGAAGTCTGGAGATACATTTTCGCTTACTATAACACAGTAAGAATCTACACTGTGAACGGAGGACTTTCTCCAACTCACTACAGACTGTCAAAAACAGCAGCATTTTAGGCCGCTTGATTTAGGGTATTTTGGGACTGCACTAGTATTGACTGTTTCATATCTCTAAAAAAATACACTACAGTTTTTTCTGCAGCAAGGGAGAAATAGAGGTTTTGTCTCTAAATATAAAAAAAATTACTCGTGGTTATGTCGAAAAAAAAGAGAGATAACCGCGAGTAATAATTGATTATTCTGATTTTTCGTGTTATAAATAGGGTATGAGTGAAAATCTAATTATTGGAAGACAGAAAGAAATACAATAGTTAAAGGAGTGCTTTGCATCTCCTGTATCCCAGCTTGTAATCCTGTACGGACGAAGACGTGTAGGGAAAACATTTCTTGTAAACCAAATTTTTGATAATAAATTTGCTTTTAAACTTGTTGGTGATTTCAATCAAAAAAAAGAAGCACAACTCCACAATTTTTATGAAGAGCTTAAAAGAAAATCAAAGGCAAAGATTTCCGCTCCCAAAGACTGGAATGAAGCGTTTTTCCAGCTAAGAGATTATATTGATTCTTTACCTAACAATGAAAAGCAAGTGGTTTTCTTTGATGAAATGCCATGGTTGGATAATCATAAATCAGGATTTTTATCGGCATTTGAATACTTTTGGAATAGTTACGGTTCTGCTAAAAATAATCTTATGTTCATAGTCTGTGGTTCTGCTGCATCTTGGCTTGTTGAAAATATAGATCATAACAAAGGAGGACTCTTTAACCGTCAGAATTGCAGGCTTTACCTTGAACCGTTTACATTATTCGAGACAGAACAATTCTTGTTGTCACGGAATATTGTTTGGAACAGATATGATATTTGTGAATGCTATATGATTCTTGGTGGCATTCCCTATTATCTTAATTTGTTAAAGACTTCGATTCCGTATAGTGCCAATATAGACAATCTATTTTTTAAAAAGAAAGCCGCGTTATGGGATGAATTTGACCGCCTGTATAATACATTATTTTCAAACAGCGAAGCTTATATAAAGATTGTAGAGGCACTTTCTACTAAACGGATAGGTCTGACTAGGAAAGAACTTATAGAAGAATCCAAACTGAGTGACAATACAATCCTTACAAAGATGCTGAAAAATCTTATATCATCAGGTTTTGTCCGAGAGTATCCGTTTTATGGCAATAAAAAGCGTCAGACAAAATATCAACTGGCTGATTTTTATTCAATGTTCTATTTAAAGTTTGTAAAAGACAATGCGGGAAAAGATGAAAACTTCTGGTCAAATGCATTGGAAAATCCTGCAAGGAACGCTTGGGCGGGATTTACTTTTGAACAGTTGTGCAAAGACCATATCAGACAGATAAAGCATAAAATAGGAATTTCAGGTGTACTTTCACAGGAATCGGCATGGTATGTAAAGGCAGATGATGAACATGAAGGTGCTCAAATCGATATGCTCATAGACCGGAGAGACAGAGTTATCAATATATGTGAAATGAAATTTTCCAATGATGAATATTCGATAGATAAAGACTATGATTTAATTCTCCGAAGAAAAATAAATAGATTCCAGGATGAAACCGGAACTAAAAAAGCCCTGCAGCTTACGTTTGTAACAACTTATGGAGTAAAATTAAATATGTACAGCCAAAGAATTTCCAGCCAGGTCACTTTGGATGATTTGTTTATGAGTTTATAAAAATCGTAACGTCGTCTGGGATGGCAGACTAGACTTCTCACGACGCTTTGATGAGCAGCGTGCTGTATATATCAAAACAGAAAATCTCAAGGCATTCAGGAAAAAAATAGATACACGCAAGATGAAAGAACTAAAGTCCGAATTAACCAATCTACCTCATCAAGAGCTTGTTGCTGATTTGATTGCACAAGCCAGGAATAATCCATATTTAAGGGATGTGTTGGAGACGATTATTGCGGGAGCAAAAGATGCAGAGAAATTTGTAAAAGACAAGATTTCTTATTTACGCAGGTCCAAAAGGTGGTATGGGTACGGAAGCATTGGTGAATATGTTGGATATTACTATGAAATTTGCAGTATAATCGACAATAAAATCAAAAATCCAGATACGGCTCTCAAGCTTTTGAAGTCTCTTTTTGATCTTGAGCGAAAGGCTGTTGAGTCTTGTGATGATGATGGGGATTTAACACCCTTGTTCCATTGTACAATGACCGACTTGTGGGTTAAAAATGCAAAACTTGCAGAAAACAAAAAGTTCATTGTCGATGTTCTGCTTGAATATTCAAAAGATTCCTATTGCGGCTTGAATCAGTCAATTTTTAAGAGGGCAGGGGAGTTTTTTGATAAAGATACAGTCCTTAAACTTGCAGAAAAGATTTATAATCCTGAAAATTCTACAGCAAAGATTTGTTCTGAACTTCTTATGTATTCATCAAATGATCCTGTTTTGTATCAAGAATTTCTGGTGAAAACGGAAGGTTCCA
The DNA here is from genome assembly GCA_964554745.1 of uncultured Treponema sp. Taxonomy (GTDB): domain Bacteria; phylum Spirochaetota; class Spirochaetia; order Treponematales; family Treponemataceae; genus Treponema_D. Next base: position 810 of record CAZKPZ010000157.1, on the reverse strand, counting down.
TTAAGGATTACAAATGGGAAGAGATTGCGGAACTTTATCTGAAAAATGGCCAATATGCAGAGGCGGAAAAAAGTGCTCAAAAATTGCCGGAATTCCGAATCTATGAAAAAGAAAGACTTTTAAAAGAAATCTGGAAGGCTTCCGGCGATACTGAAAAACTAAAAACTTGGGCTCGGGAATATTTTTACCGCAGTCCTTCAAAAGCTTCTGTAGAAGAACTTGAAGAGTATTGTTCAAAAGATGAAGTTGAATCTTTGATTGCTGAAAAAATGGGGCAGTTAAAATCGGAAAAAACATATTCGAATTGCATTCTTGATTTCGTTCTTGCTTATGGAAGTGATGAAAATTTGAAGGAATATGTTGAAGCTGTTCGAAAAACAATTGGAACTCAGTTTTATTGTGAATCAAAAAGAATCAAGGCTTTGGAGAAAAAGGCTGACGACGAAACCTTAGCAAAAATCTACCGCCCATATATCCAGGCTGTTCTTGATGAAAAAGATACCAAAGCTTACAAATATGCAGCAAAACGAATGTGTAAGTTGAATGAAAACGAGTCTGTCCTTGTGGATGGCATTTCACATGAAAGTTTTTATTCTGAGCTTTATGAAAATCATAAAAGAAAGACTTCATTTTGGGGTTCTGTAAGTTTTTAGATTTGATATTTCGCTAATATTTGCATATAAATAATTATTGCTCGCGTTCTCGTCTCTGAAGGAAGCTGTGCACCTGTACTTTAGCCTTACAGGAAAGTCTTATAAGGGGCTGTCCTAGAAGTAATCAAAGACTTCAAAAAGGGCAGCCTTTTTTTAT
>CAZKPZ010000156.1:2114-4638 GCA_964554745.1 uncultured Treponema sp. | reverse complement strand
ATTTTATTTATTTTTCTAGTCCTACTCCACCGCCAGCATAAAAACAGTACGACCGTAACAAAGCCCTGTGGCAAAAGTGTAATCAAAAATTCCAAAACTGATTTTCCGACATAAATTGCAGTTGGTTCGTCCGCTCCTCCGATAATTGTAATTGCCACCGCCTGTCCGATTGCACGCAAAGTTAAAATATTATTCACCAGATTCCACATCAGTCCAAGAATACTTATGATTGCTGCGATAAAGATGATTTTTCGTTTCATTATTCCCCCAAGAGCCATTCCAAGACATTCATCTGCTTGATTCCGTTGTGGCTTGCGCTCGGGATAAAGTCCATTGTCAAAAGATATTTTGCATTGTGGTCTTTTACAACCTCGAGCGGGCGCAGTTCCCTTTTGAGCGTTTCTTCGTCAACCGCGCTCCAAGCGACTTGATAATAATTTGTGTCGTTTTGATTTTCCGCCACAAAGTCGACTTCTGTGTTGCCGATTTTTCCGATGTTTACTTTACAGCCTCGCCGCAAAAGCTCAAGGTACACAATATTTTCAAGAAGATGACCGACATCGGCATTTTTGGAGCCGAGAAGAAAATATCGAAGCCCCGTGTCCGCAAAATTATTTTTCGCTCCGCTTGCAAGAACCTGCTTTCCCTTGATGTCGTATCGCTCCGCCTTGTAGAGTATGAACGCATCAGTCAGAGCCTTCAAATAGCTTTCCACCGTGGGAACCGAAATCTTTCTTCCTTTTGAAGTCATCGTGTTGGCAATGTTCGTTGATGAGACTTCCGAGCCTACGATGGAGAACATGAATTTTACAATGTCAACGAGCATCGGAATATCCGAAATCTTGTTGTGATAGGCGACATCCTTTATTAGAATCGTGTTGTAAATGCCGTCGAGGTAGGCTCTTTTTTCGTTAGCTGAATCGAGTTGCAGAGTGTAAGGAAAAGAGCCGTCTTTTAAGTATTCGCTGAATTTTATTTGCAGGTCGTTCTTTCCTCGGGCGGAAATATATTCCTTAAAAGAAAGCGGCAGTATTTTTATTTCCACATAGCGACCGGAAAGAAGCGTGGCAAGTTCGCCAGAAAGTAATCTAGCATTCGAGCCTGTAATGTAAAGGTCAACATTCTTTTTGACAAAGAGACTGTCACAGGCTTTCTGAAAATTTTCCACGTTCTGAACCTCGTCCAGCATGACGTAATTCATCTCATCTTGAATGAGTTTATTATTCACAAAATCGTAAAGTTCCTTGTAGGTCTTGAGATTGTCGAATTCGCCATCTTCAAGATTGATGTGAACAATTCGCTCTTTCGGAATTTCGATTTTTAAAAGATGCTCCTCAAATAAATCTAGCAGAGTTGATTTTCCGCATCTGCGTATTCCGGAGATTACCTTGATTAATTTCTTGTCCTTGAACGACAGAAGCTCATTTAAAAATTCAGTTCGCGCTATCATCGGTTGAAATTATACTGGACAAGGTGTGAAAAATCAAGATTTTGTAAACTATATTTTATAAAATTACTATACAAAGGTATTTTGTAAAGTTCGGTTTATAAACTTACTAGATTATAGGTCAAAATCGCTGGCGATTATTCCAGTTCCGTCCATTGCCATAAAATTCGCTCCTTTTTATTTTTCTTTCCCACTCCATCGCCAGCATAAAAACAGTACGACCGTAACAAAGCCTTGTACCAAAAGTGTAATCAAAAATTCCAAAACTGATTTTTCGACACAAATCACAGTGGGGCCGTCCGCACCGCCGATAATTGCAATTGCCGCCGCCTGCCAGATTCAATTTTACTTATCATATCCCAAAGACTCCACATAACCCAACAGATAGAGAAAAAACAAACGGACAAAATGCGGCTTCAAAGACGAAAGTCTGTTCAGAAAATAATCTTTTGCCAAAAGATTATCAATATACTATCAATCTTTGGGCGAAATATTGTTATTTGCACAGTTTTAACAAGAAAAATCACCAGTTCGACGATATTACCGTCTTTTTATGTACATCAATGCCTTCATCTAATGTACATCAACGTCACCTTCTAATGGGAATCTGTGCCTCCTTCTAATGGGCATCAATGCCACCTTCTGATGTACATCAACGGCATCATATAATGGACATAAATGTTCCTTTATAATATACATCAATGTCTATTGCAGATTCTTTACTCAACATTATGAAAAAGTCATCACGGTGAAGCCTAGCAAAAATACAATTTCACAGAAAATAAAATAACCTAAATAAGCTATAGGAGTACATTTGCATATTCGGTATAAAGACGGCAAGCTGTCAATACAGTGTCTGAGGAAAATTTGATTGACTTTCCTATGGAAACATAAGATAATAAAACTTAGATAGATGTAGCTCTTCCAGAGATAAATGAACGACAAGGAGAGGACAGTGAGAAGAATTACCTTTATTGCAGTTTGTTTTTGCGTTGCATCATTTGCATTTGCTCAGAATTTCGAACTAAAGCGTTATTCGTCTATTTCGGACGGAGACTATCAAAACAAGTTCTCCGG
>CAZKPZ010000156.1:0-2104 GCA_964554745.1 uncultured Treponema sp. | reverse complement strand
CCGGAGTAGCAACGGCAATTTTTATAGGAAACGTGGGCGATGTTGACGAATATATTGAACTTATCAAGAGCGTCTTTCCAAATTCCATTCAGGGAATTTCAAAACTTACCAAAAACAACGCTTGGCTCTGTAAAAAAGCAATGAGCGAGTGGGAATATCAGGCTAACGAGTATTACTTCGTAGTTCTGGCAGACAGTGTTTATTCGGATAATTTTATCTTACTGCTGGTTACGACTGAATCTTCTGAAAACTATAGTTGGTGTGGATGGGTTTTAACAGAAGATGACTTACCGATTCTTACAGAAGCGTTCGAAGCTGCGGTAAAAGACTAATGCTCACGATTCTGCTCATACCTTCTGCAATCGTTATACTCTTATTATTACTTCTATTCTTCGCCAAAGACAAAGGAGAGCTTGGGGAAACTGCTGTTTCCCGCGAATTGAACAGGCTAGATAGCAGTTTCAGCATACTCAATGACTTGATGATTCAAAATGAAAATGCCAGCACCTCACAAATTGACCATGTTGTTTTGTCAGAATATGGGATTTTCGTAATTGAAACGAAGAACTTTCAAGGCTGGATTTTTGGAAAAGAACAGTCGGAGCAATGGACACAAGTCATTTATCATACAAAAATCAAATTCCGAAACCCAGTAAAACAGAATTGGAGTCACATTTACGCATTGAAAAATAGGCTGAAAGACTTTCCAAATATTCGCTATATTCCAATCGTCGCTTTTGTGGGAAGCGCAACATTAAAAGATGTAACATCAAAAATCCCTGTTGTTTATGCAAGCGATTTACTTATGGAAATTCAAAATCAGTGTTCCTGTGAAAAATCACTATCAGCTGAGCAAATTGCTAAAATAAAGGAAATTCTTCTGTCTGGCAATATAGTTGGGAAAAAAGAGCGTAAAGCCCACGTACAGGAAATACAAAAGGCAACCAAAGCGAAAGAATACAAAGCTGAAAACTTAATATGCCCAAAATGCAATGGCACATTAATACTTCGAGAAAGCAAATATGGAAAATTTTACGGTTGCTCAAATTATCCATATTGCAAATTTACCATGGAAATAAAACCCTAATGCCCATTACCGCCCAGCACAGATTCTTTAATCAACTTTATAAAAAAATCATCACGGCAAAGCCCAGCAAACACACAATTCCACCAAAAATAGAAGAGCCTAAATAATATGTAGGATTACATCTGCTTATTCTGAACTGTAAATTATTTCTGTCCTCATATACATCAATATAATTGCTGGGAGCCAACAGAAATCAGGCAATTTAACATCTTCTCTGTTTTTATGCAAATTCTAATTTGTTTGCAAAATTATTAAGTTAAATTATTGATTATACGGCTTTTTCCATGCGGCAATCAGGTAATACGGAATAAAATAAAAAAAATGAACCACAGTGGATTTCCCTTTCGTAGTTAATAGGCCACTAAGCAATGCGGCTCTATCTTCATCGCTGAGTTCCGTATTTAGTCCCCATGAAATCGGATATAATATTAAAAGTACGCACGGAACAAGAATTATGAAATAATGATTTTCCTTCCAAAAACCGACCGCAAGTAAAGAAATTAGTGCGGCATTGTCCAGAGTTGCAATGATTTTGTGCACAACAGAAAGGGGCTTGGAAACTTTGTCTTTTGTTTTGTTCCAAAAAATAAAAATCGGAATGTTCAAAACAAAAATCAAAAACAGCCCATGAAGAATAATTTCCATATTTTCTCCGATACATATAAAATCAAAACTCAAGGAATTTTTGCATAAATACGCAATTTTAGTTCGAGTTTAGCCTTTGCAACTTGCTTACTATCTTACTATGTAGCAGAACAAAAGTAAATGCTCAAATATAATTATACCACTAATCAATTTTGAACTGTTCAACATATTTTTCCAGCACAGAATTAAGTTTTCCAACTTCCAACCAGAATTCGTTAACCTTGCTTTTTATCAAATTAAAAAAATCATTTTCCGGAAGTACGGCATCGGCAGTCAATTTGATTTTAGAAGTTTCTGTCAGAATCAAGCGTTCGTTTTGTAATGCCTAATCGCAACTTGGACTAAAACAGGAAAGCTAATAAGGTGTATAAT